>BNUW01000001.1 GCA_025997655.1 Spirochaetia bacterium
AGCCCTGCCGCCGAGTTTGCCCCCCCATACCGCATGAATAAATTCCATGGGGTCGGGATAGCGGTACAGTTCCCGCCATTGGCCCGAGTATTTTTTGTATACAACAAAACTGTCTCCATGGAAGGGATGAATCGCCGCCATCTCCTCCTCGCCATCGTCGTCAATGTCGCATAAGGCTATATCCGAGGTGGGCTGGTTAAATATTTTTTCCACATGCCATTTTCCGGCGTCCGTATTCGGAGGCAATACATAAAAGATACCTTCGTCGCAGGCCGTATATGCGCCCTGTGCATCTCTGTTGCGCCAGTATCCGTGATTGCGGGTCATGCCCCCGGCGATTATTTCCAGTTTCAGCGGCGGTGAAAAGTTTGTGTCCAGCGGCGCAGCGACAAGGTTTCCGGGAAAATCAAAATCAGCCTGCTCTTTGGTGGTGCTTGAGAGAACGCAGCCTAAAAAATAATAGCCGCCGCCGGATTTGAGTATATCAAAACGATGGATGTATGGCAGATCCATCCATAATGCGGTCCGCCATACGGCGCCATCAAAGGTTACGCGCAGTATCCGTGCGCCCCGTGCGGTAAAACCCGGTAAAAAGCGCTGGCTTATCAGGAATTCACCGTCTTTTTCCGGCAGGGGCACTATGGACATGGTTCCCCCGGGACTTTCCCAAATCGTGGTGACATCCCCGGTTTGCGCATCAATTGCGCAGCAGGGACCCTCGCAGTCCGACGCATAGATATAATAAAGCCTGCCCCGGGCTGTTACCGGGCAGACCGCGTAACAGTCCTTGATCCGGGTCAGATCTTTTTTAGTAAAATGTAATTCTGTCATGGTGCGGCCTTATAATCGGGGTTCAAAATATGGGGCGAACCCTTGCCGGCAAAAAAGTCGGCGGCAATGTCTATGGCCATTTTGTATATACGCCATAGGGATTGTTCGGTTTGGCTGGAAACATGGGGGGTAAGTACAATGTTTGGCAGGCCGATTAAGGGCGACGATGCCGGAAGCGGTTCTTCCCCGAATACATCAAGCCCCGCGCCGTGTATTCGGTTTTCTTTAAGAGCCAGGGCCAGGGCGTTTTCGTCAATGATGTTACCCCGTGCGGTGTTTACAATAACGGCGCTTTTTTTCATGAGCCCTAAAAGTTTTTCCCCCACAATATGATGCGTTTCCGGTGTGTAGGGAATATGCAGGGTAATGGCATCCGCCCTTTGAAAGAGTTCCTCCAGGCTTACCGGCTTTACACCCAGGGCCTGCATAGCTTTCTGGTCGGGATAGGGATCGTAGGCGATTAGTTCGCAGTCCCAGCCGGAAAACAGTTTTGCTACCGCCTTGCCGATAGCGCCGAATCCCGCAATCCCGATGACCGACTGTATGGTTTCGTCTACCACGACCTTACCCCAATCGCATTCTGCAACGGCCTTATCAAAGCGCTTCACGCTGCGACGGGCTGCCAGAATAAGGGAAAAGGCCATTTCGGCTACCCCCAGGGTATTTGCGCCGGTGGTGCGGGCAATGGCGATGCCGTGCCTGCTCGCGGCCTTGAGGTCAACCTTATCAAAGCCCACGCCGAAGCGTACCAGCAGTTTGCACGAATCGTGTATCTTGCTGAAAATAGCTTCGCCATAGGGTTCAACATCAATAATACCCGCATCGGCGGCGGATAGAATCCCTGTTACCTCCGCCTGATTAAAGGGAGTCTGGGGCGTCCACCGGTAGGAAAAACCGAGACCCGCAGCATATTCTTCCGCACGGGCATTTAGTTTTTCAAATACCCCGGTCTTTTCGCCAAAAAATGATACAATTGTCTTCATACAAATTCCTTTGCAAAATATAGGTGTTTTGCTGTTTCATAAAAAACTTTATGCAATTCATCTTCGGTAAACACCTTTGAATCAATGATATACTGTTTCAGATCATGATAGCTTGAATGGGTCAGGGCGAAGGGCATATCGGTGCCGAACATTAATCTGTCGGGGCCGACAATCTCCTTCGCCATTTTTAACGATTCTGCACAGGAAGGGAAGGGGAATTTTTCAACGGCCACAATTTTTGGGAGGGCGGCAATATCAAACCAAACATTGGGCAGCTTAAGCGCTTCAAGCCCGATACGTGTTTCGTCATAGTGACCGGGGATGGGAGCAAGCAGGTGACATAGCACAATGGTAAGGTCCGGGAATTTTTGCGCAACCCGGCGCATGGCCAGGGGTTGGTAACTGGCCATGGTATAATCCCCAAAATCAATGGTTACGACACCCTTATGGGCGTTTATAATCTCGTATATGGGCAGCATCCGCGGCCCGTCCAGGGCAAAGTCTTCGTGTACGCCCATAAGACCGCCGCCGTTGCTCACCTCGAATTTAACGAGCCGGGTCCACGCCATCATCTCCTCAAGCATCTCTAAATGATTTTTGGCAAAGGGGTCCACCGTGCAGGATCCACGGAACCGATCAGGATATTTTTTAAGCACCCCCTTAATATAGTTATTCTGAAATCCGTACATGCTGCCCTGCATTATTACACCGGCTTCGACGCCGTTTTCGTCCATCATCCGTATGGCGGACTCGGCGGTATAATTACTATCGCCGTACCCCTCGGGGATAAGGTGCATCACATCCCCGTTTGCCCACATTGCCCTGCCGCCGCCAATGGCACGAAGCTCTCCCCGCCGGCAGTAACCTGCGAGAACGTCACATATATGAACGTGGGCGTCAATAATTTTCATGTCGCGCTCCTTTTTGAGAACAAATTTTTAAATGCCCCGGTGAATTTGTGTTTCCGGCCCTGCCTGCCCATGGTATCCGTCGCAACTGCAACGATAATCACGATGCCCTTGGCAAAGGGATGAACCGTTGCCGGAACATTAAGAAGGTTGAGGCCGTTATTCAGAAGCCCCACCAACACTGCGCCGAAAATTGCCCCGGTAATATTTCCTTCGCCGCCCATGAGACTTGCGCCGCCTATGACAATCGCCGTAATAACCTCGGTCTCGTAACCCAAACCGGCGTTGGCTATGGCCTGCTGGGTCATGCTGGCGAGCACGATACCCCCGGCGGCAGCGGTAAACCCCGATATAACATAGGCGCTCATGGTTATGCCCGTATTATTAATCCCCGACAGATCCGCCGCCGTAGAATTGCCGCCCACTGCGTATATATTGCGGCCAAACTGCGTTTTGTTCAGCACAAACCAACTGATAAGGGCGGCGAGGAGCATAAGGTAAATGGGGAGCGGAAAACCGAAAATCTTTTTCATCCCTATGGCGGTAAACAATTCAGGCTGGAGGCAGCTTAAAATTTTGTTGCCCAGCAGTAATTGGGACGCGCCGCTTAAAATAATCTGGGTAGCAAAGGTGATTAAGAATGCGGGCACGCCGAATTTGGTAATAAGCGCCCCGTGAAAAGCGCCCACAATCATGCCGGTTATAAGCGCCGCCGCTATGCCAATGAGCGCGCCCCCGGTTGAATAGTTTGAGCTTCGTATGATCGTTACCGCCAGGGCTCCGGAGAAGGCCATCACGGATCCTACTGAGAGGTCGATGCCCCCCAGGAGGATGACAAAGATTGAACCGCAGGACATGATGCCGATGGTTGACACCGACCACAGTACATTAGAAATGTTGCGGGATGTGGGGAAACTATGGGGCGCAATGATGGTCAGGACAATAACGAATGCCGCAAGGATGAGGGGCTTCTGGAATTTTTTTATAAGGATGGACACACGGGCCGTCCCCAATGCGTTTGTTTTAGGTTCATTCATTTTTTCCGGCCTCCGTCCCAAGCCCGGACGCCGCGGCAAGCACATCATCCTGGCTTACATTGCCTTCGCGGAACTCCCTGATGATGCCGCCCTTTCGCATAACCAGTATACGTGTGGAAAGCCGGATAAGTTCCCGCAAATCCGATGATACAAGGATGATAAGAACACCCTGGGCCGCCAAATCTTCCAGAATTTTATAAATCTCGTCCTTGGCGCCAACGTCAATGCCTGCGGTCGGTTCATCCACAATCAATATCTTCAGATCCCGTTGCAGCCATTTTGCCAGCACTACCTTTTGCTGATTGCCTCCGGACATGACGCTTACCTTCATTTCCGGGTCCGTCGGACGTATATCAAGTTTTTTAATAGCCCCCCGGCTCATTTCCATTTCCTCTTTTGATGAAATGGCCCGCAGCTTTTTACCGATTAAATCGTAGTTCGGCAGGGCGATATTCCGCTTAATCGAAAGGAGCGGTATAAATCCCTGGCTGCGCCGGTCTTCCGGTACAAGACAAATGCCGTTACTAAAATGCTCTTGAATGTTGAAACAGGGATGTAGGGTTTGCCCTCAAAAAATAATTCTCCGCCGGTATATTTATCGGCGCCAACAATGCAGCGCATCACTTCCGTACGCCCCGAACCGATTAGGCCGCCGAATCCCAAAATTTCGCCCCTGTTCGCCGTAAAACTAAGGTTTTCAAACACACCGGTACGGGAAAGACCTTTTACGGTAAGAATCGTTTCGTTGTTGTTTGGCTTCATAGTCCCGTAGTCCGCGTTGTTGTCAAGGGATTTACCTATCATTAAATGGATAACATTTTCGGGAACAATCTCCGCCTTACTCAGCAGGGCGACTTTTTTGCCGTCCCGCAGAACCGTCAGGCGGTCGGAAAGCATATATACTTCATCAAGGCGGTGGGATATATACAAAACCGATATACCCATACCCCGCAGGTTTTTGATAATCGAAAAAAGCGCCTCCGCTTCTTTGCCGCTTAGGGATGCGGTAGGCTCGTCCATGATGATTAAGGAAGCCTGTACCGAAAGGGCCTTGAGAATTTCGACCATCTGCCGCTGTGCGATGGTAAGTTTTTCAAGGGCATCCGTTGGGTTAAGATTAAAACCATAACGGTCTATCAAAGATTGGGCGGTCCTATTCATCTCTTTTTTGTTGATAAAGGGGGTTTTGCCGATGGAAGGTTCCCGGCCTAAAAGAATATTTTGCGCCACCGTGAGGGTGGGAATAACGCTCAGTTCCTGGTAGATACAGGCAATGCCAAGATTTTGCGCATCCGTCCGGGAATTAATTTCAGTTTCTTTGCCGTTAAAAAAAACCTCTCCATCATCACTTTGATACACCCCGGTGATTATTTTTATCAGGGTGGATTTTCCTGCGCCGTTTTCCCCCATCAGCGCGTGAACTTCGCCCTTGACAATCTCCATATCAACATCCTTCAGTACCGGTGTTGCACCGAAGGATTTCTTTATACCCCTAACGCGGAGAAGTTCTGCGCTCATGCTTTGCTCCTCGCCATACTAATATCCGCATTCTTTTGTATCTGCAAGCGTTTTTCCATAAGGTTCCGGTACCATGCGTCAAAGACGATGACCAGTACAATGATAGCCCCTTTAATGATGGGCTGCCAGGAGGTATTGATTTGATATTTATAGATGCCGTTGTCAAGCATTGCCATAAATACCGCGCCAATCATGCTGCCTATCATATCGCCGCGCCCGCCGTTTAAGGCGCAGCCGCCCACCACCACCGCAGCAATGATGTCAAATTCCATGCCCACCCCGAAGTCGGTTGTG
Source organism: Spirochaetia bacterium (assembly GCA_025997655.1). GTDB lineage: Bacteria > Spirochaetota > Spirochaetia > Treponematales > Breznakiellaceae > Termitinema. Next base: position 5,572 of record BNUW01000001.1, read on the forward strand.
GCGGTCTGCATACGGCCAATCATAAAGAGCGCGCCGATACCACAGCAAAAGCCGGTGATGATAAATGCGGCAAGCCGGACATTGTTTGTATTGATGCCGGAAAGTTCGGCGGATTTCATATTCGTGCCGACGGCGTATACAAAGGTACCGAAGCGGGTATTCCGCAGTAAAAGCTGGCCGGCGATTATCACCAGGAAAAATGCTATGGTTACATAATAAAGGCCGCCGACATCTCCGGCTAACAGGGTAAAACGGAAATCCCGAATCGGCTGGTTGATGATCGTGCCGTTTACTTTGATTGCCGTCATGTAGGTAAGGCCCCGAAATATACCCATGGTGGCAAGGGTGGCGATGAACTCCGGCAGTTTAAGCCGGGTAATGACCAGGCCGTTTAAGAGGCCGCAGAGGCCCCCCGTGATTACGCCGATTACAAGAATGCACCAGACGGGGGTCCCGGTATAGCGGTAAAAATTTGCCATGACCATGCAGCAAAATGCAAGGGCCGCGCCGGTGGAAAGATCGATGCCGGCGGTGACAATCACCAGCGTAAGGCCTACGCTGATGATGCCGATGATACTGGCGTCCCTAAAAATCGAGAACAGGTTGCGGAGACTGATGAAGTGGCTGGATGTACCAGCGAACACCACAAACAGCGCCAAAAGTGTGGCAAGCGAAATTAGTTTCCGCAGCGTTCCCTGATTTAGCGCCATACTCTTACCATCTGTCCTCTTGGGCGATATTTCCAACCGTTGCCCTGGTGGCGATAATCGGCTGCATAGCCATAACGCCGGTTACGGTAACATTGGATGTATCATACTCGGAACCCAAAACATACAGGGCCAGCTTGAGGCAGGTGGAGCCTTCTTCAAAGCAGTTGGTATAAATAGTCCCCGCCAGCTTGCCCTGTTCAATCATCACCAGGGCGTCTCTTTCACCGTCCGCGCCCCAAATGGCCATACCGGAAAGGCGTCCTGCGGATTCGGCGGCAAGGGAGGCGCCCATGGCCATGGCATCGTTGATTGCGAAAACGCCGTCAATCTGGCTGTAGGTTTGCAAGAAGGAATTCATAACCGTCATGGCTTTGTCCTTGCGGAAGTCCGCAGGCTGGGCGGCAAGGATTTCCATACCCGAATGTTTGGCAAGCGCTTCGCGGAAGCCAAGTTCCAATTGGGCAGGGCGAATTCCACCGACAATGCCCTGGATAATCACAAATTTACCCTTATTATTAAACTGCTTTGCCAACTGCTCGCCAACCAGACGTCCGGCGTCATAATCCGCCATTTTTACAAACCCCGCGTGGGCGGAATCGACGGTCAAATTGAGGGTAATAACCACAATCCCGGCCTTTTCCGCCGCCGTTACGCTGGGCGCCAGGGCCGCGTTATCGCTGGCCTGCAGGATGATGGCGTTGTATTTCTGGGTGATGATTTCATCCATGATTTTCACCTGATTTTCCGCGCTGGACTTGCCGTCAAACCCCTGTATGGTGATATTCGGGTAGTCAACGATTTCGCGTTTCATGCCGTCGAACCAGGCCTGGTTGACCGGTGTGCCGATGTCGTGGGCCACATAGGCGATCTTGACGGGATCCCGGTAGGGGTGGCCCGCTACCTTCCCGGAAGAACTTCCGGATGACCCGCGAACCTGTTCCTGGCGTCCCCCGGAACAAGCGGCAATTGCCACAATCGCAGCCAATACAATCACGCCAACTATCAATTTCTTTTTCATAAACGAACTCCTCCTGTGATATGTGTATGTTGTATTTATATACAACATCTGTAGTATACAACACGAATTTTAATCTGTCAAGATTTTTTTGGGAATTTTACGGATCAGATCGAGGGATGCTTTGTAGGAAAAATCGGGTTTGATATTAGAAGACATATTATTATAGAAGAATTCCAGTGCAGCCCGTTCACAGTGACGGAGGTGTTCCAGCATAGAAGCGGCGGCATTTTCGGTTTTGCCGGCCAGCAATAATTGGAGAATTTCGGCGTGTTCAGCCCGGGCATCATGGATTTCGACCTCATTTTGCTTGCTGGAAATAATAATACGGGTATTTTCTTCAAAAACCCGGTGCATCATCTCGATAATGTGACGATTACCGCAATGTTCGATGATAAAAAGATGCATCGCCATATCTAAATGGAGACCGGAACGTATATCCGGCGTTTTTTCGATAAAACGGCCGTGAAATTCGGCTAATTCTTTGGACGGCAGGTTCGGCGCCGCAAGGCGCAGGGTGATCGGTTCGATTTCTTTGCGGGTTTGGAAAATCTGTTTAACATCGTTGAGGGAAATCCCGGTAACAAAAACTCCCTTTTTGGGCATGATGCGGACAAACCCTTCCTGCTCAATGAGGGCAAGAGCCTCCCGGATCGGCGTGCGGCTAAATCCAAGCTCTTCCACGAGGACCGCCTCATTGATGCACGAACCGGGGGGATACTCGCAATTAATGAGCCGCCGTTTCAGCTCGACATACGCCTGTTGTTTATAAATCATTGCTGGCATACTATAAGTATACAACAGGCATCAGATTTTGACAATCTCCGGTCCGGACGGTTGATATCCGTATCAATTTGATTTTCCCATAGTGACCTTTTTATCAAAAAAGTATATAATACCCTAACAAGTAATACCACCAGAGACCGGAAGGAACTGGACGTTCTTGGCACCCACCTGAGCCCCTACTGTTTCCCCTTTGTCATTGAGGGCATTGATAAAGGAACCCTGAAAACCGATGGCATGATAAAGACCACCTTCCGCCTGGATGAATGGGAAAAGGGTTTTGAATACGCTACGGGTAAACACGGAGACCTTAAAGTAGCGCTTATACCGTAATGTGGTACTAAATCTCCCACACCGGATACGATATAACATCCTCCCCAAGCGGCATTACCGTAGGGTATAGGCAGAGTACCGCGCCGGTCCCAACCTTTTTGCCCAGCGTTTCCAGGACTTTGAAATGCCGTAGATCGGTTCTGCTGGGCATGGCGGATTTTTTTACTTCGATGGGATACAGGGTCATGTTTTTTTCCAGCACAAAATCAATTTCCTTTTGGTTGGTATCGCGGTAGAAATAAATGGCCGGGTTGTCACCATTATGCCAGAAACTCTTGAGAATCTCGCCGAACACCCAGGTTTCCAGCATTTGCCCGTTCATGGCGCCGGCCATCAGACTGTCGGGGCTGTCCCAGTTGGTAAGGTACGATGCAAGCCCGGTGTCAAGAAAATAGACCTTGGGGGTTTTGACAATACGCTTGGTGACGTTGGGACTGTAGGGGCGCAGTAACTGGATGATGGCAGTCCGTTCAAGGATGGAAAGCCAGTGCTTGGCGGTTTTCAAGTCTATATCGACGTCATTCGCCAGATTCGTGTAGTTTAAAAGCTGTCCGGTTCGTGCCGCCACTGCAACCAGAAAGTTATGAAAGGCCAGTTCATTGGTGATGTTATAAAAATCTTTTATATCACGGGAAATATAGGTTTGAATATAGGAACTGTAAAATAGTTTCCGGTTAATGTTCTTATCAACAAGCATCTGCGGGAAGGAACCGTTCCAGATATGTTCATATACCTCCCGGATGGAAAGCTCCCTGCTAAAAGGTTTTCTATGCGCCATTTCCATGGATGGCCAAAAAGGCTCGCCCGCAAAAGGTTTTTCGATTATTTCTTTGTAGGATAATCCCAGCATATCAAGAATCGCGACCCGTCCGGCAAGGCTCTCTTGTATGCCCTCCATGAGACGATACTGCTGGGACCCGGTAAGCCAAAATGCTCCCTTGGGCTTTTCCCCCTTGAGTTTGTGTTGGTCCACATGGATTTTGATATAGGTAAAAAGTTCCGGTGCGTATTGAACCTCGTCAATGATGACCGGCGGCTCGTACTGCTGAATAAAAGCACTGGGGTCATTTTTAGCCATATTGCGGGCCTGTAGATCATCCAGGGACACGTAGCGCCGGTCCTTGGAAGCCATGCTTTCAAGTAAGGTTGTCTTGCCAATCTGCCGCTGTCCGGTCAGCAGGAGTACCGGAAACCCCTTTGAGGTTTGTTCAATGACTTTTTTCATGGTCCGTTCAAGCATGGATTCATTCCTTAGTTTAATCTGGTATACTACTACCAGATTAAACTAATTATCACAATAGATCAAGCCGGGAAATGGGTTTAATCCGGTATATCACTCCCTTAGCAATAATCCTCCCATGCCGCATCGTCCCAGGATTTAAACATCCGTATCCTCTATCAATTCGTGGATCGTTCCGCCGGTCTCATCCATACGCCGCATGGCGGCCCGTAATCTGGCCTGATTTTCCGGGGAATAAAAGGGGTCAGCCCGCAGTTCAAAGGGTATACCTTTGTACCGGCACACTTGCTTAAAAAAAATGGTAGTCGCCGTTGAAAGGCTCATGCCAATACTCTCTAAAATTTCTTCCGTCTGTTTTTTGAGTGTATCATCTACACGGATATTCAAATTTGCCATTTTAGAACCTCTATGGTTAGTATACTCCATTTTTCGGAAAATTCAATACAAAGTACGAATATTGACGAAAAAAGTGCTACTTATGTAATTCGTTGAAGTTTCTGCCTTTTCCGCCGCCTGGCTCCAGCCTCTGGCTTGCCGGAATTTCTTCAAATTTGATGCCAATACATCTCTGATATTTGTCATTTAGAAGCCATGAGAGCTGTCTAACAAAATTTATGCACGAAAAGAAGGTTTTACTGTTTTTTTTTAAGTTTTTGCCTATGGCTTTCAAGTTTTTCAGTGATAAATTCACCCATTTCAGACAAAATCTCTCCCTTCCAGTCATCCTGAACAGGGATTATCGTAAAAAGCTCAGGAGGATCACGCTCAAGGGCTGTTGCTATACGTTCCAGCATGGCGGCAGAAGGGAATTTCTTACAGCCTTCTATCATAGCAATATATTGAGTAGCGGTATCTGCCTTTTCTGCCAATTTCGATTGCGTAAGCCCCAATTCTGCCCGGTATGCTTTGATATTGGCAGCCAAAAGTTTTTTTATATCTGTCATATTTCACCCAAAGGCCATATCTGACTATATTCTTTTCCTATTAGGTATTGACCAATTGCCCTAAAGGTTATTTACTGTATATAATATTGTCTTTAGGGTGTTTTTATATTGGGGAGAAAGTGGTTTTATGGGCTATTTTTACGAGAAGAAGCTGATTGCCTGTTGTGTGGCGCTCCGGCTGCAAATGCCGGAGGGTCTTTTAACAAGGTGATACCCGTATTCGTGCGGTTACACAAATAAATTGACGGCGGGAATAGACCGCGCGGGCTAAAAGCCCAAAGGAGTTTTTAAAATGAAGAAAGTACAATTCACCGCTATTCTTGCCGTCCTCGTAACGGCCATCTCCATGCCCCTCTTCGCTCAGGACGCATCGGACTTCAAGTTTGATAAAGGCGAGATTACCCGCTATACGGGAACCAGCAAAGATGTCGTTATCCCCGGGCAAATAAACGGGATACCGGTTACTACTATTGGATATGGTGCATTTCAGGACAACCAACTAACCAGTGTCACTATCCCCAATAGCGTAACTTCAATTAACACCAATGCATTTTGGAACAACCAACTAACCAGTGTCACTATCCCCAATAGCGTAACTTCAATTAGCCAAATGGCATTTAGTGGCAACCAACTAACCAGTGTCACTATCCCCAATAGCGTAACTTCAATTAGCCAAATGGCATTTAGTGGCAACCAATTGACCAGCGTTACCCTCCCTAATAACGTTTCCATAGCCCATGATGCATTTTATAATAATAAGTCAATTTCTGAATTAGGTGGCTATTATTCGTCCGTGGGCAAAAAGGCTGGAACATACAGCGTAGTCGGAAAAGGATGGCTCCTGCCCTTGAGCGAAGATGAAGCAAAACGGACCGCGGTCGAAGACGACTTCGACATCGAACAGCTTGCTAATGGTACCCTCAGAATAACCAGCTATTCGGGGACCGCTAAAAATTTGGTTGTCCCCACTACCATCAGCGGTGTCAGGGTAACGAGTATTGGGAAAGAGGCATTTAAGAATAAAGGGTTGTACAGTGTAGTGATCCCTGATGGGATAACCGAGATATTAGACGGTGCCTTCTCTAACAACACCCTAACCAGCATAAGCATCGGCAAGGGGCTTAAAATAATTCCCACGGATGCCTTTTATCGTAATCAACACCTAACTACCCTGGTGATCCCCGATGGGATAACCGAGATAGGCTACAGGGCCTTTCGCGGTTGTGCCCTGTCCGGCATAACCTGGGGAAAAGGACTGGTAAAAATTGACGTTGAGGCATTTTCTAGCAACAACTTTACAGAGCTAACCTTCCCCAACAGCGTTACCTTCATTGGGCAAGGCGCTTTCTTCGATAATCCTCTCACGGCCATAGTATTACCCGCCTCCCTCGCCCAATATGATGCCGGCTACTCTAGAGACCCCCCCCGCGGATTTAGAAAAGCATTTGGTTGGAATCCTCTAATGAATCAGATTGACTTAAAATCCAAAAATGTTACCCGTATCACGGTTCCGGCGAATATGGCCGAAGCAAATCTGTCTGGGCTTCCCGACAACTTCGTCAACTTCTGGAAAAGCCAGAACAATGCCGCGGGAACGTATGTGTTAAAAGGCCGCATTTGGGCTAGGGAATAGGAAACGTAGGTGTATGATACCGCCTCTATTAACTGCAAACGCACAGGTGACAGGCACCTGAAATGGGTTGCCGTTAAGCAGTGCAGATATTTGAGCGGGAGGGGAACGGCCCCTGGGGCTGTAACCCTTCCCGCCGGGTTTGAAAGAGAAGGAGAAAACAATGGCAACCATAGTCGTTCCGGCAATTCCTGAAGCGCTAAAGAATAAAACATTTTGCGCTTCTGATATTAAGTGGGTAAAAACAGTAAATGATACGCGTACTAAGAGTGCGTATTTACCCCCGGACAACCCATACCAGAGAGTTGTAGATTCAAATGGGGTGCCGCTGCTCACACACAATAGCGCTAAAAACGCAAATGGTGTATTTTTTTGCCTGCAATTAAATCCAAGATTTACGGATACTTTGAATCGAGTCCCCTTCGGAGACCTTATTCTCCTTTTCCAACGATTAAATCCTGGAGACATAAAATGTTTCACCCATTTGGTAACTCCCATCGGCGATACAGTAGTTCCAAATCCTTATACACTGGACCCTAACGGTAGGCCCGGAAGATGGGTAAAAGTGATTGCGATGACTGAAAATCAAGCAGGAAACAGTATTCCTTTTGACCACACACCCTGGAGAACCGCAGGTTGGCGAAGCGCCGGATTCAATACAAACTATGAAGATTTAAGTTTTATGGCTGGAAGAATTTGGGACATAGCACATCCTGCGCTTAATCAATTATCCAATCTGCAAAATGATATTTGGAACAGATTTCAACCGTGGCGCGTATAAGGCGGGGAAGCCCGGGACGGCGAAAAGCCTGGCGTTGAATTTGGAATCTGCTATTTTGGTCAGGTTGGTATTGTCAATCCTTGAACGGATTACTGATTTTTACGCCGCGTATGACTTGCCCGTCGTTCAAATCCTCTGATATGAGTGTTGTGCATTTTGCGAATTCTGCGGCGGCGATTATGAGTCCATCCCAAAATGATATTTGCGATAAAATACTTATATCTATTCCCTGCTCGATCAATTCAAAAGTTACTTGAACGACTTCAATTTCATTCAAATTACGCACCATGTTTTTCACAAAAATTTTATCGAGGTTCAATTTTGTTGTGCCGGTATTATAAAATTCCTGCAAAACCTGAGTCGAAACAACCGGAATCTGGTGAGTTTTTATGTCGGCAATAACAGATTTTGCCTTTGCCTGTTTATCTTTATTATCATCATCAGCAGTATAAACCAACACATTAGTGTCGATGAAAATTTTATCTGCGTTCATGAAGTTCATCCCTTGTCCATTTTTGCCCGCCGGAATGGCCATGCGCTTCTTCGGCAAGCGCAAGAAATTTATCCAAACCCCCTTCTACCGGTGGATTTACCGTCTGTTCGACCAAGCGCCGGACAAGCTGATTAAAAGAAATTTTGCGCTTTTGGGCATATTGCCTTCCAAGAGCAAGTGTTTGCTCATCAATAGCCAATGTTATATTTCTCATTTGGTAACTCCTGGCACACATAATAAGTGGACATATACTATTTGTCAAGCGGCAGGCAGAAATCGCTAGTGACCTTTTTCTCAAAAAAGTATATAATAACCTAACAAGTAATACCTGTTAGCAGAAGGAATAGAGATGGCTTCCCATGATGACAAACCGCCGGTAGTGACCGGGAAAATAATCCCCATTGCGATAGAAGACGAGGTTCGGACCGACTACCTGACCTATGCCATGTCGGTCATTGTGGCCCGGGCCCTGCCGGATGTGCGGGACGGCCTGAAACCGGTGCACCGGCGGCTGCTCTATGCCATGGACGACCTGGGGCTCCGTCCCAATGCGGCCACCAAGAAAAGCGCCCGTATCGTCGGTGACGCCATGGGAAAGTACCACCCCCATGGGGATGCCTCCCTCTACGACGCCATGGTTCGTATGGCCCAGGAATTTTCCCTGCGCTACCCCGTGGTTCATGGGCAGGGTAACTTCGGTTCGATAGACGGCGACCCCCCTGCGGCCATGCGGTATACCGAGGCCAAGCTTTCCAAGGTCGGCGATGAGATGCTCCAGGACCTGCACAAGGAGACCGTCGATTTTGTTCCCAACTACGATGAATCCCTGACGGAACCGTCGGTATTGCCCGCAGCGGTGCCCAACCTCCTGGTAAACGGGTCCAGCGGTATCGCCGTCGGTATGGCTACCAACATGGCCCCCCACAACATGGTGGAAGTCTGCGATGCGGTCTGCGCCTATATCGACAACCCGGAAATCACCATCGAAGAACTGATGAAGTACGTAACCGGGCCGGACTTCCCCACCGGGGGGCTCATTTTTGGCCGCCGGGGTATCCGGGAGGCCTACAAAACCGGCCGGGGGAAGATCCTGGTCCGGGGCCGCTTTGCCGTGGAGACCACCAAGTCCGGCAAGGAACTCATTGTCTTTAACGAAATTCCTTATAATGTGAACAAAAAATTATTGCTGGAGCGTATCGGTATCCTTGTCCGGGACAAGGTGATTGACGGCATTTCCGCCTTTAACGATGAATCAGACCGGGACGGTATCCGGGTGGTGATTGAGCTGAAGAAGGGGGCGATCCTCAAGGTCGTGCTGAACCAGCTTTTTTCCAACACCCAACTCCAGACCACCTTTGGGATCATCAACCTGGCCCTGGTTAATGGGCGTCCTCAGACGCTCAACCTCAAGGAACTTATCCACTACTTTGTGGAACACCGGGTGGATGTGGTTACCCGCCGGACCCAGTACGACCTGCGCAAGGCCGAGGAGCGCGCCCATATCTTAGAGGGATTGGTTATCGCCCTGGCAAACATTGACGAGGTGGTGGCCATCATCAAGGCTTCACGGGATATCAATACCGCCAAGGCCAAACTGCAGGAACGGTTTTTGCTCACCGAAGTTCAGGCCCAGGCCATTGTGGATATGCGCCTGGGACGGCTCACCAGCCTGGAAGTTGAAAAACTGGAGCAGGAACTGGCGGAACTCAAAGTCCAGATTGCCTACTATAAATCCCTCCTGGAGGATAGCAATAAACTGCGGGGGGTTATCAAAGACGAGACCCGTGACATATCCCAGCGGTATGGGGACAAGCGCCGCACCGAAATCGTCCACGGCGAGGTGGAGAATATCAACATCGAGGACCTTATCAAAAAGGAAGAGATGATGATCCTCATTTCCAACCTGGGCTATGTCAAGCGGGTTCCGGTGACGGCCTACAAGAACCAGGGCCGGGGCGGCAAGGGCATGATCAGCGCCAAGCTGAACGAAGACGATTTTGTGGAGCAGATTTTTGTCGCCTCCACCCACGAATACATCACTTTCATCACCAGCGCGGGCAAGGCCTACTGGATGAAGGTCCACGAGATTCCCGAGGGAACCAGGACCGGCAAGGGCGCCCACATCAAGAGCCTCCTCACGGTAAGTCCCAACGAAGAAATCACCGCCATTGTGTCCCTTAAGGACTTTACCGATGACCGGTACCTGTTCATGGGGACCGCCCGTGGGGTGGTTAAAAAAGTGCAGACCAGCGAATTCTCCAACGCCAAGACCCGTGGCATTATCGCCATCAGGCTGGACGAGGGGGACAAACTGGTCAGCGCCCTCCTCACCGGTGGCTCCGACGAGGTGGTCCTCATCTCCCGGAAAGGCCAGGCTCTCCGCACCCACGAGGACGCCGTCCGGGCCATGGGCCGGGCCGGTCACGGCGTTACCGGCATGAGGCTGGATGATGACGACGAATTGACCGGCGTCCTGCGGGTGGTTGCAGAGGAAACCATGCTGCTCCTTTCAGAATACGGCTTTGGCAAGCGGGTTGACTTCAGCGAGTTTAGTTCCCACGGGCGAGGCACACGGGGTCAGAAAATCTACACGGTCAGCGATAAAACCGGGGAACTGGTGGGCTGCGTCAACGTCCTGGACAACGAGGAAATTATGTGTATCACCAGCCAGGGCAAGTCTATCAAGCTCAAGGTGGCATCTATTCGGGTGATGGGCCGCAGCGCCCAGGGGGTGCGGATACTCAGTATCGACAAGCCCGATTTTGTCATCGGGGTAGACCGGATTGTTAAGGAAGACGATGCCGATGAGGCGGTCAAGGAGACCGAGGCCGGCGCCGTGGATGATGGGGATGTTTCACGTGAAACAGAAACCCCGGACGATGAAACCGAGGAATCCTGATGTACGTTGATTACTACTATCTTATCCTCGTGGTCCCCACCCTTATCCTTTCGATTTGGGCCCAGATAAAGGTCAAATCCACCTTTGGGAAATATTCCCGGATACGGAACGGACGAAATATGACCGGCTCTGATGCGGCGGAACTTTTGCTGCGGGTAAACGGCATCCGGGATGTGGTCATAGAGCCTGTGGGCGGCTCCCTGACGGATCACTACGATCCCTCTTCCAAGGTGCTGCGCCTTTCCAAGCCCGTGTACGGCCAATCTTCTATCGCCGCTATTGGGGTCGCCGCCCATGAAACGGGCCATGCCATTCAGCACGCCCGCTCCTATGGCCCCCTGATCCTCCGGAGCACCCTGGTTCCGGTGGCAAACATCGGTTCCTCCTTTGGTCCCTGGCTGGCGGTGGCGGGTCTTGCTTTTTCCTTCTCATGGCTGATCAATTTAGGCATCATCCTCTTTGGCGTGGCGGTACTCTTTTATGTGATAACCCTGCCGGTGGAGTTTAACGCCTCCGCCCGTGCCCTGGCCATTCTGCGGGACAACAAGGTACTTAACCCCGACGAACTCCGGGGGGTGCGGAAGGTACTGAGCGCCGCCGCCATGACCTACGTGGCATCCGCCCTTACGGCCCTCATGAGCTTCCTGCGGCTCATCCTCCTTTCCCGGAACCGCCGCCGCTAAACTTTGTTTTCCCTGCTATTTTTCGTATACTTATAGTAGGAGTGTATTATGCAAAAAACTTTGAGCAGCCTTGCCTTGGGCTTAGCGGTCGTTTTGACTTTCGCCGCTTGTGCTCAGACCGGTAGGTCTGTTAGCAAGAGTGACGTGGTGGTGGAGACTATTGACATGAGTTCTTCCTTTGATGAGGTTCAGGGGAAAGTGTGGGTACTGGATGAACTGATAAGTGAGGCTGGCACTACGATCATTAACCGGCAGAAATTGGGCGCCGATGGCATGGGGGACGCCTTTACTCTGATTGTCGATAAGGATCGGATAAGTGGCAAAGCGGCGCCTAACCGGTATCTATCTCCCTATACCCTAGGCCCTGACCAGGAGATTTCTGTAAGCCCCATCGCCGGAACCCTTATGATGAGCATTGTGGAACCCGAGGGCATCCAGGAACGGGAGTACTACAACTACCTGGAACAGGTAAACCAATGGCTCTTAACCGGCGATAAGCTTGAACTATATTCCGAGACCCCCGAGGGTGATCCGATAATCCTGGTCTATACCTCTAAAGAACTATAGCGAGTCCCCCCAGTAAGTAAAGCCCCGGAGTAATCCGGTATATATATAGAAGAGATCTTCAAAAGAGGCTAAAACAGATGTCGATTGAGCAGGTACGCGATTATTTGAAACGTTGGAACCGGGATACGGACATCATTGAAATGGAAGCTTCCACGGCCACGGTTTTAGAGGCTGCCAATGCCCTGGGGGTTATCCCCGCCCGGATTGCCAAGAGCATTTCCCTTAAACAGGGCGGTGGGGGGTCGCCGGTAGGTGGGGCGCCAGTAGGGGCCATGGTGATTGTCGTCGCCGGGGATATGAAGCTGGATAACCGCAAATATAAGGATCACTTTGGCATAAAGGCCAAGATGCTCAGTCCCGAGGAAGCTCTTCAATTTACCGGCCATGCGGTTGGCGGGGTTTGTCCCTTCGGCCTTCCCCCGGAGCTTCCGGTCTTCCTGGATATTTCCATGAAAAGGTTCACCACCGTATTTCCCGCCTGCGGTAGCGGCAATTCCGCCATAGAACTGACCCTGGATGAACTCAATGAATATTCCCAAAACAAGGAATGGGTGGATGTCTGTAAACCTATTAATGAAGTCGAGCCTTAGTCCGATGAATGTTTCACGTGAAACATTTTTGTCTGTTTCTCCCATCCGGTAAGCACAGCCAGGGGATCATCCTTTCTTTGTTGCTGTAGGCGTTGGCGGTACCGTTATTATGGTCTGCGTCGTTAAAGTTCGCTCCGGTGATGTAGGGGTAGCTGGTGCGCCGGGGGCTGCCGGTGGTGATGCCTTGGCAGCCGAGGCGGCCGGCGTACCGGATCCTGCTTTGAGGGATTTTATCGTATAGAATAGGATTTTCCGCAGTTCGTCACAATCCTGGATACTATTTGTGGATTCAAATTCCGTTATAAAATCGGCTTCCTTGAGGATTTCCAGCCAATACTTAGTTGCCGCGCATTTCTGGAGCGCCTCCTGAAGCTTTGCCAGAAAGGCATCTTTGTTGGCCGCATATTCGGCTTCCACAAGGTTTGCCCCAATTCCGGTACCGGCCTGCAAAAGCTGCTCGGACATGATATGCTCTTTCTTGTTATTGGCGAGGTTCTTGTAAAGCTGGACAATCTTAGCCGCGAATTGTCTGGTTTTTGCTTTTGTTTCGTTATTATCCATACCAGACTCCTAATCACAGACGATTCTCTTCAGTTAAAACATATCTAATCCCTTCGGTCAAGGCCTTAAGGTGTTCATAAAAACCGGGAACCTGTTTGTTTAATTCCGCTAACATATTCGGCCCATAGCGCCAGCTCGCTCATGCCGATAATGGTGTTGGCAAGGAAGCAGATTATTGGTAGTACTCTATGTTAGGCGTAAGCGGCCGCCCATGCCTGTAATGCTATGCCGAAAGCTACCGATACGTTGAGGGAACCCTTGGCGCCGTAGGTGGGGATAGAGAGGCGGCCCAGGGAAGTGTCTGCGGCGGCCAGGGCTTGCGGACTTACCCCCAACTCTTCGGAACCGACAATCATCACCGCGTGTTTGGGAAAGGGGAAGTGGGCGATATTGATGCCGCCGGTTTCCAGGGCAAAGACGGGGGTTGTTGATAAAGCCTGGGGAAATTGTAAAGGCAACCCGGTAAATTCGACGGTGAGGCGTTCCCAGGGAAGGATGTCCGTACAGCCCATGGCGGTCCGTTTAGCTCGGGGGTGATTGGGGTCCGCGCAGAGGGGCGATAGATAGAGCTTTTCGACCCCGAAAGATTCGGCGGCCCGGAACATGGCCCCCACGTTAAAGGGGGAGCGGATATCCTCCAGGTAGACCCGCATCCCCGGAAAGGGGCGGCGTCTCTGCGGGTCAAGGCTGCCTCCGGCGTCGATAAAATCCCAGTCGGCGGTCTGCTTCCCCGTAGCGGTGAGGAGAATGTGGCGGACCGTGTTGATGGCCCGACGGATGGAAGCCCGACATTCGTCGCCAGTATCCTCCGGGGCGTATGTTCGCAGGCTGCCAAGGGCGGCGCTGAGGGCTTGACGGGCGGCGGGGGAAAAGTCGTCATCCCGGGTCAGGATTTGCAGGGTATCCGTCAGGTAGGCTAGTTCTTTACTTGCAACGAAGTTCCCGGCGCAGAGACGGAGTTCGGCCCCGGCGAAAGTTTTGGCAATTTTCCGCAGACGCTGGGAACGGGGGAGCTGGGCGAGTTTATGCAGGGGGATCATGGCAAATTTGACCTACACTATTATAAGGCAGGAATCTCCAAAAAAAAGCGGAACCCCCGGTTCCGCCCTTAATCTACGCTGCGTTGCTTATATCCCGAAGACATCTATAATCTTATCGGCCGTGGCATTCAATAGAGTCTCGTTGATATAGGAAGGGTCGTTGATCTTTTTCTTCATCTCTTCAATGCGGTCCGCCCTGACATCCGGGGCTGCCATGATGAGCTCTTTTACCCGATACAGCTCAGCCTGCTCCCGGGCTTCCGAGGAGAGGGAAATCGAGTCGGTTTTCTCACTCTGACTTACTTGACCGCTCCGTCCGGGCTTTTTACCGGGCTGAATGGGTTCTATGGGACCAATTCCGTTGACCGTCATACTCATATCCTACCTACCCCAATTATCGGCATTTATCTGTTAATAGTTTACACGATTTTTGGATTTCTTTCCAGATACAAACACCGAAAATTCGCCCATTTGCCTGTTTTTTTCTGTTAAAACAAGCAGAATCTCCGCTACAGAACCCCGGAGATATTCCTCGTGTACCTTAGTCATTTCCCTGCCCACACATACATATCGTTCATTATCAAGATCGGCCAGATCCGTCAAAAGCTTGAGAACCCTGAAGGGAGATTCGTAGAGAACAAAGGCGGTTTCCATGTCCAGGAGTTCCTTCAGCCGGGAACGCCGCCGGCCGGCCTTCGGTGAGAGGAAGCCCTCAAAAACTACGGTTTTGTCCATGCCGCCTGAAACGCTAACCAGGGAAGCAAAGGCGGAAGGGCCCGGGATGGGGATCACCGTATGCCCGGCCTCTGCGGCAAGCCGCACCAGCAGGTTGCCGGGGTCGCTCAAAGCCGGAGTTCCGGCGTCACTGGCATAGGCCACGGTTTTGCCCTCCTTAAGGGAAGCAATCACCTTTTCGGCGGCGAATTCCTCATTTTGAGCGCGGCAGGAGAGCAGGGGGATGCGCAGACCCAGGTGGCTCAGCAGTTTGAGGGTACGGCGGGTATCTTCGCAGGCGACGAGGTCAACGGTTTTGAGGATTTCCACCGCCCGGAAGCTGATATCCCCCAGGTTCCCTATGGGCGTGCCGATAATATACAAGGTTGACACAGGGTCAGTATAACCGATATGGCCGCATAATAATAGGTAAGAAACATGGACAACTATCTCTGGATTTTAGGCTTCGTGGTGATTGCGCTGGCTTTCCTTTATTTTGGGTACAAGCTCTTTTTTAAGGGACGACAGGATCCGATTTTGGTACGGAAAGTTGTTGAGGCGCCCAGAACCTGTCCGGTCTGTTCCATCCGGCTTCTCCCGGGTGAACGGGTAAAGTCCTGGGCCTTTCCTCCGGGGAGGACCTCCGACCGGCTCATGAATATTGCCGGATGTCCCTATTGCCTCAGGGGGGAGCGCCCCCGGATCTGCCCGGTTTGCGGTGCGGTTCTGGGTGAAGGTGAAATCCTTATCGCCCGGCTCTTTGACAAGCCCGGACGATCCCATGTCCACGTACTGGGCTGCAGCCAATGCCGGGGACCTCAACACTAACACCGGCTGGGATGAGCGGACAAATACGGCTATACTATAGGATATGAAGAGCCCTTCCACGGTACTAACTACCTATCTACCCTTTTTTACCGCGGCGGTGATACTTTTGGGTTGCTGCGCTCTTTTTTCCGGGTGTTATACCCTCAAGCAGGGAAGCGCCCTATTGGGGTATCTGGGAAAGGCGGTTCCGCTGGAGTCACTTCTGACCGGTTCTTCCCCGGACGCCGAATTTGCCCGGCAGGTGATGGATATACGGCGCTTTGCCCTGGAGGAATTGGGGCTTCGGGAGACCTCCAACTATACCAAGTACGTCGAGATTGACCGGAACTATCTGGCGGCGGTGGTTTCCGCTTCCGCCGGTGATTCCTTTGACCGGCATGAATGGTGGTTTCCCATTGTCGGGTCTGTTCCCTACAAGGGTTTTTTTAACCCCGCAGACGCCCGCAAGGAACGAACCAAGCTGGAGAAGAAGGATTTGGATGTGTGGATACGCGGGGTTGAAGCCTTCAGCACCCTGGGCTGGTTTTCGGACCCCCTCTATTCCTACATGAAGGACTACCCCCCTCACCGTCTGGCGGACCTTATCATCCATGAATCCACCCACGCCACGATCTACCTGAAAAACCACGCCCAGTTTAACGAAGAGTTGGCGGAATTTATCGGTACCGAGGGAAGCCGCTTATATATAGAAGAAACTTTCGGCATAGATTCCGACCAGTACCGAGCCATTGCCCAGTCCGAAAGAGACAGCGCCGCCTTCCTGGAGCTTATCCGGGAACTCATCGCCGAACTGGAGCCCATCTATGAAAGCGATATAACCCGTGAAGAAAAGCTGCAAAAAAAGGCCGCAATCATCCAGGCCGCCAAGACCCGTTTCACCGAAAATTATGACGCCCTTTTCCAAAATAACAACTACCGCTTCTTTTCAGACCTCCCCATAAACAACGCTTACCTGGAACTCTACCGCCTCTACTACGAAAACGACCATTATTTCCAGGACCTCTACACCCGCTCCGGGCGGGATCTTCCCAAATTCATCACCGCCGTAAAAACCCTCAAGTCCAAAGGCGATCCCAAAGTCCAACTGGAATGGGCGCTTGGGTTAAACTAACTATAAAATTTCCCCTCGAAATGAAGTCGAGTTTTCCGACCTTCCCGGCTGTTTCAGCAGCGGCGATACCCTTGAGCACGCAAAACTGATGGCCCGGGAAGCGTTGAAGAAAATTATCCATACCGGAACCATCCGCTCTTACCGGCGATGATATGTACCCCATAGAGCCAAATTTATCTGTCGCTTTCGCAATCACTCTGAAACAGGAACGGGAAAAACAGGGCTTAACTCAGAAAGAGGTGGCGAAACGCTTCAGGACTAATCCCATCCTGGCCACCATTGAGAAACTGCAAAACGTATTCGGCACAATGTTTTTTAGTTTTTAAACAGGAGCAAACAAACTATATATTGTCTGCTCACGCCGTCTTTTGCGGATTTTGCCCATACATTTGCCGCAGGGTGGTTTGCAAAGTCTGGGACAAATTAATGCCCTGGAGACCGGCCCAGTCCTTGAGCCATGCCGGTAAGGTAATGTTCGTTTTTACCGCGCGATTGTCCAGTTCGTTTTTTACAATGTCCGGAAAAATGGAAATAGGCATGATAATAGCGCCGTCCGGCATTTCTGAAACCCCAGGGGTTTCTACAAAGGGCGGCATTGTCGCTTCCGGCAGGATGTCTCCATCCTGTTCCATCCGGTAAAGATGCAAGCCTAGCGCTTCCTCTGCCATTTTTTCGGCGTGTTTGAGATTCTCGCCCCATGAAGTGCATCCCGGCAAATCAGGCCAGAATATGCAAAAACTGCCTTTTTCAGATGGTTCAAATACCGCGTAATACGTCAGTTTTTTCATTACGAATACCTCCTAAAATTGTATACCGGCCTGTTTTTCGATGCTTTTTAAGGTAAAAGGGGCAATATCGCCTGCCGGACTTTGAAGGATGCTTCAGTTGGATATGCGATGTCCCCTTCCCTTTAAGTTCATACCATCCATCAGCATACAGTTTTGACAAAACTTCTTTCACCCTCATGAACATACCTTCTTGTTATATTATACTCCTATTTTATACGCATTGTCAAACGAGATGTGTTACCTGTGATCAGCCAGCTTATCAAGATTCAATCAGCAGGAAAGAGCGCTTTTTATTCCTATTGTTTTAATGGGAATACTATTGATATAAACACTCCTTCATCCATCCGCCATTTTTTCCTTGACTTTCCACCAAACCCATACTACAATAACTTGAATACACTAGCGGGATGTATTACAAGCCATATTCTATGGCTTAAATCGAAACCAGGAGGTGCAATTTGAGTATTGCGACATTTGACGCTGCCGTCGTTGACGACGTAATTAAGGTATGGGGGGCCAAACCGGGCTCCATTATTCCTATCTTGCAGGGCATACAGGAGAAATATAACTACCTGCCGCCCGAAACCTTCCCCTGCGTGGCCAAAAAGCTGGGGGTCAGCGAGGCCCGGATCTACGGGGTCGCCACGTTCTACGAGAACTTCTCCCTGCAACCCAAGGGCAAGTTCATCATCAAGGTCTGTGACGGGACGGCCTGTCACGTCCGGAAGTCGATCCCCAATCTGGAGAAATTCCGTTCTATACTGGGGCTGACTGAGAAGAAGGTCACCACCGATGACCTGAGCTTTACGGTTCAGACGGTGGCGTGTCTGGGGGCGTGTTCTTTGGCGCCGGCGTTCATGGTTCAGAGTAAGGGCATTGACGACAAGGTCTATGCCAACGTTACTCCCGACCAGGTTCCGGTTATCCTCGATGAACTCAAGGCAAAACTCTAAAGGGGGTAGGAAATGTCTAAATTAGCAAACAGAGAGGCCCTAAAAAAGGCTCGTGATGCCTACAAAAAGGCCTATGACCACGAGAAGACCAAGATTCTTGTCTGTGCGGGCAATGGATGTATCGCTTCCGGGTCTCTCAAGGTCTATGACAAGATCGTTGAGATCATCCAGGCGAAAAAGGTTGCCTGCAGCGTGGAACTCAAGGAAGAACCTGGGCACCCTGCGGGGGTGAAGAAGGGCGGGTGTCCCGGCTTCTGTAACCAGAGCGTTCTGGTGGTGGTTGAACCCCAGGGCTGGCTCTATACCCATGTGAAGCCCGAAGATGCCGAAGACATCGTTGAACTGACGATCAAGCAGGGCAAGCCCGTGGACCGCCTGGCCTACAAGGGGCCGGACGGCAAGCCGATTATCAAGAAAGATGATATTCCCTTCTATAAAAAGCAGCAGAGAATCGTGCTTGAACAGAGCGGGAAGATCAACGCCGAATCCATCAAGGAATACCTGGCGGTGGGCGGCTACAGCGCCTTCGAGAAGGTGCTCTTTGACATGACCCCCGAAGCGGTCTGTCAGGAAGTTGCCGACTCAAACCTCCGGGGCCGCGGCGGCGCGGGTTTCCCGGCGGGCCAGAAATGGGGGGACACCCTCAAGGCCCAGGGCGCTCCTAAGTATGTCGTGTGTAACGGCGACGAAGGCGATCCGGGTGCGTTCATGGACCAGTCGGTTATGGAAGGTATCCCCCATCAGATGATCGAAGGGATGCTGATTGCGGCTAGGGCCATCGGCGCGGAACAGGGCTACATCTACGTACGGGCGGAATATCCCAACGCAGTAGCACGGCTCCGCCTCGCCATTCAACAGGCCGAAGAGTGCGGGCTGCTCGGCGACAAGATCCTCGGGTCGGACTTTAGCTTCCACCTGACCATCTACCGGGGCGCAGGCGCGTTTGTCTGCGGTGAAGGTTCAGCCCTCATGGGCTCAATTGAAGGCCGCCGGGGTATGCCGCGGGTTAAGCGCTATCGGTCAACCGAACGGGGGCTCTACGAAAAACCCACCGTCCTCAACAATGTTGAAACCTTCGCCAATGTGCCCATCATCATCAACAAGGGAGCGAAGTGGTACCGGGGAGTCGGCCCCGACTCTTCGCCGGGAACCAAGACCTTCGCCCTCACCGGGAAGATCGAGAACACCGGGCTTATCGAAGTGCCCATGGGCATGAAGCTCAAGGAAATCATCTACGACATCGGCGGCGGCATCCGCGGCGGCCACAAGTTCAAGGCGGTCCAGATTGGCGGCCCCTCAGGCGGCTGTCTCACCGAGGCGGACCTCGAGCTGCCCCTGGATTTCGACAATGTACCCAAGGCGGGGGCCATCATCGGCTCCGGCGGTCTGGTTGTCATGGATGAAACCAACTGTATGATCGAAATCGCCCGGTTCTTCATGGACTTCACCAAGAAAGAGTCCTGCGGGAAGTGCGTACCCTGCCGGGAAGGGACCCTGCGTATGCTGGAAATCCTGGAACGGATCGTCAATGGCGCGGGTAAGGACGGGGACATTGAAACCCTGGACGAACTGGCCACCACCATTTCCAAGGCGGCCCTCTGCGGCCTGGGAAAGACGGCCCCGAACCCGATCCTCAGTACCATCAAGCGGTTCCGCAATGAGTACGAAGACCACATCTACAAGCACAAATGTACCGCCGGTGAGTGTAAGAAGCTGAAGAAGCTTTACATTGTCCCGGAAAACTGTTCGGGATGCGGTTCCTGTGCCAAGGCTTGTCCCGCGGGCGCTATCACCCAGCAGGATAAGGTTCTGGCTGATAAAAAGAAGGCTTACTATGTTCTGGATGAGACAAAGTGTATCAAGTGCTTTGCCTGTACAGAGAAATGTAAGTTCGACGCGGTTAAGGAGGAAGCATAATCATGGCTGACAAACAATTTATAACGATTGACGGCGTGGCCGTTGAAATGGAGAAGGGGCTGAACGTCCTTGAGCACGCGAAAAAGGTCGGCATCCAGATTCCCGCGTTCTGCTACACTCCGGAACTTTCTATCTACGGCGCCTGCCGTATGTGTCTGGTGGAGATTGTGGACCAAAGAACGGGCCGCACTTCCCTGGACTCCTCCTGTTCCCTGCTCCCCAAGGCGGGTATGCAGATTCTGACCAACACCACAAAACTGCGGAAGTACCGGAAGAACATCCTGGAATTGCTCCTGGCGAACCATTGCCGGGACTGCACCACCTGCGACAACAGCATCGATTGTAAGCTCCAGGCATTTGCCAAGCGTTTCGGCATCAGCGGGGTACGCTATCCCCAGCATAAGCCCGAACCGACCGTGGACGAATCCAGTTACTGCATCACCAAGGATACCAGCAAATGTATTTCCTGCGGCTGCTGTATCCGTATGTGTAACGAAATCCAGCACGTGGGCGCCATCGACTTTGTCCACCGGGGTTCCGAAATGACCGTCGGCTGTGTCGGCGAAAAAGACATCGGCGAATCGGTCTGCGTAGGCTGCGGCCAATGCGCGGCGGTCTGCCCCACCGGCGCTCTCATGATAAAGAACGAGACCAAGCGGGTCTGGAAGCTTATCGACGACCCGAAAACCAAGGTGAGCGTTCAGATAGCCCCGGCGGTTCGTGTTGCGGTTGGTAATGCCTTTGGGATACCCCCGGAGGAAAACACCTTTGGACGGCTGGTGGCGGCCCTGCGCCGTATCGGCTTTGACGAAGTGTACGACACCAACGTGGCGGCGGACATGACCATCATCCAGGAAGCAACGGAACTGCTGAAACGGCTTGAAGGGAAACCGACCTGGCCCCTCTTTACCTCCTGCTGCCCCGCATGGGTTGCGTATGTGGAGAAGCATCGCCCCGAGGTAATGCCCCATGTATCGACCACCCGGTCCCCCATGCAGCTTTTCTCCGGCACCTATACCAAGGAAGGCGATCAGCAGGTAGTCCGCGGGGCCATCATGCCCTGCTCGGCGAAGAAGTGGGAATCAACCCGGCCTGAGTTCCAGCACAACGGCAAGAAACTGGTTGAGTTTGTACTGACCTCCCAGGAAATTATCCGCATGATCAAGGAATCCGGTATTGACTATGCCAATATCGAACCCGAGGCAGTGGAAGGCAAGTGGGGTACCACCACCGGCGCGGCGGTTATCTTCGGTGTGAGTGGCGGTGTTATGGAAGCGGCCCTCCGCTACGCCCTGTCTGTGCTGAAGCAGGACACCCCGGCGAACTACGTTGCCCTGGCTGAATCGGGCGTCCGCGGGCTTCCGCGGGTGGACGCAAAGGCCGGATCTCTGGAAGACGGTATCAAGACCACGACCATAAAACTGCCCGGCTTTGAGCTGAAGGTGGCGGTGGTATCCGGTTTGGCGAATGCCGACGCGATCATCGAGCGCATCAAGGGCGGCGAGCACTTTGACTTTGTCGAAGTGATGGCTTGCCCCGGCGGTTGCATAGGCGGCGGCGGCCAGCCCCCTGCGTCCTGGGATGTCAAGGCGGAACGGGCGCACGGCCTGTACCTGGCGGACAAGGAATACAACTTCAAGAGCGTGGAGCAGAACCCGGTGATGAAGGAATGGGAAGCTTTGATGGGCAGCGAACACGCCCAGCACGAGCACTGGCACATTCACTACGCGGGACACGGTAAAGGACATTAACACCGTATCGAAGTAATTTTACCCGCAGCGGCTCTTTAGGGGGCTGTTGCGGGTTTTTTTGATTTTATATACGACTACGAATTGAAGTTTACTTCATTTCCGCTTGATAAATACATCTACATACGGTATTATAAATAAAGGGTACTGGAAATGGGTGAAACGGAAATTACCAAACAGCTTATACATCTTAATGAAACTGCAGAAAAAATACTGGCGGCGATACCGGGCAGGGAAAGCCTGCCTAAACGTATCCTCAATACCGCTGCGGCGGCAGCCGGCGCCCTTGGCATTCTTGGCATCATCGATCAGATCATAAAATGGGTAGGAGGGTAATATGACCATACAATTAATTTTAAGTTTAGGTCTTATCGGGATATCGATAACGCTGTTTTATGTAAGCCATAAGTACGGCAAAAAAAAGGACGCAAAATAGTCAGCCGAAACGGGGAAAGTAGGAGGCAACCCATGACGCTTACCAAAGACAGGCTCAAGAATTTCTCCCTGGTTTGTTTTATTTTCTCTACCGTCGTATTCGCCGCGCTCTATTTTCTCAAGGTCGTTGGAGTTTTATAGACTACCATATTGTAAGCTGCGGGTTTTTTGTTTATACGTACAAATCAGGCATAATCCGTAGTTCTGTTGCGGTATTCCGAAGGGGAAACTCCCATGATTTTTTTGAACAACCGTGAAAAATAATAGGCATCCTCAATGCCGTAGCTAAGGGCTATATCTTTGACGGGCAGGTTCGAAAAATAAAGTGCCCTGGCGGCGGCCTGGATTTTTGTCCGTAAAAAGAATTCGATGGGCGCATATCCGGTCGACCGTTTAAACAGGTGGGTAAGATGGGAATAACTGAAATGGGAAACTTCAGCAAGCCGGCCGCCATGTATCTCCTCATGCAGATGGTTCTGCATATAGGAAATTGCTTTTTCAATACCCTCCGAACCGTCCAGGGAAAGCTGCATAATTGACTGTTTTGCGGCGCAGGGTATTATCGTAAGCATGGTTGTTACCAATTGGCATAAATAGAGATATTCTTCCTTCTGATACGGCATCTGCAGCAGACAAAAACACTGATTGAAAATTTCTTTAATCCGGTCTCCTAAAACATCCCCGATGGGTACCGGCAAAGAAGGGAACACCATTTCGTAAAAGGGCTGAAAAAAAGCGCCCTTAAAATGAACCCAGTAAATAGTCCAGGGATTGTTTTCCGAGGCCCCATATTCGTGGGGGGTGTTGGGGGGAAGGATGATAAGCTGCCCCGGGGACAGCGTATTGGCGGGGTCCCCGTTTATTGAATAAAAGCCTCCGCCCGCAGAGCAATACAGCATAAGGGCGGTATGACAGCCATTGCTCCGCCGTATATAATGGTTCTTTGCACGGGGGAAGTACCCTATAACGGTGGTTGTCAGAAAATTGGTCAGC
Source organism: Spirochaetia bacterium (assembly GCA_025997655.1). Lineage (GTDB taxonomy): Bacteria > Spirochaetota > Spirochaetia > Treponematales > Breznakiellaceae > Termitinema. The sequence continues at coordinate 29,328 of BNUW01000001.1, forward strand.
GCATTCTTGTCAAGACCTTCCCGAAAATCATCGGGGATGACAAAAAATTGCTCGTTTTCAAAGCCCACGACCTTTTTTAGAGAAAGCATAGGTGAATTATACCATATATTTTTGTTTTTTCAAGGGAAAAATAATAAAATAGTCCATTCTTTAAAGAGAATAGTCCATAGCGGGGTTTCAAAAACCGATTGTAAAATAAAGCTAAAAATAGGAGCAAAAAATGAATCAGAGAGAACGGGTACATACGGCTATTTCCCACAAACAACCTGACAGGACGCCTGTTGATATTCAAGCGGTTCCCGAAATTTGGGAAGCCCTATTCCGGCACTTTACTACTGATAGTATGAAGACCGTTATGGAGACCTTACAGATCGATTGCGCCTGGGCCGATCCGGAAGTACTGAGAATGCCGGATAAAAAAGATACGGATGGCTTGATTATCGGTTGGGGCGGCAGCAAAGGCAAAATGGTTAAAAATGACTTTGGGGAATACCTGGAGATCGTCCATTATGCTACGGACGCTTGTAATACACCGGGGGAAATGGATGCAGCGCTTGACCTGCCGGACTTGAAAACCGCAGATTTTTCTTCCGCTGCGGACGCTTGCAAGATGTACGGCGATTATTTTTTAATAGGCGGATTTGCCAGTTCCTTCTATTATCCAACCCTCGTCAGAAGAATGGAAGATATCCTGATTGATATGATAGATCGGCCGGAATTGATCCATCATCTGATCAAGCGGTGTTTTGACTGGCATATGGAATATCACGAGAGGCTGCTCAAGGCATGCGGAGGACGGCTGGATGCAATGCAGATCGCCGATGATTTTGCCACCCAAATCGGCCCATTGATGAGCCTTGATATGTTCCGCGAATTCTTCAAAAACCCAATAGCGGAATATATTGCACTGGCAAAGTCCTATGGGGCTATCCCGTATATGCACTGCTGCGGGTCCGCATATCATTTTATAGGTGAGTTCATAGAAATGGGTATCCGTATTCTGGACCCGGTACAAACTGCGGCTGCCAATATGGCGCCTGAAAAACTTAAACGTGAATTCGGCGAAAAAATAACCTTCCACGGCGGCGGCGAAACCCAGCACATCCTGCCCCATGGCACGGCGGAAGATGCCAGGAAAAATGCGCAGCTTTTGTCAAAAACCATGGGAGAAAACGGTGGGTACATTCTGGAACCCAGTCATCAGATCCAGGCGGATGTGCCTATAGAAAATGTTCTGGCGTTTTACGAGATCGAAAACCGTTTGACAAAATGAAAATAATAAAATAGTCTATCCCATAACGGTTGTAGGATGGACAGAGTTTTTCTTTGGAGGATAAAATGAAAGATTGGTTAAAGAAGGCCGGCGGTTGGCCGGTTGAATTGGAAACCAAACCGGATATGGAGAAATGCCTTGAACGGGTTTACGCGTGGTATGAAGGTGAGATACTTGATCGGCCGCCGGTACGGTTTACGCGGCACAATGCGGAATTTGAGGTGGTGGATACATCCGGCCGAACATGGCCATCCCTGAAGGATCGCTGGTTTGATGCTGAATACCAGTTGGAAAAATTAGCGAAGGAAATAGGGACGAAGAAATTTCTCGCTGAAACCTTCCCGGTATACTGGCCGAATCTGGGGCCCAATGTTTTCGCCGCATGTTACGGCTGTCCCTATAAATACGGCGAAACAACCGGATGGGCGGAACCCATGTTTGAGGAATGGCCATCGAAATTTCCGGTCTTCGACTGGAACAGTGAGTATGTGAAGAAGCTGGACGAACTAACTGATCTGGCCATCGAACAGGGGAAGGACCGGTTTCTAACGGGGTATACTGATATTCACGGAGGCATGGATTTGGCTGCCGCCTTTCGGGGTACAACACCGCTTTTGACCGATCTCTACGATGAACCGGAAGCAGTCCGCGCATGGTGCGATTTTTATTTTGAAGACTTTACTGCCTTTTATGATCGGTACGATGCTAAACTAAAGGAGCACAAACAGCTTTCCGTTACCTGGTTGAATATACCCTCCTTTGGGAAAATGCATGTCCCCGCCGAAGATTTTGCGGCCATGATATCAACGGAACATTTTCTTGAATTCGCCCGGCCTAACATTGTTAAAGAATGCCTCCATATGGATCATAATATTTTCCATGTTGACGGGAAGGGTGTCGCGGTGCATTTGGACGAGATATTGTCCCTTCCTAAATTACATGGCATCCAATGGGTGCAGGGTATGGCAGAGGATCTGCCCATATTACAATGGATCCCGTTAATTAAAAGGATACTGGCCGCCGGGAAGGGTGTGGTGGTCGATCTTACCGTAGGGGAGCTGGAGCCCTTTATTGCGGAAGTGCCGCCAAAAGGCCTGTACCTGTGCATATCCACAGACAGCCAGGAACAGGAACAGGAGATAGTAAAGCGGGTTGAAAAGTGGTAATCACCATGTTTTTTATGAAAATAATAAAATAGTCCATCCTGTAAGAAAAATAATCCATAGCGGGATTTTGAAAACCGGTGGTAAAATGAACAAAACTTTCTATTAGGAGGATGAAATGTCGAAAAAGGTAAAAGTGTCGGTTTTAGTTGCACTGGCCGTTCTGGTTGTTTTTACATTTGCGGGGTGTAAAAAGCAGAGTGCAAAAACGGGAGGGCAATCAAAATTAAAGTTTGTGTACATCAGTAAAATGCTGTCACATCCCTGGTTCGCGCAGGAGGAAATGGGCATCATAAAGGCATGTCAGGAACTGGGAATTGAGTATGTCGGCATCGACAGTAATCTGAGTGATGAAAAATGTCTTGCGGATGTGGACAATGCGTTTTCTATGAAAGCCGATGCATTGCTCATCTGCATGACGAACCAGAGCATGGGGCCGAATATTGCGGAGCAGTGCAGGGAAGAAAATGTTGTGTTAGTTACCATTGATGACAATGTGGTGGATGAATTCGGGAAACCGGTTCCCCATGTCGGGATGCCTACAAAGGAATCCGGTGAATTGGGCGGCAAGGCCCTGGCGGATCTGGCGAAGGCCCGCGGCTTCTTCGCCCCCGGCAATGTAGTTAAGGTGCTGCAGATCGATGTTCCTACCCTCACGGTGTTTGCTCCCCGTGTTGAAGGATACCGGGAAGCGCTGATGGCAAACACCCCGTTAAAACAGAGTGATTTTATTGTCGTTGACACATCCGAAGGCATGTTTGAGGATGATCTTACGGTCTCCTCTCCGGTTATAATTGCGAATCCCCAGGTGACCCACTGGATCATAACCGGCGGAAACGATGACTGTGCGCTGGCGCCCATGACCATCCTGGAAGAACAGGGTTTCAATATGAACAATGTTCTTGCCTGCGGCCTTGGCGGGTACGAAATGTCTTTGGAAGAGTTTAAAAATGGTAATGAAAGCTATATCTGCATCGTACTGGGTCCCGATCAGGAAGGATACAAGGCCGTTTACCTTGCCTACGAGAACATTGTAAACAAAACGCCGATGCCTGACTTCACCCTTGTGGCCGGTAATATAGCGACCAGTGAAAACTATCTTACCTATTTCCCCAATGGGAAACTCATGACTGATCAATAGTTTTTAAACAGGCTATTCTTTTCCGGATAGCCTGTTCATTGTCAAAGGGGATATATGAGCGATACCATCCTGAAATGTCAGGGCATCTCCAAGGCTTTCCCCGGCATTCTGGCCCTGGACTCCGTTGATTTTGAGCTTCGGCGCGGCGAGGTACATGCCCTTTGCGGCGAAAACGGAGCGGGTAAATCAACGTTAATAAAAATAATTACCGGACTCTATGCTAAAGACTCCGGTTCAATTTTATATAACGGATCGGAAGTAAAACTAAAAACAGTACAGGAATACCGCAAAGCCGGAATCTCCCTGATTCCCCAGGAGATTCATTTGGCGCAGGAATTAACGGTTGCTGAAAATATTTCCATGTCCAACTATCCCCGCACCAAAATTGGCGCCGTGGATTGGGAAAAAATGTATGCGGTGGCTGCGGAACTACAGGAAAAAATTGGTTTTGGCCAGGATGCCTTTACCCCTAAAAGCATTGTAAGAAACCTCAGTATGGGACATCAACAGTTGGTGGAAATCATGAAGGCCATAGCGACCGATTCAAACGTGATTGCCTTTGATGAACCCACCAGTTCCCTGTCCGATGATGAAACGGAACAGCTCTTTTCTCTCATCAGGGACCTCACCGCTAAGGGTATATCAATAATCTACGTAAGCCATCGCCTGGCGGAAATTTTCCGGATCTGCGACCGGGTAACGGTTTTCAAAGACGGCAAATATGTGGGCACAAAAAATATCAATGAAGTCAGGATAGATACTGTGGTTTCAATGATGGTCGGACGGGAATTGACGCAGTTCGCCCGGGGGACATCCTATGTTCAAAGGGACAAGACGGCGATTGAAGTAGAGAATCTTTACTGGCGGAAAAAACTAAAGGGGATTTCGTTTAAACTACACCGGGGTGAAATACTCGGGTTGTTCGGGATTATCGGATCGGGCCGTACAGAGACGGCGCGGATACTTTTTGGCCTTGAAAAGGATTTCACGGGGACAATTAAACTGAACGGGAAAAAACAGGAGAGTTTGACCCCGGCGAAATCGGTGATGAACAGACTGAGTTTTATTACGGAAGACCGGCGCGGAGAAGGGCTTTCTCTGGGCTCCAGTGTAAAATGGAACATATCAATGCCCTTTATTAAAGCGGTAAGCGGATTTTTTAGTTTTATCAACCATAAAAAAGAACATGCCATTGCCGGCGGTCTTATACAAAAACTACGGATAAAAGTTCCTACCATGGATACCCCGGCAAGCTCCCTGTCCGGGGGGAATCAGCAGAAGCTGGTGATCGCCAAGTGGCTGGGCGCGGAATCTGAAATCATGATATTCGACGAGCCCACCCGGGGTATTGACGTTGGGGCCAAGGCGGAAATTTATAAACTGATAGATGATCTTGCTTCCCAAGGGAGGTCCATCATCCTCATTTCGTCGGAACTGCCCGAAATAATGGCATTATCCGATCGCATTTTAGTTTTTCGTGATGGTGAAATTAACGCGGAACTGACGGACGTAAAATCATTGACCGAAGAACAAATATTACATTTTGCGATAATGAAAACGAAAAGGAGCAATGACCTATGTTCATAAAAAATGAAGGATTCGGAAAACTCCTGAAAGAAAATTTTGCTTCACAAATGATAAACCGGTATATACTGATTTTACTCCTGATAGTAGAATTGTTTGTTTTCTCCCGGATTTCCGAGTACTTCTTTACCATGAGAAATCTTTTTTCAACCGGACTAAACACATCGGTTCTGGGTATCGTGGCTATCGGGCAGACCCTTTGTATTCTGACCTCCGACTTTGATCTTTCAGTGGGCAATACGGCGGCTTTTACCGGCATTATGAGCGCATGGTTTTTCCATCATACGAACGGCAACCTTGGCCTTTCAATAGGGCTTGCACTGCTGGCGGCTTTGTGTATCGGACTGGTGAATGGATTACTGATAACCAAGGCGCGTATCAGCGCTTTTATCACCACCATGGCGACTAATTTCATTATTGGCGGAGTTATTATTTTAATTACCCATGGCCAGGCTATTATTGTATCCAATAAAGCATTTGGCTTCCTGGGAAAAACAACCCTGACGGGGATAAAAATCCCCCTTCCAATGGTTATATTCGTGCTGCTCTATATTATATTTGCATGGATATTAAAGAACACTGTTTTTGGCCGTCAGTTATACTGCGTCGGGGGTAATAAACAGGCCGCAATCATCAGCGGCATTAATATTAACCGGGTAAAAATTGTTACCTTCATGACCAGCAGCCTTATGGCGGGATTCGCAGGGATAATTTTAGCGGCAAGGATGAGTGCCGGACAGATTACCGTTGGTTCTAACTATCCCATGGAATCAATTGCCGCCACCGTGCTTGGGGGAACCATTCTTGCAGGTGGTTCCGGGAATATTATAGGCACCTTCTTTGGCGTTTTGGTAACAGGAATACTATCAAACGGATTAACCATGGTCGGTGTAAGCCAGGCATGGCGGGATATTGCTACCGGATTACTTTTGGTGCTTGCGATTGTGCTGCAGAACACCATGACTAAATCAACTAAAAACTAGGAGGACTACATGAATTCCAGAGAACGGGTAATCGCCGCTATCAACCACAAACAGCCGGACTATGTCCCCATGGACTTAGGCGGCTGCGGGCAGACCGGCATAAACGCCGGCACCCTGTATGCGCTGCGGAAAGCTTATGGCTTGGAAACACATCCGGTAAAAATTTGTGAACCCCTGCAAATGCTGGGAACGGTGGAACCGGATCTGTTAAAAAAAATCGGATCCGATGTTGTTCCCCTCTGGAACCGGGGAAACTTGTTCGGTTTAACCGGGGCGCCGGAAAAAAGATGGGATATGGGTGACGGCACACCCACACTGATGCCTCTGGATTTTGAATATGATGTATTGGAAAACGGATATACCATGGTGTATCCCGGCGGAAACCGGCAAGCGCCCTACGCTTTGCATATGCCCCCAGGCGGTAGTTTTTTTGACAACATCTACCGTTCACCCCCGGTTGATGAGGATAACCTGACCCCTGTTGAGGACTACCGGGAAAATTATACGCTTAAGACCGAAGAGGACTGTATCCATTGGGAAAAGGAATCAAAGCGTCTCTACGAAGAAACCGATTTTGCTGTCATGGGGGTTCTGGGCGGCATGGGACTTGGGGACATTGCAGAAATTCCTGGCCCCTTTCTTGCCAATCCAAAAGGAATCCGGGATATAGAAGGGTGGCTTATGGCCCATGTTCAGTATCCTGAATATATCAATGCGATTTTTGCGTACGAGACCGAGGTGGCCCTGAAAAACCTGGAGATGTACCGCCAGGCGGTGGGGGATCGGATACAGGTTATCTGGCTCAGCGGAACTGATTTCGGAACCCAGTGCAGCCTTATGCAGTCAAAAGAAATTTTCCGGAGCCTGTATAAACCGTATTATAAAAAAGTGAACGATTGGGTTCACAAGAATACCTCCTGGAAAACCTTTTACCATTCCTGTGGGGCGGTGGAACCCCTGATCGGCGAATTTATCGATATGGGGATGGATATTCTGAATCCGGTACAGTGTTCGGCAGCGGGGATGGACCCAAGGAAGCTGAAGGAAACCTACGGGGACCGGATTGTTTTCTGGGGCGGCGGTGTGGACACACAAAAGGTACTGCCCACGGGAACACCGGCGGAAGTAAAAAAGCAGGTTACCGAACGCCTGAAGATTTTCTCCCCCGGAGGCGGCTTCGTTTTTGCAACCATCCACAATATTTTAGCGGCGGTACCCCCGGAAAACATCATGGCCATGTATGAGGCGCTGCGGGAATTCAGGGAGTCCGGGAAACGGTAAATCATTAAATGCATAAGTAGTAGCATGTAAAGACAATTTTACCCGTAGCGGTTCCTAAGAGGGGGCGGCTGCGGGTTTTTTGTTTTTACCTCGTATACCTTGATATCCGTCCTAAATAAGACTAATATAGTTATAGATGAGATTAATTTTCTTAGGCCCCCCGGGATCGGGGAAGGGAACCTTGGCCGCCAGGGTGGTGGATATCCTCAAGGTACCCCATATTTCCACCGGCGCTATTTTCCGGGCAGCCATTGCCGCCGATACCTTTCTGGGGCATCGGGTTAAAGCGATAATTGACGCAGGGCATCTGGTAAACGACAGCATTACCATCCGTCTGGTCAAGGAACGGCTGGCACAGGCGGATACCCAAAAGGGCTATATTCTGGACGGCTTCCCCCGCACCATGCCCCAGGCGGAAGCCTTAGCGGAGTTCTCCACGGTAGATAAGGTGGTGGACCTGAATCTTCCCGACCCCTTGGTACTGGAACGCTTAAGCGGCCGCCGGGTCTGCCGGAACTGCGGGGTAAACTACCATCGGGTCTTTAACCCGCCCAAAAAAGCGGATACCTGCGATGTCTGCGGCGGCGAAGTCTACACCCGGGACGATGACCGGGAAGGGGCGATCCGAAAACGGATTGAGGTCTACCGGGAACAAACCGCGCCGCTGATCGGCTATTACCGGGAAAAGGGGCTTCTGGTTGATGTGGACGCCCGGCCCGCGGTGGATCAGGTGGTGGAGAATTTCAGGAAAGCGGTGGGGGTTTAGGTTTCCTGTCTCCGGTTTCATTAAAATATCCCCGTAATACCCGCTCAATACCCCCCAGGGTTTCTTCCCGGTTCAGTCGGTTCTTCACATGGGTCCCCCACTTCAGGTTATCGCAAAAATAGTTGAAAAACCGCCGCGCCCTGCTGATATGAAACTCCGACGGCTGATATTTTGTCAGGAGATACAGGAATCGTAACGCGACTTCCTCCAGGTCAATGACGCCGGTATCCGGCGTCTTTTTGGCCGCCGCGAAAAGCCAGGGGGTACGAACCGCCGCCCTGCCAACCATTACCGCGTCACAGCAGCCGGAAGCGACACGGCGGGCCAGGTCTTCCGGACCGGCGATGTCCCCATTACCCGCCACGGGGATCCTCAGGGCGGAACGGAGGGCGCCGACGTATTCCCAGCGGGCACGGCGCTTGAATTTTTCCTTGCCGGTCCGGGGATGCAGAGTAATAAGGTCTACCCCTTCGGCTTCCAGGCGGCGGCAGAACGCGACTAGGTAATCGAAGTTGTCCTCCGTGCCGATACGAAGCTTTACGCTGAGGCGGCGGCGGGTGGCGGAACGGACCCGGGCTATCATGGCGGCGGCACGGTCCGGGTCGGCCATCCAGCGGACTCCGGCGCCGGTGCGGATAATGGCCGGGGCGGAACAGCCCATGTTGATGTCGATACCCTTGCAGTCCAGCCGGTCCAGGAGAGCGGCGGCGGCGGCAAGGTGACCGGGATCGGCGCCCACCAGTTGGTAGACCACTTTTTCGGGACAGGGGCCGCCATCGGTATAGAAGGACTCGAAGGGACCGCCGCCGATTAGGGCTCCGGCGCTGATCATTTCGGTGAAGTACTCGTCACAGCCCCCACAGCCGGGCGCATCGAAGCCTTCTATCAGTTCCCGGAGCGGGCGGTGGCTCAATTCGGCCATGGGCGCTAGCATAAATGGAATGGTCATGGTATTATTGTATAGAGGTGTTCCGGTCATGCAAGGGGATTATCCCCTTGACGTGTAATATGCTATGCCATACAGTAGTAGGAAGAAGAGGAGCGTACCGCATGATAGCTAAAAGTGATATGCCCAGCATGAACGAGAAGACTCCCGAGGGGCAAAAACCCGAAGGCGGGTCGTATCGGGTTCTCGTCGTCGATGATTCCATGTTTATTGCGAAGCAGCTTGGACAGATTTTTACGTCCGAAGGCTTTGAAGTCGCGGGAACCGCCGGGGATGGCGCTCAGGGCTTGGAAAAGTACAAGGAAATGCATCCAAACATCGACTTGGTTACCATGGACATCACCATGCCCGTAATGGACGGGGTTTCCGCACTGGAAAAGATATTGGAATTCGACAAAAACGCCCGTGTAATAATGGTCAGCGCCCTGGGAAAAGAGGATGTTGTTAAAAAATGCCTGATGATGGGTGCAAAGAGCTTCATTATTAAGCCCCTGGACCGGAAAAAGGTTCTGGAACGGGTTATTTCCGTCCTAAAGACCTAATTTGTCGGCCGTTCCATGACGGTCCTCGTTTTATCTATAGCAAACTGCGTAACACCCTAATCTGCCGCCGCACTTCATCCGGAGCAGGCCCGCCGCACAGCTTCCGTGCCGCCACGCAGGCCGCCGGTTTAATGGCATCGTAGATGTCCGCCTCGAAAAGTGCCGACCGGGTTTTGAGGTCAACTAGGGTCCGGTCGGCAATGCGGCTTTGACCTGCGGCAACGCAGTCCCGGACCACCAGGGCGGCGGCTTCGTGGGCTTTGCGGAAGGGGAGGCCCTTGCGGACCAGGTATTCTGCGGCATCGGTGGCTTCCAGAAAACCGCCCGTGCAGGCTGCCTCCATGCGCGCGGTATTGAAGCGGGCGCCGGACATCATACCCCGGAACATACGGAGACAGGTGCGGACCGTATCAATACTGTCGAAGAGCGCTTCCTTGTCTTCCTGGAGGTCCTTGTCGTAAGCGTAGGGCAGGCCCTTAAGGAGGGTGAGCAGGGTTACTACGTTTCCGGTGGTGCGGGCGGATTTGCCCCGGATAAGTTCGGCGAAGTCGGGGTTTTTTTTCTGGGGCATGATGGAGGAGCCGGTGCTCCAGGATTCGGCCAGGTCAATAAACTTGAATTCCTCACTGGCCCAGATGACCACATCTTCGCAGAACCGGGACAGGTGGGTCATGGTGATGGCGCAGGCCGCACTCAGTTCCAGGGCAAAGTCCCGGTCCGCCACGGAGTCCATGGAATTGAGGGTGGGCCGGGCGAAACCCAGGGCCTTCGCCGTGGCTTCCCGGTCCAGGGGCAGCCCCGAACCGGCCAGCGCGCCTGCGCCCAGGGGGCACTCGTCCAGGCGGTTCAGGGCGTCCGTAAAGCGGGAGCGATCACGGGCTAAGCCGGCGCACCAGGCTGCAAGGTGGTGGCCCAGGGTTACCGGCTGAGCCCGTTGGAGGTGAGTATAGCCGGGCATGAGGCTTTCGGTGTGCTTTTCCGCCACATCAAGAAGCGCTGCGATGGTTGTGGCAAGTTCGGCGAGAAGTTCCGGTACGGCGTGTTTGAGATAGAGCCGGAAATCCACCGCCACCTGATCGTTCCGGCTGCGCCCGGCGTGGACCACCCGGCCCGCATCCCCTAATCGCTCGGTCAATATCCCTTCTATAAATGAGTGAATGTCCTCGGCGGTGGTATCAATCACCAGGGTCCCCGATTCCAGTTCCCCGGCAATCCGCTCAAGCTCGGCGTCCAGCTTTGCCGCCATGTCCGCTGCAATGATGCCCTGGCTGCCCAGCATGGCCGCGTGGGCCCGGCTCCCCCGGATATCGTCCTGGGCAAGCCTGCTGTCCACGGCAATGGACGCCTGGAACGCAAAGGCTTCGGCCTCGGGTTTTTCCGCGAGACGGCCCGCCCAGAGGACGCCGGAGAACGGTTTTCTATCGTTTTCTGCCATAGGCCTCCCGGCGTTCACTTTTCAGGCGACAAATACGGAACCCTTGTCGAGGTGGTCATGATTCCGTTCCGCCTTATCCGCAAGCTTATCAAGATAATCCTCGGTAATTTGCTCACCCTCTTGTGTATGAAGTACCTCTGTGTCCAAATCGACTTCAACACATTCACCATTGGCTTTATAAAAGGGATTTTCGATTGTTTTCATTTCACTTTCTTATTATACGTGTTTTATCCGGATTTGTCAATTTTCTGTCTGACAGCACCGCGACCGAGCTTGACAAAACAATAAAAAATGTCTAAATAATATCAAAGGAGAAGAAAATGGGAAAGAAAAGCCTTTTATTGTCATTTTTTATTATTATGGGTCTTCAGAATTTACTCGCTGAAACATTGACCATTCAAGTGGAAAATGCGGACCCCGGTAAGGGATATAATATACTGGTTGGGATCAGTGATAAGGAAGAAGGTTACCCGGATAAATCTTTTACCTGGAAAACAGTCCCGGTAACGGACAAGACGGTGACGGTTGTTTTTACCGATTTGCAGAAGGGAATATACGCCGTATCCTTATATCAAGACACCAATGGCAATGAAAAACTGGATACAGTTCTTGGGATACCAAGGGAAAAATATGGGTTTAGTAATAATACCATGATGCCCAATTATGGAAAAAACCAATTTGAGTTAAATAAGGATACGACGATTACGATAAAGCTGCGATAGCAGGGGAACAAATTTTCAAGGATACTTCTTCCGAAACCCCTGCACCCGCGCTGACGCCGTCACGCTCAAGGGCGAGCGGTCTCCCCGTGCAAGGTACTGATACCCAATCCCCGCAATCATGGCGCCGTTGTCCCCGCAGTACTCCAGGGGCGGGAACACGCAGCGAAGGTCCGTCCGTTCCGCAAGCCGGGAGCGGAGGTACGAGTTGGCCGCCACCCCGCCGCCCGCAACGATGGCGCTAAGCCCCGTGTCTTCCGCAGCCCGGAAGAGGGAACGGAGTAGTATTTCTACCGCAGTTTTCTGGAACGATGCGGCAATATCTTCGGGACGCACAGTCACCGTGTTTTTACTGCGAAACTGTTCCAGTTGGTTGATCACCGCAGTCTTGAGCCCCGAGTAGGACACATCGTAGGGATGATCCCCCTTGTGGAGGCTGGGCAGGGGAAAACGAAATGCCGTGGAGTCCCCGGTTTTAGCCAGTTTATCGATGTAGTCGCCGCCGGGGTAGCCGAAGCCGTAATACTTGGACACCTTGTCGAAGGCTTCCCCCACCGCATCGTCGATGGTGGTCCCCAGGACGGTGATAGTGTCAAAGTCGTCTACCCGGCAAATGATGCTGTGACCACCGGAAACCAGGAGCCCCAGGAAGGGGTAGTCCGTAACGGCGCCGGTCGCCATTAGCCGGGGGGCGTAAAGGTGGGCCAGCATGTGGTTTATGGCGATAAAGGGGAGTCCTCTAGCCCAGGCAAAGGCCTTGGCAAAGCTGAGACCCACCAGGAGGGAGCCCAGGAGGCCCGGATGAGCGGTGGCGGCGACCCCGTCAAGATCGGCGGGGCCAAGGCTGGCTTTTTCCAAAGCCTCCCGGACAACGCCGTCGATCCATTCGGTGTGCATACGGCTCGCCAATTCGGGCACTACCCCGTTGTACTTGGCGTGGAAGGGTATCTGGGTCGCCACCACGTTGGAGAGGACCCACGTACCGTTTTCCACAACCGCTGCGGCACATTCGTCGCAGGAAGACTCAATCCCCAGGATCTTCATGGGGATTAGTCTACGGTTATATTGCCTCTTCGTACATACAGCTCCGCAGTTCCTCCGCGGAACCCCGCATCTTTTTCAGGGCCTTGATTTCAATCTGGCGGACCATTTCTGCGGATATGCCCATCTTGTCGCCGATTTTTTTAAGGGAGTGCCGCTCACCACCGTTAAGCTGGTAACGGTACATGAGAATGCGCTTTTCCCGATCCTTCAGGCGGCCAAGAAAGTGGATGGCTGTTTTCCGGGATGATTCTTTTAAGAAGTTCCGTTCCGGGTTGTAGGTATAATCTTCCTGGAGTTCCGCCAGGGTAATTGAGTCATCGGCTCCGGTGTCCTTGTCTAAGGAAACAAAACCGTTGGCTATCCCCAGGATAAAATCAACCTCCTCCTCCGGCACCCCGACCTCGGCGGCGATCTCTTTATTGCTGGGGTTGTGGGTCAGGGTCTGACTCAGGGTGTGGTAGGCGCGCTGTATGCGGAGAAGGGTTTCTTCCTTCCGGAGGGGCAGACGGATTGCCCGGCGTTTGGTGGATAAAGAACGGACGATGAATTGGCGGATCCACCAGCCGGCATAGGTTGAGAAACGACACTGCTTCCGGTGATCGTACTTTTCAGCGGCGTGCATCAGGCCGAGATTCCCCTCCTGAATAATATCCATAAAGGGCACATCAACCGCCGTATAGGCACGGGCCACCTTCACCACCAACCGCAAGTTTGCTTCAATAAGCCGTTTCCGGGCCGCTTTATCCCCCGCTTGTATCCGTTTGGATAACTCAAGTTCCTCTTCAAAGCTTAAAAGGGGAATTTTTTTAATTTGGTCGTAATACTGTTGTAAAATCTTGTCCATGCTGTCCTCCTTACGTTCTATCACTATATTAGCAATATCCATGCCAAGACGGCGTATTTTTCGGAGGTATCTCGTAATTCATTTCACCGTAAGGAAATACGCCTCTTACACTTTAACCGGCAGCGGACAGGAGACAAGGTTTTGTATGAATTATCATACTTTTTTCTGAACCGGGAGTATCTAAAACACTATGGTTCAAGCCCATAGGCCTTTATTTTATTGATGATGGTCTTCCGGCTGACCCCCAGTTCCGCCGCCGCTTGGGTACGGTTGCCATTGGTCCGGGCCAGGGCCTTCAGTATGGCCTCCCGTTCAATGGCTTCCAGGCTGGGAAGGGCGGACGGGGCCGCGTTTGCAGTGTCGGCGGCGACTGGCATTCCCCCCTGCCTGAGCAGATCGATATCCCCTGGGGTGATGGCGCCCTCTCCCCGGTAGATCAGTGCCCGCTCCAGGACATTTTCCAATTCCCGGACATTGCCGGGGAAGGGGTATTCCCGCAGTTTTTCCATCGCCGCCGGGGTAAGAGCGGGCAAAGGGCGGCCCATACGGAAACTGAGTTTTTTCAGGAGGTATGTTGCCAGGAGGGGGATGTCCTCCCGGCGTTCCCGCAGAGGCGGGATGGCCAGGCGGAACACGTTAAGCCGGTAGTAGAGGTCCTCCCGGAACCTGCCTTCCCGGACCAGGTTTTCGATATCCCGGTTGGTAGCCGAAACGATCCGGGCGTTGACGGGGATGTCGTCGTTACCCCCCAGGCGGCGGATCTTCCTGTCTTGTAAAACCCGCAGGAGTTTTACCTGGAGGGCCATGGGCATTTCGCCAATCTCGTCCAGGAAGAGGGTTCCCCGGCCGGCAAGCTCAAAGAGCCCCTGCTTGCGGGCAGCCGCTCCGGTAAAGGCGCCCTTTTCGTGGCCGAAGAGTTCGCTTTCCATAAGCCCCTCATGGATGCCTCCGATGTTCACCGCCGCGAAGGGTTCCTGCCCGTTATTGCCCCGGCGGTGGATCTCCCGCGCGACAACCTCCTTGCCGGTCCCGCTTTCCCCGGTGATCAGCACCGTAACGTCCGCCCCGGCTATCTTATCAATCTGGGCGGAAAGTTCCCGCATAAGGCCGGTATCGCCGATAAGGAGGTTTTCCCCGCCGGCGTTTCGCTTTTCCGCCTCCAGGCTGTTTTCCCGGCGTTTGTCCTCCACCAGATGACGGAGCTTGATCACCAGTTCCGCGGGATCAAAGGGCTTTACCAGGTAGTCCTTAGCCCCGGCTTTCAGGGCCGCCACCGCATCGGCGATTTGCCCGTGGGCGGAGATCATTATCACCGGGGCGATAATCCCCCGGCTGTTGATCCAGGCCAGCACTTCCTGCCCGCTCATCCCCGGCAGCTTGAGGTCCAGGACCACTGCGTCAAAGGCTTCCCGCTCAAGGCAGCGGAGGGCAGACTCTCCGGTTTCCGCCGCCGCCGAATCGATCTGCTCCAGGCTCAAATATTTTTTCAGGGATTCCCGAATATTCCGCTCATCATCTACTATTAATACCTTCATTGTTTTACCGGCCTCTGTGCTGTTTTACTATCGCAGCCGACTGTGCGCAAACCTGGGTCATTGACGCATAGTCCCCTGCACAGAGCCAGCCGCCCCCGACCGCGAAAACCTCGGGGATACAATAATCGGCCAAATTGTTCAGATCAACGCCGCCGGTGGGTATAAATTTGATTTCCGGGAAGGGTCCGGAAAGGGCTTTTATCGCCGTAACACCGCCGTATACATTGGCGGGGAAAAACTTGAGCGCCCTGAGCCCGGCCTTGATGGCGGCGGTAATTTCTGTCGGGGTGACACAGCCGGGAAATACCGCGATATCATTTTTAAGGCAATATTCAACAATCACCGGATCGAACCCCGGGGAGACGATAAATTGCGCGCCCCCGGCGATGGCTTCCTTGCAGCTGCTCAGGGAAAGCACCGTGCCGGCCCCCACCAGAACATCAGGACAGGCGGCGGATACCTTCGCAATGGCATCAAGCCCGGCGGAGGTACGCAGGGTTATTTCCATAATATCAACGCCCCCGGCTAAAAGCGCTTTCGCAGTATCCACCGCACGGGCCGCGTCATCAATCACCACAACCGGCACCAGGTAGGTGTTGGATATCCGTTCCTGTATGGACATATATATCTCCTGACAAAGTATAGCACACCCCGGCGGTGCCCTGATACTATATATGCACAATGAAAATAGTGGTTACCGCAACCTCTTTCAGGGCGGATAGTACCGGTCCGGCGCCGGAGCAGCTGCGGCAATTTGCCTCCCAAGAGGGGGCTGAGCTTGTTTTTAATCCCCATGGCAGGCCCCTTTCGGAGGATGAGCTGATACCCCTCTTAAAGGACGGTGACGGATATATCGCCGGGCTTGATTTTGTTACCAAAAAAGTGATCGACGCCTGCAATTCACTGCGGGTGATTTCCCGGTATGGCGTAGGCCTTGATCGGGTTGACCTTGAGGCGGCGAAGGCCAAAAACATTGTGGTCTGCAATACCCCGGGGGCCAATGCCCAGGCGGCGGCGGATTTAACCATGGCGCTTATGCTGTGCGTGGCCCGCAAAATCCCCCTGCTTGACCGGAAAACAAGGGAAGGCCGGTGGGTGCGTTCCACCGGCATTGAGCTGTACGGGAAGACCATCGGCATTTTGGGGCTCGGGGCGGTTGGCAAGGCGGTAGCGAAACGGGCCCAGGGTTTTTCCATGCGTGTTTTAGCGTACTCTCCCCATATCAATACATACTATGCGAAAGAAAACGGCATAGAAGCGGTGGATTTTGACCGGGTGATCACAAACGCCGATGTGCTCTGTCTCCATATGCCCCTCACCACTGAAACCAGGAATATTATTTCCGGCGAGGTGATGCGCCGCATGAAAAAGGGCGCCATCCTTATCAATACCGCCCGGGGCGGTCTTATAGACGAACAGGCGGCTAATGAACTGCTGCGCTCGGGACATCTTGGCGGCCTGGGGCTTGATACCTATGAAACGGAACCCCCCAAACAGTCACCGCTCTTTGAGCTTGATACTGTGGTACTGACCCCCCATACCGGCGCCCATACCGATGAGGCCACCGCCGCTATGGCCGCCATGTCGGTACAAAACCTGATAGATGTTTTATCCGGTAAGCCCTGCCCCTATGCCTTGACCTGATATTCTATCATGGTGATGAAGACCGTAACCCCGCCCCCTTCCCGGTTTTCAATACCGATGGTTCCCCCGGCGGCCTCCACAAACCGCTTGCCGATTGAAAGGCCGATACCGGTCCCGGTACTCTTACTGGTAAAGAAGGGATCAAAGACCCGTTTAATATCCCCCTCGGCGATACCCCTGCCCCGGTCATAAATGCTGATATTGACAGCGCCGGTTTTATCGGAGCCATTATCGTCATTCCGCAGTATCGCTGCGCCGATGGCGTTTTCGGGACTGCCGCTTTCAATGGCGTTGCGGATAATATTTTCAAAGACCGACCGCGCCCGCCCGGCGTCCATGAAGACCAGGGCATCGGTAAGGGAATTTTCTTCCACAATATTTCTGCCGCAGATCCGCAGGGATATTTCGGAAAGTATAGTTGCGATGTTTAGCGGCGCCGGTTGTCCCGCCGCATCCCGGAGGTAATCGTTTATCCGGTAACTCAGGGCGGAGAGGCGGTCCACTTCTTCGTTGATGATCCCCAATTCCTCCCGGCCTTTTTCTGGGGAGAGTTTCTCCAGGATGCCCGTCTGGAGCCGGATGGAGAGGAGGGGATTCTTGATTTCGTGGGCCAGGGTGCTGGCGGCGGTTCCCAGAACCACCAGGTTTTGCTGGGCCTCTATCCGTTCCCGGTATTCCCGGTTTCGTAAATACAGCCCCCGCACAAAAAATACCAGCGCCAGTAATACTAACTCGCAAAGGGGGAAAGCGATGGCGGTCAGGGTCTGACTGCGCCAATAATTAGCATGGGATATATCAATGTAAATGTACCTGCCCCGGGCGAAGGGGGTAAAAAAGCTTCCGGGGACCTTGTCCTGCTCCGTGTCCCGGCTTTCTTCACGGCTCCAATGTCTATTCCGGATATTCTCATGATTCCGGTTGATTTCCTGATTACGCCGTTGGGGCGGCGGCATCATCCCCTCGGTACTGAGGATAAACTTAACCCGGCGGTCGCCTTTATCAGGAATAGTATAGCGGCCGTTCCTGGCGGCCCGGTAATCCTCCAGCATACCTTCGTCAAATACCGGAGGAACCGTACCCCACTGATAGGACGGGGTAAGATCTTCGCCGTAAATCCCAAACCCGATAATCCTGTCCCGGAGCAGTTCCAAAGATTCAATGGCGGACCCGAAGTCGTCATAGTTTCTGAGGCTGGTAAAAAGGTGATTGAACAGCCGTTCATTGTCGTTATCCCGGATGAGCCGCGCCCGGTCCCGCATGCCCAGGATGATAAAAACCGTGAGGGCAGAAAAAAGCGCCCAGCAAAGTATGGCGGCGATAGCGGATAAGGACTTACTGGTCCTCAATGTCCGGGGCGGAATTTTCATCATGGCAATTCCTTCCTTACCAGCATACAACGTTACTGCTGTTTTGATAAGAGCAGGTTGATAACTTCATCCGGTGATTCGAATGCGCAGAGGCTCCGCAGCTTTGAAAGACCGGTAAGAAATCCGTATTCCGCGGTGAGCCGCTGGGTATGGCTGTCTCCGGCAAGAGCTATCGCATCGGAAAGCACAAAAACCGAGGCCTGCGAAAGTTTGTACAGTTCCAGGGTATACTCATAATTCTGCCGGGCGTATTCATCGGCCCGGCGGGCGGACTGCACCGAAAGGGCATAGCCGATGAGGTCCAGCAGGGCGGTTTGGATTTCCACCGCCAGGGCGCTTTCGGCGTCACGGAGGGTCAGGGCCGCTTGGGTTTGCGCCATACGCTTCTTCTTCACCGACGAAGCTATAACCCAGTAGTCCAGGGGTATGCTGCCGCTGATACTGACGCTGCCGTTGGGAAAAGCGGACAGTCCCCCCCCGGCAGTCTCCGCTGCGGTAGAATAACTGATCCCCGTGGAAATACTTGCGTTGAGGCTTGGGATGTAGTCGGTTTTTGCAAGCCCCACATTTCGTTCCGCCGCCTGCAGTTGGAGGTTTGTTTTTAACAGGCCGGGGTTGTTCGCCTTAGCGGATGCGGAGAAACGTTCCGTCAGCATCGCTATTCTATCTTCCGAAAGCGTTGAAAGAGTGCGGAGCGCATCCTCATACACATCGAAATCAATGGCTGCCAGTTCCGGAATTTCTTTAAGGCCGGTACTGTTTTTCAGGTTCGCTTTACTGACCGTCAAATCCCGCACCGCGCGGTTCCAGGCAGTTTCCGCCTGCCCCTGTTCCGCCATAGCTTTGAGGTAATCCCCCCGGCTTATCATGCCGCTTCCCAGGCGCAGTTCCGACATGGAAAGCGCCAAGGCCGCCGTTTCCAGGGCGGCAGTCCTGGTTTCCAGAGCCGCCGCCGCCTTAAGGGTTTCGTAATACGCGCTATCCGCCGTATCCAGCACGGAAAAATAGGCCGTCAAAGCATCCTGCCGGGCAGATTCGGTATTGATAGCGTTGATAGCCTTCATGTAGATGCTCTTTCCCCCGTCAAACAGTTTTTGTGACACCCCAAAATTCGCCCCGGTCTTTATGCTGTCCTGAATATTCGTTTCCCCCCAAAGTTGTCCCGAGGCGGACACCCCCAGAGATAGTGATGGCAGGTTATCATAAATCCGTGTCTTTTCATCCAGCCGGGCACTCTCCACCGCCAATTGAAACCGCGCCAGACTCGGTGAATTAGCCAGCGCCAGAGCCCGCACATCATCAATAGTGATTTGTTCCGCAGTAATACTGTTTGTAATGAAAAACATAAGCAGTAATACTATGTGTACGAATTTATTCTTCATTTCTCATTCCTTTTTAAGATCATGTTAAGGCACGGTCGGGAAGGGGTACGCCGGGCGCTCATGCGGATGGGGGAATCTGCTCCCCGAGCCCCGCCCCCAGGGGGGCTGAAGGGTCTCGGTACACGCCCTTGCGCAAGCAAGATCTTGGACACCCATATGCATTCGACCCGTCATACCCCTTCCCGACCGCTCCGTAAGGGTTTTCTTTTGTGCGCATCACGTTATTCATACCGCAGCGCATCAATGGGATAAAGTCCCGCCGCTTTTCTGGCCGGGTAGAAGCCGAAAAAAATGCCAACCAGCGCCGCGAAAAGGGCCGATCCCGCAACAATCACCGGGCTTATCAAGGTGGGAATTCCCATGGCCGATACAATTTTACAGACCAAAAACGCCATAGCTATGCCGATAAACCCGCCCATAAGGCTCAAAATCACCGATTCGGTGAGAAATTGGAAAAGTACATCCCGCTTCCGTGCGCCAACGGCCATCCTGATGCCAATCTCCCGGGTCCGCTCGGTGACCGACACCAGCATGATATTCATGATCCCGATGCCGCCCACCAGAAGAGACACCCCGGCAATGGCCGCCAGCAGTGTTGTTAATGTTTTTGAAGTGGCGGATGCCATTTCGATCATATCCG
>BNUW01000002.1 GCA_025997655.1 Spirochaetia bacterium
TGTTCGCCATTTCCGTGGTATAAGCCTTGGTCATGGGGGTAAAGAAACCCGCGAGTTTCGCGTACTTCTTTTTATCCTCCACAATATCGCCCTTTTGGTCGGGGTGGGCTTCGGAAAAATCTTCCAGCACTTCCTTGAGGTCCACGAAACGGGCGGTTTCGTAGAGCAGGGAGCGCCCCGCTTCGATGGCAACCTTCATTTCGGTAAGCATTTCGAACACCGCCGGCAGGGTCCGCACCGGGGCGTCAAACTGGATACGCTTGGCCGCGTAACGGTCCGCCTCCCGGTAAGCCGCTTCGGCAATGCCCACCGCCTGGGCGGCAATGCCGAGACGGGCGTTGTTCATCAGCCACATGGTGTACTTGGTGAGCCCCCGTTGGCGCTCCCCCACTAATTCTGCGGGGGCCCTGTTGAATTGCAATTCGCAGGTGGGGGAACCGTGGATGCCCAGCTTGTGTTCCAGGCGGCGGATGATCATTTTGTCGTCACGCTCGTAGAGGAAGAAGGAAAGTCCCCGTGCGCCCTTGGCTTTTTCTTCGCTGCGGGCCAGAACCAGACCGACGGTACCGCAGCCGTTGGTGATAAAGCGTTTTACCCCGCTAAGGTACCACTTTCCATCATCCCCCTGCACCGCCTTGAGGTTTACCGCTTGCAAGTCGCTCCCCGCATCGGGTTCGGTTAGTATCATTGAGGAGTCCCATTCGCCGGAACAGAGCTTGGGCAATACCCTTTGTTTCTGTTCCTCGGAGGCAAACTTGTTGATGGTCTCGGCGATGTCCTGCTGGAGGCCGAAGTTAAGGGAGGAACCATCGGCGCGGGAAAGAAGCTCCGAGGCGATGCACAGTATCGTTGAGGGCATATTGAGCCCGCCGTAGCGCCGGGGAATGCAGAAGCCCATGAGGTCCGCCTGGGCAAACATATCCATGGCTTTTTGGGTGGCGGGGTTCAGCCGCACCTGGTTTGTGGTGAGGTCCAGCACCGGGCCTTCCTCGTCAACCCTGGGGGCGTTGGGGGCAATGAACTCGCCGCAGATTTCCCCGATGATGCCCAGGACTTTCTTGTAGGAATCCCTGGCGTCCGCCGCATCCTTGGGTGCGTAGGGAAAGTGCTGCGCTTGGGTGAACTCCTCTTCCTTAAAGCGGATGATCCGATCCAGGTCCAGGTGTTCCAGGTGAAAGAGAATGTCCTCGTTATCGTTTAAAAAGTTTTCCATATATATGCTCCTCTAAACCCTGGCCTTATAGGCCTTGATCATCCGGGGGATCACGTCAAAAAGGTCCCCCACAATGCCGTACTGGGCGATACTGAGAATCGGCGCTTCCGGGTCCGTGTTGATGGCGATGATCCGCGCCGAGCCGTCCATGCCCGCCCGATGCTGAATGGCCCCGGAAATACCGCAGGCAATGTAAAGCTTGGGCCGCACCGTGGTCCCGGTCTGCCCCACCTGGTGGTCTTTGCCGATAAAGCCCGCGTCCACCGCCGCACGGGACGCCCCCACCTCGGCGCCGATGGTAATCGCCAGATCCCGGATAAGCTGAAACTTTTCCCTGCTCCCCACGCCGAAGCCCCCCGCAACAATGATGTTCGCGCCCTTGAGGTTCACCGTCTTTTCTTCCAGTACCCGGTCGATAATCTCCGACGGGAAATCGGCGGCGCCGAGGCTCGCGGGAACCTTCACGATATTTGCCTGCCGGGAACTGTCCGCTTTGTTCATCCGCATCACCCCTTCCCGGACCGTGGACATTTGCGGCTTCTTCTCCGGGCACACGATGGTAGCAATGATGTTGCCGCCGAATGCGGGCCGGATCTGGTAGAGGATGTTTTTATATTCCGTCTCCCCCTGCTTATGATCCCCGATCTGGAGATCCGTACAGTCTGCGGTGAGCCCCACCTTAAGGTAAGACGCCACCCGGGGCGCCAGGTCCCGGCCGGTGGTGGTTGCGCCATAAAGGACGATTTGCGGTTTGTAGTCCCCGATAACCTGTATCATCAGCTTAGTGTAGGGGATTGGGGTGTAATGTTTGAGCTTGGGCTCCTCATAAAGGTAGACCGTGTCCGCCCCGAGGCTCGCCAGCCGGGGGACCTCCTGGGCAACCTTCTCGCCAAAAAGAGCGGCGCTGACGCCAACCCCCAATTTGTCCGCCAGTTCACGGGCTTTGGAAACCAGTTCCAGGCTCACCTCCGCCAGCTTCCCGCTATCCTGCTGAATATATACCATTACGCTTGAATCATTACTCATGTATATTGCTCCTGTTACCGGGCCTTAACCCAGGGTGTGGTCGGCGATGAGTTCGTGGACCAGTTCCGTAATCCCCTGCTCGCTGGGCAGGATGTACTTGATTTCCCCTGCGGTCAGGACCACCGAATTGATGGTCTTAACCTTGGTGGGGGACCCGGCGAGGCCGCACTGGTTGGGATCAGCCTTGATCGCCGGAATATCCCAGAGCGCCAGGGCCGAACCGCCCACCGCCGGGACCGCGTTCTTGTGGGTCATAAGCCGCTTGGCAGAAGCAGGCCGGGGCGCCTCCCCTTCATCGGTAAAGGTAAGCAGCACGGGGAATTTGGCCTTCACCTTCTCCCAGCCGCCCTCAATGGAACGCACCGCGGTGATTTCCTTCTTCGCGCTTTCCACCTGCTCAACCTTGGAAACGCAGGTAATTTGGTTAATCCCCAGCTTTTCGGCAGTTTGAGGGCCCACCTGGGCGGTATCCCCATCAATGGCCTGCCTGCCGCAGAAAACTAGGTCGCAGGCGCCAAGGCGCTGGATGGCGCACTTAAGGGCGTAGGAAGTGGCCAGGGTATCCGCACCGGCAAAACCCCGGTCGGACACCAGGGCGGTAAAGTCCGCGCCCCGGTAGAGACATTCCTTCAGGACCGCCGCCGCCGCCGGGGGCCCCATGGAGATCACGCTCACCTTAGTACCGGGAAATTGGTCCTTGAGCAGCAACGCCGCCTCAAGCCCGTAAAGGTCCTCGGGATTAAATATTGCCGGCAGGGCGGCGCGGTTAACTGTACCGTCTTCCTTCATAGCCTGACCGGTGATATTTTGGGTGTCCGGAACTTGCTTAACCAAAACGATGATATTCAAACCCATGTATTCTCCTCAATAAGATCATACCCAGAATTGAGAGATTTTGCAAGACACTTTTGGGAATTTTGTCATTATCCCTGATCGCTTTTACCTTTCCTTGTATAATCTTTCAAAAAGATATAATTTATTGTAACCAATGATCTTCACACCCCCTGCTTTCCGGAAACAATGTCTTATTGCCCTCTGTATGCTGCTCTGCGTTCAGTCCGGTTTTGGCATTGATCTGCCGGGCAGCCAAAGGGATTACGCCAAGGGGCCGCTTTTCGGTAAAAACCTGTATATACCCTATTTGATTCATTATAATTTTCCTTCCCTGCCGGCACGAAGCGGTGAACAATACGATTTACGCTATCACATCTCGACGTACTTTGTTCAGGACATACGCTATGTGGAACACAACCCGCTTCCCCCCGACGGTGTGCGGACCTATGATAAAGCAAACGTTGAGCGGGACTATGAAAGTACCGTTGTCGAGGCGGGCGTTTCTTTTAATCCACTACAGAAATTGCAAGTTGGTTTGGATATGCGGCTCATCGCCTATTACGCCGGTTTTGGGGATCCTGTTGTGGAAGGTTTTCACCGGACATTTCATTTCCCCAACGGAGGAAGGGAGTACTTTTTACACAATCAACTCTATATCAATATTCCCACCAACGGGGGCCTTCCCTTGTTCCTTGATGAAAATACCGTTTCCTTTGGGGATATTGACCTCTGGTCGAAGATGACCTTTTTTGAAATTCCCCGCCTTTCCCTCGCCTTTCTTGGAGCGTTCAAGGTACCCACCGGCAGACTCGATACCTTGAGCGGTACCGGTTACCCTGATGTGGGCTTTGGTCTGCTTTCGGATATACGGGCATGGTGGTTTCTGAGCTTTTACGCCCAAGCAGGGGTGGTATTGCCCCTTGACCTGAAGTCAAACCCGATGTTCAACGGATTGGCGGGCGTGGAAATCCATCCATGGAATGTCTTTTCATTCAACCTCCAGATGAACATAAAGACCTCCCCCATTTCCGGCAGCGCCTTTTATTCCCGGCCGCAAACCAATCTACTGATAGGCTTTACCGCCCGGACTAAAAACCGTGATTTCAACTGGCAATTTTATTTTGAAGAGGATCCCTTCACCAATCAAGGTACGGATATCACCTTTAATCTTATGTTTTCCCATACGCTGCACGCCGCTTCCAGACAATAATGCCGCCCCCGGTGATCCTACCGCTGAATCCGCGCGGACCCGCCTGAGGCAAAGGCTTCCACCTGATCGAGGCTCACCATGGAGGTGTCACCGGGTGTGGTGGTGAGCAGTGCGCCGTGAGCCCAGCCCAAACGGAGGCTATCCTCGGGGGATTTGCCCATAAGGAGACCGTAGAAGAGCCCCGCCGCAAAGCCGTCCCCGCCGCCGACCCGGTCGTATACATCCAGTTCGCAGGTGGGGGCCTGGTAGTTCTTGCCATCCAGAACGAGCACCGCAGACCAGGAATGGCGGTTGGTGGAATGGACCTCCCGCAGGGTGGTGGCCACCGCCTTGATATTGGGGAAGTCCTTCGTCACACCTTCAATCATGCCGAAGAAACTGGAAGGGTCGAGTTTACCCTTCGATTCCACATCCTGGCCTTTAAGCCCCAAGCCCTTTTGCAAATCTTCTTCATTGCCCACCAGCACATCCACATAGCTTACGATTTTGCGGAGGGTCTTTGCCGCCCCCTCGCCGGCCTGGGCCGCACTCAGCCCCTGTTCCGCTGCGGCCACCGCCCAGAGCTTGGCTCGGTAGTTCAAGTCAAAGGAAACGATGGCCCCGGCTTTTTTGGCGGCCTGCATGGCCTCGATCACCAGTTCGGAAGTGGTGGGGGATAGTGCTGAGAAAATGCCTCCGGAATGGAACCACCTGATACCGGGAACGCCCTTGGTTCCGGCAAAAATTGTATCCCAGTCGAAGCTGCCCGGCTTGAGCAGTTGGGCCGCCTCGTTGGCCCGGTTGTAGAACACCACCGGCGCACGCACCCCCTGGCCACGGTCGCTCCACACAATAGCCATGTTGGGCCCCCGGACTCCGTCGGAGGTGAAGCGTTGGTAATAGGCTTTCACCCCCGCCTTTTGTACCGCGTACTCAATCCGCCGCCCGATAGGATAATCCACCATTGCGCTGGCAATGGCGGTCCGCTGCCCAAAACAGGTGGACAGGTTGGCAGCAACATTGTACTCGCCCCCGGAAACATGGAGGGCATACTCGTTCGCCTCCGCAAAGGGGATGATCCCCGGATCAAGCCGGGTAACCAGCGCGCCTAAGGCAAGTAAGTCGTGGGTTGCTCCCGTCGCAGCGGGGATTTGTAAATTAGCCATACTATTTCTTTTCCTCCTATAAAATTATGGAAGAATTAACCGCAGAGTTCGCGGAGAACGCAGAGAATAATAAAATTCTATTTTCCTCTCTGCGCACTCTGTGCCCTCTGCGGTTTTTCTTCTTCATTAAACAGTATAAGTCGTCGCGCTTGTTGATCCCCCATGCCCCGTCCAGTTCGTGTGAAAAAATTCGCCGCGTGGTTTGTCCACCCGCTCGTAGGTGTGTGCGCCGAAGTAATCCCGCTGGGCCTGGAGTAGGTTCGCCGGGAGCCGTTCGCTGCGGTAGCCGTCAAAGTAGGCCAGGGCAGCGCTCAGTGCGGGGACGGGGACGCCGTAGGTCACCGCCGCCGCCACTATCCGGCGCCAGGAGGCCTGGGCGTCCTCAAGAACCGAAGTAAAGAAGGGGTCCAGGAGCAAATTTTCCAGGTCCGGCTTTTTGTCAAAGGCTTCCTTGATTTTCCCCAGGAAGCTTGAGCGGATGATGCAGCCGCCCCGCCACATCAGGGCGATACCGCCGTTGTTCAGGTTCCACTTGTATTCCGCAGCGGCTTCCCGCATTAAGAGATAGCCCTGGGCATAGGAAACCACCTTGGCGGCGTAGAGGGCCTTCCGTAAATCAAGGAGACAGGCTTTGACGTCCACGGGTTTGGTAAGCGCAGGGCCGGAAAATACTTTTGATGCCCGGACCCGCTCGTCCTTCGCCGCAGAAAGGCAGCGGCTGAACACCGCTTCGCCGATCAGGGTCAGGGGCACCCCGTGCTCCAGGGCCGCGATGCCGGTCCACTTGCCGGTTCCCTTCTGTCCGGCGGTGTCGAGGATCTTTTCCGCCAAAGGTTGCCCGTCGGTATCCTTGTATTTAAGGATTTCACCGGTAATTTCGATAAGATAACTGTTCAGTTCGCCCTTGTTCCATTCCTCAAAGACATTCCCCATTGTTTCGCAGGAAAGCTGCAAAATATTTTTCATGAAGTCGTAGGTTTCGCAGATAAGCTGCATGTCGCCGTACTCAATGCCGTTGTGAACCATCTTGACGAAGTGGCCCGCGCCGTTTTCCCCCACCCAGTCGCAGCAGGGCACGCCCCCGTCAACCTTGGCGGAAATAGCCTGCAAAATGGGCTTTACCAGAGGCCATGCCGCAGGGGAGCCGCCGGGCATAATTGAAGGGCCGGTCAACGCCCCTTCCTCGCCTCCGGACACCCCGGTCCCGATATACAAAAGCCCTTTGGACTCGACATAAGCGGTCCGGCGGATCGTATCCTGATAGTTGGAATTTCCCCCGTCGATGATGATATCCCCCTTCCCGAAGACCGTCAAAAGCTGCTCAATGGTATCGTCCACCGCCTGCCCCGCCTTGACCATGATGAAAGCTTTCCGGGGCTTGCTCAGGGAAAGCGCAAATTCAGCAAGACTGCGGCAACCGGTGATTTTCTTCCCGGCGCCTCTGCCCTGGACAAAGCCGTCTACCTTGGCAGCCGTCCGGTTATAGACCGCCACCTGAAACCCCTTGCTTTCCATGTTGAGAACCAGGTTCTCGCCCATTACCGCAAGCCCGATAAGTCCAATGTCCGCACCCATATATTCACTCCTCAATAGTAATCTTAACCCGTCGTCCACAGTCCCAGTGCGGGGTTGCTAATATAGTATATCTCTTCCCCCGCCACCGTGTTGTACCCATCCGTTAGTTTCCGGATATCGTACTGTTTTGCCGCCTCATCGTAGTGCCTATAATCAAAGGCCGCGCCCCGCACTTCATCTTCGCTCAGTTCTTTGGTGCAGTACACTATCTTGAATTTCCCGTCCGAAGAACCGTGGATGAGATGGGCCGCCGCGGACATGTTCTTTCCCAGGTCTTCCTCGGTTTCCATAAGCTGCAAAATCCGTTCCTGCCCGACATAGCCGTATTTGCGGATAAGCGCGTCATTGCCCTCGTCTTCACCGAACTTCCGCACCCCCGGGGCGAGGATAATTAGTTCTCCCCCCCAGGCAATCGCCATTTTCACCCGGTAAATAGCCTTGTTCCCCAGCCAGGCAGACTTAAACTCCCGGGGGTCAAGGTAGACCACTATCTTTTTCAGGGGCTTATCTACCTTGATAAGGTTCAATGTTTGGGAAAGGCGCACCGCCTGTTCAAAGAGGGCCCGTTCCCGGCCAATATACAAACCGCGTATTTGAGCGGCGTCAGGGGATGTTCCATCCCTCTTGGTGGTAGTAACGGTGAGCACATAGAGCAGCGGGATGTTTTTAAGGAAATGTTCCTCCGCATAATCAAACACCTTGCGCACCGGAGAAAAATCTTTCCCCATAAGCCGTTCAATACCCCAGCGCACACTAAGCATGTGGGATGCATTGATCATGCTGTACCCGCCGCAGCCGACAAAGATATTCTTCGAATAGTTCGCCATACCAACAACTTCGTGGGGTACCACCTGTCCGACAGAAATGATACAGTCGTAGGAGGTATCCAGGATCCGTTTGTTTACCTCCACGTCGATTGCGGCGGTGGACCGGCCTTCCGATACTTCCGACACAAATGCTGCAGGCACTTCGCCTATCTTTACCACATCCTTCCGCCAATTATGGACCACCAGCTTTTCGTAGGGGATAGCCCCCTCAAAAAAGGATTCACATTCCTTCGGGCTCATGGGCTCGTGGGTACCCAGAGCGGGCATGACATCAACCTCTACAGTATTCTTATGACTACAGTCCTTTAGCAGTTTATAGTACATGGCGGTGATTTTTCCGGCGCCGGAATACAGGCGCGTATAATCGGGGGGTAAAAGCAGAACCTTGCGCAGCGTTTTGCCCGCAAGCGATTGTTGCAGGGCATCCATCAAGGCGCCGTCATCCAGTCCATTATCACTGCTGCCGCTTAGCAATACCATACGCTTCCCCTAAAATTATGCCAAATAAGTCTGCAGCGCTTTCCGCAGCGCTCCCGGCCCTGCCAGCAGTTCGGCAAAATAACCTTCGATCCGTTCTCCCAATCCAACCTCATACAGATTTACGGCGAATATTTTTTGGTTTGAGAGGATGGGCCTTAGTTTTCCTGCCGCAGAAGCGGGATTGCCCAGGGTGACGCCTTTCAAGGTTTCCCGTAAATCTGCCAGCAGGGGATCGGGGCTGGGGGTAAACGGTTTGCCCTCATCGTCAACACCGAGCAGGTACCGGCACCATGCCGCAATCACCAGGGGTATCAGCACCAGTTTTTTGATATCCAGGCCGGGCCGGGCGGCGTAGAGCTTAATCGTTTCACCGAAGCGGATGCCAAGCTTCTGAGATGTGTCCGTAGCGATTCTTTGGGGGGTATCGGGAATGTTGGGATTGGGGAAGCGTTTCTCAAGCACCTCGCCAATAAAAGCGGCGGGGTTAATGATTCCCGGATCGGTTACCACAGGCATCCCCTCAACTAAACCAATTGTTTTGACCAGGGCTACCAGTTCCCGATCTTTCATTTCGGCGGCAATGGATGTGTAGCCTAAGAGACAGCCGCAAATGGCAAGCGCCGTGTGGAGGGGGTTCAGGCAGGTGCAGACCTTCATCCGCTCCACCATATCAACCCGTTCACGGTTGGTAAAATACACTCCAACTTTTTCAAGGGGCGGCCGGCCGTTGGGGAACACATCCTCAATGACCAGGTACTCCGCTTCCTCGGTATTCACAAAGGGTGCGTTTACCGAATGCCCGCCGGTTTTCAGTATTTCCATCCCGCTCAGACCCGCCGCTTCAAGTTGTTC
This sequence comes from Spirochaetia bacterium, assembly GCA_025997655.1. Lineage (GTDB taxonomy): Bacteria > Spirochaetota > Spirochaetia > Treponematales > Breznakiellaceae > Termitinema. The sequence continues at coordinate 9,163 of BNUW01000002.1, forward strand.
GCGTACTTTTTCTGAAGGGTACGGGGTGATCTTGTCAATCATGCTGAGGGGAAAGCCCACCTTCGCTGGGTCGGAGAGCCAGTCAATAAAGCCCTGCGTAACATGGGAACGGCCCTTCCATTCATTGGCCACCGCCAGCACAGCGGCCTTGAGTTTATCCCCGTTATGGGAGAAGTTATCCGTGCTCACCATTGCTATCGGCCTGCCGCCGCCTTTGGTGTAGCGTTCAAGGAGCAGCGCGGTAAGCTTGGTCATCCCATGCACCGGAGCGGCGGTCCCCGCCTCAAACTCCGCAAGGATTTCCGGACGGAATGAACCGTCCATCGCCCGAAGGTCGTAGCCCTTCTCGGTGATCGAAAGGGAAACCATCTGGAGAGAAGGCTCGCAGAAAATCATTTTGAGCCGCTTCCACTGCGCGGCGTCGGCACTGTCTGCGGCAAGGGCCTCGGTAACACTAGCGACCACCCGCTTTTCAAGGCTGCCGTCGGCTTTCATCACCACCTGGATATACAGATTATCGTGGGGCAGGAACACTTTTTTGATAAGGTCGTGATCGAAGGAGGCCACGGCGACAATGCCCGTGGAGGCGGCCCCCATTTCGATGAGCCGCTGGGCAAGTACCGCGTGGTATGCCTTAAATAAATTGCCTACGCTGAAGTGGACCCATACAGGAGCTGCAATACTGCGATCCCGCACCGCGTCAATGTCAAAGGAGGGTGTCAAAATTCCCGCCTTTTCAAATTCCGCCTTTTTTTCTTTCAGGCATTTTTTAGTTAATTCAAGCATAGTCTCTCACTCCTTCTGATACACGGAAAATAAAAAAATCATTTTCCCTTCGTGTCCGAGGACCTTTGGTCCTTTGTGGTTTTTAACCTCTTCAGTCTAGTCAAAACTGATCACCACTTTCCGCACCGAGGCGTTGTTTTTATCAACATAATCAAAGGCTTCCGCCATGTCTGCAATAGGATATATTTTGGTTATAAACCCTTCAAGGGGTATCTTGCCCTGTTTGAGGTAATCGATCACCACGGGAAACCGTTTGGTCTGGAGACGGGAACCGCAGATGATCAGTTCCTTTTTAATAATGTTTACCGGGGCAATCTCGCTCTTAATTTCGTTAAAGCTTAATTCCACAACCCGGCCCGCAGCGGAGGTAATTTCAACGGCCTGTTCAAAACTTGTTTTGATACACACCGCATCGATAGTAACGTTGGGCCCCATGCCGCCTGTCGACTGCTGCCCGCCGCCCGCAAACACGGTCCCGGCAAGGCCCATGAGCGCAATGGTAACCACCACACTTTTCAATACTTTCATACAATTCCTCCTAGGATATAATTATAGAAGAAATAATACCATACTTGTATACCAGCGTCAAGGCAAAAAATAAGCTTAGAATCTTCACGGCTTAATACCCTGGAGCTTGCTCTGGAAAACTGGGGGTACGGGGGGGGATATAGGATTGACCCCAGTTCCTTTGAGCTGAGGGTCTGCGGGTCATGTATGCCCGCCTCCTCCATTCGTGATAAGATGGCGTTTACCACCCCAAAAATAATTAAAGCGCTAACTTTGTTTAATCATCATTTTCCCCGGCAGGCCCTGGCCGAGGCGATAGAACAGCGGGATGCGGTAATCCCCTATCTGCTGGATGCGCTGGACCATGCCTATGACCATGCGGAACAACTCATGGAAGAAGACCTCTCTTATGAACTTCACCTCTATGCTATGTACTTGCTGGCACAATTCAGAGAACAGCGGGCTTTCCCAAAATTGATTCGTATCCTTACCCTGGATGAGAAACAGGTAGACGGTATTTTGGGGGACACCCTCACCGATGGCTATGCTTCCATTTTGTGCAGCACCTATAACGGGGAGCTATCCCTCTTAAAAGGGGTAATCGAAAACCAAAACCTGGACCAATTTATCCGCGGGGCTGCCCTTCGTGCGTATGAGTATATTGTCCGGGACGGCCATATTACCCGGGAGGATATGACTTCCTATTTACATTCCCTGATCCGGAACTGCCTTGAACATGAGGAAACCGAATATGCTTTAGCAGGCAGTATAGCCAGTGTCGTTCTTGATATGCATATTTTTGAACTAATCCCCGAGGTGGAAACCCTCTTTGACCATGATATGATCGAGCCTTTCCTCATGGGTGGTTATGACAGTTTTATAAACCATATGTTCGATCCCCGGCATGATGACCGTCGTAACATCCATATTGATGATACCATCGGTGATCTGGAGCATTGGGCTTGCTTTGAAGAACCTAAGCCGAAGCCAATTCAAAAAAGCAAACCGCCTGCTGTGTCGTCCCCGGTGAATAAAAAGAAAATTGGCAGAAATGATCCCTGCCCTTGCGGCAGTGGAAAAAAATACAAACACTGCTGTTTGAACAAGACGGTGAATCCATGGAAAATGGGCGTTTCCGGTGAAGCTATCAAGGACACAGAGAGACAGACCACCACCAATGATGAAAGCATTGATTGGAAGGAATTTTTTAAACAGGGAGACGAGCCGTACGATCTTTTAACCGATTATCCCCTCATAGAGGAAGATGCGGAGCCGGGGGCAATAACATTTGACCGCTATTTTAAAGCCCAGGGGATCGAGATTGATATCCCGGTCTACAAGGCCCTCTACCATCGGGCAATTCCTCTGTGGTATAGACGGGACGAAGTACAGGAAGACCTTGGCCGGATCGATTTTCTAATAGAAGCCTTTGATATGTTTACCAGGGTCTGCGACGCGGAAAACATCCCTTCCTTTGCGGCATTCGATGCCCAGTACCAGGTACATTACCATTCAAAAAACTGGATCACTGCGCTCAAAAACCTGCTTGAGACATACAAGGATGATCTTCCCGCGGAAAGATACGCCTACATTGATCAGGCAGCGGACAGGCTGGCAAAAATGTAATCCATTTACTGTTCTAAAAACTATTATCACGGGTTACGATAAGGAGAACCCCTGTCTCCCCATCTTCTTCCCATCCGCGAACCGGTAGGGGTTGCGGCGGTTCTTCAGGTAGCTCTGATAGGCGGCGCTGCTTTCATAGTACCCGTCCAGGCCTTTGAAGGATGACGACTCGTCACAGCGGTAGAGTTCCAGCAGGGTGGGGAATAGGGGAGATTCCAGGATTTCCCGAGTCCTGACCAGGGGCAGCCGGGGGAGGGCAGCGGGGAGCATGTGGTTTTTTACCAGGTAATAAATATCTCCAATAAGCGAAGGATCAAATCCCAGGCGTTCCAGAAATTTCCGGGCCGCCCAGGCGCCCAGTTCGGCGTGGCCGTTAAACCGGCGGCTTCCGGAACTGGCCGACAGGGGTTTCCCCATATCGTGGAGCAGGAGCCCCAGGGAAAGCCGCAGATCATAGGCCGCCGAATTATGGCCGGTGGTTTTACGATACCGTAAGGTTTCCAGGGTGTGTTTCCAGACATTGCCTTCGGGGTGGAATTCCTTGGAGTGATCCACATCATCCAGGATGGCGAGTTCCGGCCAGTGTTCCCGGATAAACCCGGCGGCCTTGAGGAGTTTCAGCCCCAGGTCCGGGCGGGGGGAAACCAAAATACCCGTCAGGAGAAGCCGCTGGGCTTCGGGCTTTGGAGGGATGCCTTCGTGTAGGTTTGCCAGGGGCCGCAGTATTGGTGAGAGTGTATCATCGGAATCGCTGCGGTAACGGGCCAGAATAAGGGCGGCATCCATAAGCGCCTGGTAACGATCGGCGTCGGGGTTAAGACCGGTCCACCAAGGACTCACCGGGAACTTGCTTTGACCATGACCCTTGTTCCGGCTTTTGGGACAAGGACGAGGTTCCGGGACTTTCTCACTGCATCCATCCCGAAGTTCCCGGAGCAGGGGGTAAATATCCAGGGGGTCCCGAAAGCGTTTGGTAGTCCAGTCTTGGGAGAGGGACAGCAGGGTATAGGAAGGCGGGCGGACATCATCGGGATCAACGCAGCGGAAGTACCAACTCTGTCCGGCAGCATCCACCGCCCCATCGGCAATGTCTATGCCGGGGAAGCGGAGGCCCTCCAGGAGGCGGGCAAGGGCGGGGATGTCCGCATCGGTTTCCACCAGGGTAAAGGGCAGGGTGGGCAACCCCATGTAGCTATCCAGGGCGCTGAAACTATGGAGGCGCACTGAATAGCTTGCAGAAACCAGGGGGGCAAAGATTGCGGCATGATCCATGGTAGTTTCATAATGACCACGGAAGGGTGTTCGGTCTATACCCTATTGGCAGGTATACGCCCCATCCACAATCAAATCGCAGCCGTTGGTATAACCGGAACTTTCGGCGGCCAGATAGATCACCGCCCCCACCAATTCTTCGGGATCACCCATGCGATGGGCGGGGATCAGGGGCATCCAGGCATCCTTCAGTTCCTGGGGGGTATCGACGCTCATGGGAGTACCGATATAGCCCGGACTCAGGCTGTTCACCCGGATACCATATTGGGACCACTCCACCGCCAGGGATCGGGTCATATGGATGACCCCGGCCTTGGACGCGTTATAGGAGGCCTGCCATTGGGGAACATTCACGATAGAGCCGGACATGGAGGCCATGTTAATGATACTGCCCTTAATATGCCGGTCAATCATGATCTTCCCCGCAGCCCGGGCCATGATATATTCACCGGTCAGGTTGATATCCAGCACTTCCCGCCATTCGGCGATACTGGCCTCGGTAGTATCCTTGTGGATACAGATGCCGGCGTTGTTAAAAACGATATCCAGGGAGCCGGAGCGGGAAAGCACCGTTTTAAGCGCGGCGTCCACCTCGTTTTCCTTGGTAACATCCGCCAAGAGGCTGTAGGCTTTCCCCCCCTCTTTTTCGATAAGGCGAACCGTCTCATCAGCCCCGGTGCGGGAAATAATGGCGATCTCCGCACCCGCTTTAGCGAGTCCCAGCGCGACCACCTGGCCTATACCCCGGCCACCGCCGGTTACCACCGCCACCTTTCCCTTGAGGCCGAACAATTTTTCCAAATAGCTCATCGTTTTTCTCCTTCTACGATAAATCGATCATCACCTTTACTACTTCGGGATGTCCCGCAGCGGCGTATTCATAGGCCGCAATGGCATCGTCAAACTTGAAGGTCTTGCTGATAAATTTCTTGATATCAATTTTTCCGGCGTTTACCAGGGCGATGGCCCGGTCAAAACAGTTGATGTACCGGAATATGGTTTCAATGCTGATGCCCCGGCCCTGTAAATAGGACACGTCAATGGGGACCGTCCCGTTCATCATGCCCACCAGGACAACCTTGGCGCCTTTTTTTGCGCAGCGGAAGAAATCGGGGTAAACCTTGGGACTGCCGGAGGCTTCAAAAATAACATTGACCCCTTTGCCGCCGGTTTCCTTCATGATAAATTCCTGGAGATTCACCTTTGCGGTATTTACCGGAATGACGTTGGGCACCGTGCCCGCCAGGTCCAGTTTTTCCTGCTTCACATCGGAAATGAAAACCCTGCTGCATCCTCCGGCCAGGGCGGAGATGGCGCACATAACACCAATGGTACCGCAGCCGACCACTAAGGCCGTATCGCCGGGCTTAATCGCCCCCTTCTTTGCCGCCTCAATGCCGATAGCCAGGGGCTCCATCATGGCCCCCTCGGCGGCACTCATCCCCTTGGGCAGTTTAAAGCAGAACTGCGCCGGATGCACTACCGTTTCCCGCAGACAGCCGTGGATAGGCGGGGTGGCCCAAAAAACCACATCGGGATCGATGTTATACATACCTTCCATTACTTCATGGGAACGCATATTGGGAATCCCCGGCTCCATGCAGACCAGATCGCCGATTGCTAAATCCGTGACCTTATCGCCCTTTTCAATAATGATCCCCGCCGCCTCATGGCCCAGGATCATAGGTTCCCGGACGACATAATCGCCGATGGCCCCTTCATTGTAATAGTGAACATCGCTGCCGCAAATTCCGCAGGCTTTTATTTGAATTTTAACATCATAGGGGCCTACCGTTTCATTAATCGGATAATCCCGAATGCTTAATTTTTTTACTGATTCAAGCACTAATGCTTTCATTTTAAACTCCCCTCATGCAAGCATAGTTGGCCATAAGCCAACTATGCCGTCAATACTTATTTATGAGCATCCACCTCAGCCTGGGTCAGCGATCCGGTGCTAACCGCAATTTTCAGGTATTCATCAACATTTTCCTTGGTTATCAGATCCGCGGAAATAGCATAGTCCACTTCAGTTTTTGCTCCCGTCAGCAGTTCATACGCAGCCTTGGTGTTAAGCTCAGCAAGTTGCGCCGCATTCTGGAAACAACTGCCCGTATAATTGCCGTCCTTGATAGCCAGCATCGCCCCGGCGAGGCCGTCTACACCATAAATCAGCAGGTCCTTAAAAGCGGGATTGTTCTTGGTTACTTCCAGGGCAGCCAAGCCAAGGACATCGGCACTGGTAAGAACCAGATCAAACTTGCCAAAGGACTGGACCCAGTCTTCGAATTTCGCCATGGCATCCGCTTCGCTTGCCCGTTCCAGAATCGCATCCGCAAGGATGGTAACATCCGGGCGCTTGGCGACAAATTCCGCCTGGAACGCCTTGTAACGCGCCGTGGTGTGCAGGTTGCCGGGCAAACAATTCAGCAAAACCGCCCTGCCATTCCTTGGCACTTTTTTAACCGCATCCACCGCCAGAACTTTGCCTTGCTCATAGGGATCGGCATCCACGCCGGAAGACCCTTTCAGGTCCGGTATTTTTGCATTGGTGGTGATTACTTTGATCCCATTATCAAGCAGCCGCTGCGCATAGGGGCGCTGCAGCTCGCCGTCGTTGGGCTGAATAATAACCAGATCATATCCCTTGGTAATGCAGTTCTCAATATGAGTGTTGGTTTTCTCAGCATCCCCCTGAGAATCCAACACATCCAGCGTATAGGTATCAGAATAAGCAGCCGCATGTTTGACCATTTCATTGGCCAGCCATGCCGCAAAGGGGTCCGAAAGGGTCCGGGCTACATAGGCAACTTTCTTTTTGCCCGAGCCCGCGCCTTTTGCGCCTTGAGCGCCGCCGCCTGCAAATACCACTGCTGCACTTAACAGCAAACAAACCGAAAACACGAAACCTTTTTTCATCTTTCCATTCCTCCTGACTTTATATTTTGCGGAGCAGCGCCCCGCAAGAGTCACACAGTAAAGACAGCCCCTTGATTACCGGCTCTTTTTATGGGTCTGCTTGGTCTTTGAATAAATGTCCCACATCACCGCCCCGGCGATAATAACACCCCGTACTATCTGCTGAACATAGGAGTTAACGGACATAAGATTCATGATATTGTTTAAGAACCCGACGATAAACGCGCCTATTATCGTTCCCCAGGCAGTCCCAACGCCTCCCGAGAAGCTGGTACCGCCTATGATGGTGGCGGTCAGCGCGTCAAACTCATAACTCTGCGCCCCGTTTGGCAAGCCCCCGTTCACCCGGGACATAAACACCACCGCCGCGATACCAACCAAAACACCGTTCAGCAAATACGCTTTCATTTTGATGGAATTTACCTTGATTCCCGATGCGTTTGCCGCTTCCTCGTTTCCGCCCACCGCATAGGTAGACCGGCCAAATCTGGTGTAACGCATGATAAAAAACATAATGCCAAACAAAACTAACATGATAATTACCGGTATCGGCACGGGACCCACCGATCCCTGTCCGACCGTTTTGTATTGACCGATTTCGTATATATTCTGCCCGGTGGTATAGAACAGCGCGCCGCCCCGGGCAATGGTCTGGATAGCCAGGGTAGCAATAAAGGGCGGAGTTTTAAATTTAGTCACCATAAGACCGCTTGCCCCATTGCAAAGCAGCGCCACCGCAATGCCGACCCCAAAGGCCACAAACATATTGGGCACCGCTTTATAGGCGGCAACCGACAAAACCCCCGCGAAAGCAATAACGGCGCCGCATGACAAATCAAGCATGCCGCATATAATGAGGACCATTTCGCCCAGGGCCAGCATGATAATAACCGATTGCTGGCGCAGCACATTAATCAGATTGGTGGCCGTAAAAAATTTTGGATTTGCCACCGAACAGACGATAATAAATATGATCAGTATAAAAAATATACTGTATTTGCTCAAAATATTGCTTGCCTTATTAAAAGTTGTTCCACCCTGCTTTTCCATACTGTTTTTCTCCATACCCTGATTTCAACCGGCTGATTGAACCGCAAGTTGCATAACCGCTTTCTGCGAAAATTCATTTCTGTTCAGCATCCCGGTAAGCGCCCCTTCATGCATAACATAAATACGATCACACATGCCCAAAAGCTCGGGCAATTCGGAGGATACCATGATAATGCTTTTGCCCTGCTCAACAAACTCTGTCATGAGCTGGTATATTTCACTTTTTGCCCCCACATCAATGCCCCGTGTCGGTTCGTCTAATATCAATATTTCCGGATCACGGACCATCCATTTAGCGAGGATCACCTTTTGCTGATTCCCGCCGCTCAGTGAATATACCTTCGTATCCAGGGACGGCGTTTTTACCCGCATTTTTTGGCATATCGCGGATACCGTTTCATACTCCCTGCGCTTATACCAGCGGCCATTGGTAATGAATTTATCCAGCGCAACCAATGCCACATTTTCCGAAACACTCATCAGGGGCACAATGCCATATCTTCTCCGGTCCTCTGAAAGCATGGCAAGACCCGCCCCCATGGCCTGCTGCACATTTTTTATCCTCCGCGGTTTGCCGGCTACCGTTATTTCCCCGGCGGTACAGGGGTCCAGACCGAAGAGGGTCCGCATAACTTCTGTGCGGCCGGCGCCCAGCAGGCCGGCAAAACCCAGTATCTCACCCTTTCGTAAATTGAAATTCACTTTTTGAAACACTCCGTCGCTGGACCAGTCCTTTATGCGTAACACTTCTTCACCCAGCGGTATTTCCTTCTTGGGATACTGATTTTCAATTTTTCTGCCCACCATCAATTCTATGGTGGTCTTTTCGTCAATATCATTCTTGGCACGGGTTTCAATGATCTTCCCGTCGCGCAATACCGTAATTTCATCGGCGATGCGGAAAATTTCATCCATTTTATGCGAAATATAGATGATACTTACGCCCCTTTTTTTGAGGGCCTCAATTTTAACAAACAGATTTTCCACTTCCTTGGAGGTGATGGCGGAAGTTGGTTCATCCATAATAATAATGCCTGCATTGATGGAAACCGCCTTTAGGATTTCGATCACCTGTATGTCAGACACACTAAGGCTGCGCAGCTTAATATCCGGCGGATAATTAAAGCCCTCCTGTTTCAGCAATTGCAGGGTGTTTGTCCGCACAGCCTTCCAGTCAACAAGGGCATTACCTTTCATAGGCCAATGACCCAGGCATATATTTTCCTCCAGGGTCATGTCGGGCACAAAGGACAGCTCCTGGTATATCATCGCAATGCCAAGCTTGCGGGCATGCAGCGGATCCTGTATTACGACCTTTTTGCCGTCAACAAAAATATCCCCCGAATCCTGCTGATGCAGCCCATTGATAATCTTCATAAGCGTTGATTTTCCGGCGCCGTTTTCACCGCAAAGCACATGGGTGGTACCCTTCTTAAGCTGAAAACTGACGTCATCCAAGGCCTGCACACCGGGAAATCCCTTGGATATATGGGTCAGCTCTAATTTATTTTCTGCTGCCAAAGACTCCGTCTCCCTTCCTTTCCGATTATCCAGTATAGAATAAATGTATCACCGTTGTCAAGAAAAAAAGACCCGGTTTTCTATAAAATCAGTACCCCGGTGACGATCCGTCAAAAAACCTACTTTACCTTGATGATATACCCTTCTTTCCGGGCAGCGGGCTTGGGCCGAGTCCCCTCGGCATATCCGAGGATGCAGAAACCGATCCCCACGTAGGTGTTACTGTCCAGGCCCCATTTCTTGAGAAGCGCCTTGCCGTCTTCGCTTTCAAACACCTGTTTGGCCCGGTGTATCCAGCAGGAATCCACCCCCACCGCCCCGCGCTTGGCCGAAAAGCTCACCCCGTCCAGGGCCAGCACCCCGGGAAAGGCCTTGGTAATACCCTTCAGTTCAAGGAATGTACTATACTGACATAGATGGTAGGATCCCATGGTTTTTTGCGCATGTCAATCTATTGGAACGTTCCGCTATTTTTGTTTCAGTCCCATGCTGTAGCAGGGCATATCAACTAATTTTTTCAGTTCATCGTCCAGCTTCATCACCGTCAATGTGGCGCCCATCATTTCCAGGGAGGTAAAGTAATTTCCCGCATAAGAGCGGTGAACCTTGATACCCTTCGCGGTGATGAGCTTCTCAATTTCGTCGTAGAGTACGTAGATTTCCATAACCGGCGTTGCGCCAAGGCCGGAAACCAGTACTACTACCTCGTCCCCCGCAACAAAGGGATAGTCGGGCAGCACCACATCCACCATCCGTTTGGCCATCTGTGCGGCAGTTTCCAGGGGACAGACTTCAATCCCCGGCTCCCCGTGATGGCCAATCCCGACTTCCATGGTCCCCGGCTTAATTTCAAAATTGGGATGCCCCACCGCAGGCAGCGTACAGGGGGTTAAGCCGATACCAACGCTACGGGTATTATCAATGGCTTTCTGGGCCGCCGCAATAACCTCGTCCAGGTTCCCACCCGCCGCCGCCTTTGCGCCACCTACTTTCCACATCAGCACCTCCCCGGCCACGCCCCGCCGTTTCTCCCGCTGATCCTTTGGCGCCGAGGCTACGTCGTCGTTGGCAACCACGGTCTTTACTTCAAGGCCGTCCTTCTTGGCCATCTTGACCGCCATCTTTACGTTCATGTTATCCCCGGAGTAGTTGCCGTAGAGGCATGCCACGCCCTTGCCCCGGTCAGCCGCTTTAAAGGCGTCCAGGAAAGCGGCGGCTGTGGGGGAGGAGCAAATCTCGCCTACCGCCACCGCGTCGCAGAGATTCTCGCCGGTATAGCCGATAAAGGCCGGCTTGTGTCCGCTGCCGCCGCCGGTCACCACCCCCACCTTGCCGGCAGGAATGTTGGACCGCGCGATGACCCGGGGGTTATCGGTGGCGGTAATAAAATCGCTGTGGACTTTGACGAAACCCTTGAGCATTTCATCTACGATGTCGTCGGGATTGTTTAAAATACGCTGCATTTTTTTCTCCTCTTTTGCACTGTCCTATTTAAAAGAATAAAAAACCACGGACCACACTGACCTCACGGACTAGTTTTTGCCTGTCGTTTTCTTTTGTCCGTGCTGTCCGTGGTTTACCTTCTTCATTAACATTTTCAATGGTGTCTACTTACTTGTATAACCGCCGTCAACAAGCAGGTTGTGTCCGGTAATCATTGCCGCAGCGTTACTGCACAGGAAAGCAATAACCCCGGCAATTTCATCGGGTTCGGCAAACCGTTCTGCGGGGATTTCTTTTTTAAAGGCGTCTCCCACCGGCCCGTCCCAGGCTTTATGCCCCAGCTCGGTCAATACTACCGTGGGGGACACGCAGTTCACCCGTATATCATACTTCCCCCATTCAAGGGCCAGCACCTGGGTCATGGAAATGATCCCGCCCTTACTGGCGCAGTACGCCACATGCTTGTCCAGGGCGATAACCCCCGCCTGGGAAGCCATGCTGACAATGGAACCGGGAAGCTTTTTTTCAATCAAATAGGAACCGAAAGCCTGGGCCATCATAAAACTGGCCTTCAGGTTAATAGCTATAGTGCGATCCCAAAAATCTTCGGAGATGATCTCCGCCTTTTCCAGGGCCACAATACCGGCGCTGTTCACCAGTATATCTATTTTTCCAAAGGCCTTTACACCTGCGTCAATAATACTCTTCCGATACGCAGCCTCAGTAATATTCCCCACAACGCCGATATGCCTGGGGCCGATTTTCTTGGCAATGGCATCCGTTTGCGGGTTAAGATCCGCCAGGATTAGATTCACACCTTTTTTTGCAAAAAACTGTGCCGTTGCATTGCCAATCCCGGCGGCGCCGCCGGTAATAATTGCAGTTTTTCCTTCCAGGGAAAAACTTGCATCCGATCCATGATATGAAATCATCGATTAACTCCTTTCATAAAAATTCAAGTATCAAGATACTTGCACCACTCTCCTTAACCGGTAATACTATTTTCACGTATCTTGGACAATATCACTGCGGCAACAATGATGGCGCCCTTCAGCATCATCTGCGGGTAGGACGGTACGTTCATCAAATCCAGGATATTGTTGATAATGCCCAGAACAAATACGCCGATAATAACGCCGCTTACCGAGCCGATACCGCCGTTAAAGCTTGTCCCGCCGATAACAACCGCAGCAATACTGTCCATTTCCAGACTGTTGCCGCCGGTAGGGGTACCAACCCCAAGCCGGGCTGCAAGAACCACGCCGCCGATACCGCAGCAGAGACCCGAAAACAGGTATGGTAATATTTTCCATTTTTTGATGTTGATACCGCTCAGCCGGACGGCGGTTTCATTTCCGCCCAAACAGTACACAATTCTGCCCACCACGGTATATTTAAGAATTATCGCGGTTATTATAACCATAACTATCCAAATCAGGGCAAGGATGGGGATGCCGAAAACATTCCCGGTTCCCACCACGTATAAGAAATCTGCGCCGGGGAAGGGAAGCCAGGAAATAGGAAGGGACTTTGTGTACCAGAAAGCGATACCCCGGGCAAAACTCATCATCCCCAGGGAAACAATAAAGGGCGCGATTTTTAATAACGATACTATCACGCCGTTAACCGTGCCCAGCGCCACACAAATGAGGATAGCAAAACTAATGGCGGCCCCGACGGGCATGATCCGCATAAACCCGGCGCAGATGACCCCGGCAACCGCCACCGTTGATCCGACAGAAAGATCAATGCCCCCGGTAAGTATTACCAGAAACATTCCCATACTTACTATCATATTAAGGGCTATCTGTACCGAAAGGTTTCTGAAATTCGTAACCGACAGAAACACCGGGGAAACAATTGAGGCAATAACGATCATCACCAGCAATACGATAAGGGGGATTGCCTGTTCTTTTAGATATTCCTTTACCTGGTTCATACCGCTTCACTCCTATACATGAGGTTCAAGATGCTTTCCGTATCCTCGACATTACCGTTAATTTCTCCCGCGATTTTTCCCTGCCGCATAACCACGATTCTGTTGCAAAGCCCCTGGACTTCCTCGATCTCAGAAGAAATAACAATTATGGACAAACCGTCCTTTTTCAATTTGTTAAGCAGGGTATAAATTTCAAATTTAGCGCCCACATCAATCCCCTGGGTCGGTTCATCAAAGATCAAAATTTTTGGTCTTGCGGTGATCGCCTTTGCCACCACAACCTTTTGCTGATTCCCGCCGCTCAGGCTTAAGACCGGTCTGTTCATGGTATCCGCTTTGATGTTTAAATCGCCCCTGAGTTTTTCAACCAGGGCTTTTTCCTTTTTTGCGTTGCAAAAAAAAGACTTGGAAATGGTTTTCAGGTTGGAAAGGGTGATGTTCTCCCGAATTGGCCGGATAAGAACCAATGCTTCACCTTTTCTGTCCTCCGGGGCCAGAAAGATCCCTCTTTTTGATGCGTCCAGGGTATCCCGGAGCCGTACCCTTTCCCCCCCAATCCGGATCTCCCCGCTTTTAATCCGGTCAAGGCCATATATGGCGCGGGCCAATTCGGTACGGCCGCTTCCCACAAGGCCGGTTATTCCCAGAATTTCACCCTTCATTAACTTCAGGGAAATATCGGTAACCTTCGCGGTAGAAACATTCTTCAGTTCAAGGGCAACCTCATCTTCATGACCAATATCTTTTTCAGGGAACATGGCCTCAAGTTTTTTGCCCAGCATATGCATAATCAGATCGGCCTTAGTCAAATTTTTGTTTTCCAGGACCGTAATAAGTCTGCCGTCCCGCATAACCGCCACCCGGTTACAGATGGTAAAAATTTCTTCCAGGCGGTGGGAAATATAGATAATAGTGGTGTGTTCGGCCTTTAATTTATTGATAATATCAAACAGTATCTTTACTTCATTGTCGGATAATACTGCGGTGGGCTCGTCAAAAACAACCAGCTTAGGCTGCTGCAGCAAAACCTTGGCAATCGCCACCAACTGTTGCGTGGCTACATTGAGACTTTTTACCCGTGCGTGGGGATTTACGGCAATATTGTATTTTTTCAGAAGTTCGCCGGTTTTTTTGAACAGGGTTTTCCAGGAAAGGAGCCCGCCCTGATAAACCGACATATCACCCAGGAAAATATTTTCCGCCACCGTCAGTTCCGGAATAAGTTCCGCCTGCTGATACACCTGGGCAATTCCCAGATTTCTGGATTCCATGGCGGATTTTAATTCAGTTTTTTGTCCCAGGAAGAAAAGCTCGCCCTTATCTTTCTGATTAACCCCGGTAAGAATTTTAACCAGGGTGGATTTTCCGGCGCCGTTTTCCCCCACCAGGGCAAGGGTCTCCCCTTCTTCCACCGCAAGGGACACATCGTTTAATGCGTGAACAGCGCCAAAACGTTTGTCTACGTGCTTGACTTCCAGTATGGCTGCCATGCTTCACCATCCTCGTTATTGAATAAATGTCCTGCCCATAAAGGGGCAGGACCAAGTCTTTTTAGAAAGCTGAATTCGGATCGTAATACTCTTTAATATTGTCAACGGTCACCAGGAAGGGCTCCATAAACGTAAGTTTCGATTTGGGAGCGGGTCCGCCGTTTAATACCTGGACAAGCATACGTACCGTAAGCTTTGCCGCTTCCACGGGGCTGTTAATGCCGAGGATTTTAATCGGCCCGCCGTTTACCATGTTTTCGCTGGCAGTCCTTGAACCATCACAGGCGGCCAGCATGACATCGGTTTTACCCAGCCGCCGGAGTACCGCCGAAGCGCCGACAACCTGGGGATCGCTGGTCCCGATTAAACACTTGATATTCGGGTGGGCAACCAGCATATTTTCCGCCAGCCGCAGCCCGCCTTCTTCGGTAAAGTCGCCGGGGAAAAGCCAGGAAACCATTTTTATACGGCCCCCGGTATCAACGGATTTAATACCGTCCTGAAAGCCATTATTTCTCGACATCGGCTGGGCCGCGCCTTCAATACCGCCGATAATGCCGTACTCAATGGTTCCGGTGGGATGATCCCGCAGCAGTTGTCTGGCCACTTCCTTCCCCACCGCCGTACCAAGACCGTAGCCATCGGTTACCACGGAAGTCATGTGCGGAGCCCCGGGGTCAAAGGGCATGTCAAAGGCCACCACCGGAATACCGGCGTCATAGACCTTCCGGAGGGTAAGGTTAAGGGCGCTGGCGGGGTCCGCCGGCTCGGCGATAATGGCGTCAACACCCTGGGTGATGAAATTTTCAATCTGGGATACCTGGGTAGTCACGTTACCGTCACAATTCGCAATCAGCACAGTTGCTCCGGTCGCTTGAATTTCACTGATAGCCACATCCTGCAGGGCCTTAAAAAAGCCTGATTCCACCGAATACAGCGCTACCCCGATTTTATAATTCCGGTTTGCCGTGGGCAGCGGTATGTCCCTGGTGGAAAAATGGGTCTCCTCATCGCCGATCCCCGCATAAATTGTCTTGAGATCCAGCCCTGCAGCTTTCGCCGTTTTTCCCCTATTACAGCCCGCCAGTATACCTAATGCGGCAATACAAACGACCAGTCCGGCAACTATCTTCAAAGATCTTTTCATTTTACTCCCCCATAATTCATGATAATTCCAAAAAATTTGGAATAGGCATTACACCTTTTTAATTATCTCATGGGTTTTTGCGCATGTCAAGAAAAATTTTGCGCAAAATGAAAAAAATAATAAGGTTTATTATATAAAAATTTATCGATTGGGACATCCAAACCAAAGGGCCGCCCGAAAAGAGATTTCCGGAAGCCTACCTGATATATAGCCGGATCATTGCCCAGACATTCATGCGGACTTCCCGCCGGGCATCATCGGGGCCGGCCTTTTCTTCCAGGAATTTAGTATCCCTGTTCCCTTCGGCAAAGTACCGATCCACCAGTTCCTTAACCCCGGCCCAGGATATTTTTGTAAACCGTTCGTCAACGACCTCACTCGGATTGGGCCAATGCCGTTTAAAACAATCCTTAGCGCATCGTTCTACCACCGTAAGAAAATCGGCGAATTCGTTTATATAGGAATAGGGGAAAAGGGATTGCCCGTGACCGGCAAGAATATAGTTACCCTTCTGATTCGCCAATCTCCGCAGGGAATTTATCCAGGAATGAATATCCGCAGAGTGGAAATAAGCGGTTTGATATTCCACCACACTGTCACCGGTACAAACGATACCCAGGCTGGGAATCCGTACGAAGGTGTCCCATTTGGAGTGGGCAACATCATTATTGGTGAACAATTCAACCTCCACATCCTCCCCAAGGCGTAGCTTCACCGTTCCGTCAATCCCGACAAAGCTGAGTTTACCCTTAAAATATGAGGGATCTAAATCTTCAACGAGGCGGCGGGAACAGTAAACCGTAACCTCACGGTCAAGCCAGTCCACAAGGCCCTCGGTATGATCCCCATGCCCATGGGTAAGATAGATGGCGGTAACCGGCTTGTGAAAAAGTTTTATCGCTTCATCAGCCATTTCAATACCGCCGGGTGTGGCGTCCACAATAGCAACCCCGGTATTGCCGACAATAAACGCGCCGTTACACTGGTTGCGGATAGGCAGGTTTGCCCGGCGAAAATAAAAAGAATCAGAGATTTTAAATACTTCTACCAGGTTCCCCTGATAAATTTGTTCATACTCCATAATAAACCTCCAAAAAATAATTACCGTTTTTTGGTAATAATGTAATCCAGGTTACTCATGATAACCGCAAAGAGGAACACCAGTCCCTTGACGATCCACTGCCAGTACTCAATGACGTGGCAGAGAACCAGCCCATTGGCCAGGATGCCGATGATGAAAGCGCCTACCAGCACATTCAACACAAAACCCTTGCCGCCCTGCAGTGCAATGCCGCCCAAAACTGCGGCGGTTAGTACATCCAGGGCAAAGTCCGAACCGAGGGAAGGATCACCTGCGCCCAGCCGGGAAACCATCAAAATTCCGGCGACGGAGGCGGTTACCGAGGATGCAACAAACACCCCTACTACTACCCAATTGGTTTTTATTCCCGAAAGCCGGGCCGCTTCCTTGTTACCGCCTACTGCGTAGATCCTTCTGCCGATGTACTGTTTATTGAGAACGATAAAACCGATGATAAAGACCAGTACCATAAAAATAATAGGCGTCGGAATCGTGCCGAACACAAAGCCCTGCCCAAGGAATTTAAATTTCTCGCTGAATCCTCTGATGGGTCTTCCATCGCTGATTATATAAGTACAACCCTTAATGATGGTTTGCATGGCCAGGGTGCCGATGAGGGAAGGAACCTTTAATATTTCGGTAAGAAAGCCGGAAATAAAACCAAAAATGGTACAAAACAGGATGGTAACCAGTATAGCCAATCCCATCGGCCAGCCATGCTTAACCATTAAGACCGCCGCCATGGTACCGGAAAAACCAAGAATTGAGCCGACGGAGATGTCTATTTCCCCCACCAAAAGCACCATGGTTACGCCAACCGCAGCGATGCCGTAAAAACTTACCTGTCTGCCTACCAGAAACAGATTGGTCGGAAGCAGAAACCGGTTGCTTGCGATGGCAAAAAAGATACATTCAATTATCATTATCAATAAAATGCCGAATTTCTCGTACACGCTAACAACGGTTTTCGCATTAATTTGTCTTGGCATTACCCTCTCCTTTTAATCCGGAAGCCAGGGCTAATATCTTTTCCTGGGTGGCTTCCTCGTGTTTCAAATTACCGGCGATGCTGCCCTCGTGCATTACAATAATCCTGTCACAGAGTCCCAGCACTTCTTCCATTTCAGAAGAAATTACTATCATGCTCTTTCCCTCGGTTTTAAGCTTGAAGAGAAAGTCGTAGATTTCCTTTTTGGCGCCAACATCAATGCCCCGGGTCGGTTCATCAAAAAACATAATATCAGCGTCCGAAGCGAGCCACTTGGCAAGCACCACTTTCTGTTGATTGCCGCCGGAAAGGCCTGAGACCGGATCTCCAACGGAAGCGAACTTTATGGAAAGCAGATTGACGCTTTTGTTGAGCAGATCTTTTTCCCTTTTATTAACCACAAACATGTAGCGGGATAAATGGCGTATAACGGCTATGGTAATATTCCGTGCGATGGAGAGTCTCAGCATAAGCCCCTCCAGTTTCCTGTCCTCCGGGATAAGAGCAAGCCCATTTTTTATAGCGGTCCCGGGATGGCGAATCAAAACCTTCGTCCCTTTGATAAAAACTTCTCCCGCTTCAAGATTGTCCGCGCCGAATATCGCCCGAACCACCTCGCTTCTGCCCGATCCGACAAGTCCCGCCAGACCCAGGATCTCCCCTTTTTTCAATTCAAACGAAACGTCGCGGAGTCTTTCATTGTGGAGTTTTTCTACTTTTAAAACTGTTTCCCCTGCGCCGGACCCGCTATAGGTCACCCGCCGGGGGAATTCCTGGGACAATTCCCGGCCTATCATCATACGGATAAGGTCATCCATGTTCGTCTCTTTGGCGGGCATGGTCTTGATATGGTCTCCGTCACGAAGCACCGTTATCTTGTCGCAGAGCCGGAATACCTCGTCCATCCGGTGGGAAATATAAACCAGGGAAATACCGTCGGACCTGAGTTTATCCAAAACCTTGAACAGAATATCGACTTCATTATTGGTAAGGGCGGCGGTGGGCTCATCAAGAATCAGCAGCTTGCTGTTTTCCAGCAGAGCCTTGGCTATCTCCACCAACTGGCAATAGGCCACCGAAAGATGCTTGAGTTTCTGCAGCGGATCAATACGAACGCCCATGGTTTCAAAAATCCCGCGGCTTTTTTGAATCATCAAACGGTTATTAACAAAACCGGATCGGCGAATCTCTTTGCCGACAAAAAGATTTTCAAAGACCGTCATTTCGGGGATCAGGTTAAATTCCTGGTACACCATGCTGATCCCCAAGGAACGAGCCTCCTGGGGGGTAAATCCCGTATGACTGACCCCATTAATGGTAACGGTACCCTCGGTGGGAAGAATGGCGCCGGATATGATCTTGCACAGAGTGGACTTGCCTGCGCCGTTTTCTCCCATCAGCCCGTGGATTTCCCCCGGATAAAAATCCACGTCCACATTGTGTAAAACACTGACAGAACCAAACAATTTTTTTGCGCCCCTCACGGACACTAACGGTTCATTTGGCATCAAACCCTCTCATAATAAAAAATTGCGGAAGCGGTTAGTATCCGCCTCCGCATGCAGGATTAGTGTGTTTTCATGTACTCAACAATTTCGGGGGAAAGCTCATATTTTGGCGCTCTCGCCCGGTATTGTTTAACATTGTCATAGTTAAGAGTAATAGTGGTGATGGGGAACGGAGAGTCATACGGCATACCCAGAGCAGCACGGGCAATGTTTTCTATCCAGTAAAATCCCATCTCGGTAACAAAGCGGTCATTGCCCACGGTTGCACGGTACACGGTATTCTGTTCTACCAGTTCCAGTACCGGAGTAGTTCCGTCGCAGGAACCCACAAAGAAGTTGTCCTGGGGAAGGCCGGACTGCACCACCGCTTCATAGGCGCCAAGGCACATATCATCACTGTGCACCAGCACCACTCTGGCATCAGGGTTTGCCTGCAGAGCCGATTCGGTAACCGACATGGTATTTTCAGTGGTTTTGGCGTCTAAAATAATGAACTGCACATTTTCCTTTCCAAGGATATTTTGCATAGCTTCCCGCCAGCCCCTGGCTCGTTCCTGGGCGGCCTGTTCCAGGTTTGATTCCACGTTGATTACCTTTGCCTTGCCGTTCAACTTCTTCTGGGTCCATTCTGCGGCTTCTTCACCCAGTTGATAGCCCCAATCATATTCGTTGTAATCAAACCAGGTATTCGCATTAACCCCCGGATTAGGAGGATAGTACCCTATGGGGATTCCTTGGGCATACGCCTGGTTGATGGTATCCCGCATAACATCAATTGCAATGGCCTGCACCAGAATTCCGTCTACCTTCTGGGCGATGAAGTTCTGTACGTTCTGTACCTGTTTTTCAGGTTCCATGTTCCCGCCGTCGGTGAGGATGACGTTTGCTTTCGTCTGCCGTATGAATTCCTTATACCCGGTTACCAGGTCGATCATAAATTCCTGCTGAAAGGACATGACGCAGGTCCCGATGGTAAGACTGGAAAGATCTCCGGTCTGTTTAGATCCCTTGCTTTTGTTACAGCTAGCCAGGCTGCCCAAGGCTAGAAATGACAAAAGAACCGCAATGACTTTGAAATAGTTTTTCATTCTCTCCTCCTCAACATTATTCCAGACATTTTCAAATAGAGAACCCCGGATATACAACGAAATCCTTGCAGGAACCTATAGTAACGACAAACCTCTGTTTAGTATCTCATGACTTCATACGCCTGTCAAGAAAATTCACGCAAAAAACAACAAATTTTGCGTAAAATTTTACCTTTTATTGTATAAAATTTTATCGATTGGAACATCCCAACTATAAGGAGCTTATTTTTTGCCGAGCAAATAATTATTTTCCTCATTTGCTTCAATAAGCTCATGTATGGTATAGGTTGAAAATATCCCCTCGGCGGTAAAAGGGTCCAGTAGGGCAAGTTTTTTTGCTTCATCGTAATTATCAGCCTGTAAAAGCTGTATAACCCCCTTGCTATTCTTAAAAGGGCCGCATAACAAAAGGTTATTATTCTTTTTTAGGTTTTTCAGATGATCAATATGCCGGATCATCAATTCTTCCGGTATTGATTTTCCGCTTTTTTCAAATAAGGCGATAAATTTTGTCATAATAGACTCCTTATAATATACGTAGTATCCCACGGTTTTTTGCGTATGTCAAGAAAAATATTGCGCAAAATACGAAAAATGACTATCAATGCCGCTGCAATAAATTGACACGGAGGGTTTTTGGGGTTTTCTAAAAATTCCGAAAAAATGGTCTTTTGGAGAAATCATGATGCAAAATTAGGCTGTTATTGTATAAAAATTTATCGATTGGGATATTCAGGCAAAAAAAGGCTACCGGAACGTAAATCCGGTCAGCCCCTGGTTTCGTGTCTGCGTTTTTAATTCTTCACGCCGGATCTGCTGCGTTTTGCCAGTTGATCAATGGTAACCGCGAGAATCAAGACCCATCCCTTAACCACCCACTGCCAGAACTCCGGAATATTCATAAGGATCATCCCGTTATTCAAGGTTCCCATCATTAAAACACCGATAATGACCCCGACAATCCGCCCTTCGCCGCCGCTTACGCTGATGCCCCCCAATATACAGGCGGTGATTACGTCCATCTCGTACCCGTCGCCGGCCTTTGGCTGCCCGGAATTGACCCGGGCCAATAGAATGAGCCCCGCCAGGGAGTAGAGTGCGCCGGCCATCATATAAATAATATAGATGTTTTTCTGTACATTCACGCCGGATAAGCGGGAAGCTTCAACATTCCCGCCGATACCGTAAATTGTCCGGCCAAAGGATGTCTTATTTAAAATAAAATATCCCCCCGCAAATATGATGATCATGATAATAACCGGGACAGGAACAATGCCGATATACCCCTGCCCAAGGGCAAGAAAGCCCTTCGGAATTCCGTACACGGGACGGCCGCCGCAGATAATATACGCAACACCCCGCAGTGCCGTCATCATGCCAAGGGTCATGATGATGGGAGCAATCTTAAAGGTGTTAATAAATACGCCATTGATGAGTCCCGATAAAACGCCGATTAATAGGGAGACACAGACCGCAATGATGGGGGGGAATCCGCCGGACAGTAACAATGCGCCGGAGACGGCAGAGACGCCGATAACCGATCCCACCGAAAGATCCATGCCGCCGGTTAATATGATAAAGGTCATACCAACAGAGCAGACTCCCACGATAGCAACCTGCCGTAAAATATTAAAAATGTTTTTACCGCTGAGAAAAGTCGGTTCAGCAATAAAGAACACAATAATCAATATAATCCATGCAAATAAGATGCCGTATCGTGACCAGTCAATTGTTCGCTTTCCCATGAAAATCCTCCAAATTAAGCGCTACACCGGGTTTTATAAACCGGAAGACAATTTAAGCACCGATTCCTGATTTGCCTCGCGGGTCATCATAGTCCCGGCAATCTTTCCTTCCCGCATTACAATAATACGGTCCGCCATTCCCAGGAGTTCCGGCATTTCAGAACTAATCATGATGATTACCTTTCCGTCTTCCACAAGCTGCTTCATTAAAAAATATATTTCCTGCTTTGCGCCTACATCTATTCCCCTGGTCGGTTCATCAAAGATCAGAACCTCGCAATGGGTAAAAAGCCATTTGGCTAAAACTACTTTTTGCTGATTACCGCCGCTTAGGTTTTTTACCAGCTGTTTTAATGAAGGTGTTTTTATCCGCAGAATATCTTTATATTCTTCCCCGGTCTGCGCATCCTTTGATCCATTCAATACACCCCACTTGGAAATCTCCTGCATGTTGGCATAGGTAATATTTTCCATTATGCTCATGCCAAGCAGCACACCATGCCGCTTGCGGTCCTCCGGTATCAGGCCAATTCCGGATCGGATTGCATCGGCGGGGGAATTTATTTTAATCCGCTTGCCGTGTAAAAACAGTTCCCCGCCGCTTATTTTATCCGCCCCAAATACCGCACGGGCCACTTCGGTCCTTCCGGCGCCTACCAGCCCCGCAAAGCCCAGTATTTCCCCGCGATAGGCGGTAAAGTTAATATCCTTCAACATAGGGGTGGCAAGGCCCCGGACTTCCAATACCGGCTCCCCCCGCTGGTAGCCCTTTGCAGGATACTGTTCCCCCAGGGTCCGGTTTACCATAAGCTTGACCAGTTCATCCGCATTGGTATCGGCGGTATTCATGGTCTTGATATACTTCCCGTCGCGGAAAACAGAAACCCTATCGCTGAGGGAAAAAATTTCTTCCATGCGGTGGGAAATGTAAATCACCGCCACACCGTCGGCCTTAACCTTTTTAACAATGGCAAAGAGTTTTTCCACCTCATTTTCCGTAAGGGGCGCCGACGGTTCATCCATGATCAGAACCTTTGCGTTACGGGATATGGCTTTCGCTATCTCTACGATCTGCTGATACCCAACGCTCAGTTCCCGCAGCTGTGCAAGGGGATCAATAGCAACACCCAGATCCGCCATAAGATCCCCTGTCATCTTCTCCATTTTTTTAAAATCAACAAGAAGGCCCTTTTTCGGATAGCTTCCGTAAAAAACATTTTCAGCCACGCTGAGAAAGGGAAAGTGATTAAATTCCTGATAGATTGCCACTATGCCGGCATCCAGGGATTTGGCAGGGTTATTATTCTGCAGTACCGTTCCCCGGTAGATGATTTCCCCTTTGGTTGGTTGAATAGCGCCGGTAATGGATTTAATAAAAGTAGACTTACCGGCTCCGTTTTCACCGACTATCGCGTGGACTTCCCCCGGATAAAATTCCAATGAAACATCATCCAGGGCGGTCACGCCGGGGTACACCTTCGTTATATGACTCAACTGAAGAATCGGCTTTTCCATAAACTCCACTGCCCCCCGCCGTTAAAACAGGATCAGAAATAGTTACTGATATTTCCCTGGGTTACCGGAATAAAATCAACATATACCGGTTCAGAACTGGGGCCGTTTTTAATCGCATCCGTTGATACCCGCAGGAAAAGTTCGCCCTGCTCATAGGCGCCGATATCAACGGTTCCAACCAGCATGGTATTATCCCTGATTTTGTTCAGCGCTTCGGGGGTGGCATCCAGGCCGACGATACACACATCCCCTGCTTTTTTCCCCGCCGCCGCCATTGCTTCATAGGCGCCCAGGGCAACCGCGTCATTACAGGCTACGATAACATTTAAGCCGGGGTTCTTGATCAACACCGTTTCTACCGCCTTCATGCCGGCTTCGGGGGTATTGCCCGCCTGTTCCGCCACGATGGTAGCGCCGGGAACCAGTTCCAGAAAACCGTCCTTCAGGCCCTGTCCCCGCTCCGCCAGGGCTTCCACCTCGGGAACGTATACAAACATAACCTTCGCGTCCGCCTGGTTCGTAAACTTCCTGGCGGCCCATTCTCCGGCAATCTTTCCGGCGGTATACCCGTATTCATGCTGTTTCAGGGTCAGAAAAGCATCGCTGCCCTTTACCAGTTCCGACCAGCTGATCACCGGGATACCCGCCGCCTGGGCTTCTTTTACCGCCGCTTCCGGCGCCACCGGATCGATGGGACAAATGACGATGGCATCCACCCCCTGGGTAATAAAATTCTCTATGGCAGTTACCTGGCTTGAGGCATCGGATTTGCCGTCATGGACAAGCAGTTCCACATTATACGCCGCCCTATGATCGTTAATACCGTCGATAACTGAGATAAAATAGGGGATCGTCAGATCCTGCACCGTAAACCCTACCCGAAACGGCTTGCCGCCGGATACGCCCGGTGCGGCCTCTTTCTTGGAACATCCCGGCAAACTTACTGCAAGCAACGCGGAAACCATCATAATACCCACTCTTCTCATGTGCGTCTTCATTTCTTCTCCTTCTCCCTGTTCTATTGGGATTACCCTTCCTATATACCGCCTTCCGTCATGGGGCAGAATAATACTCAGTAAAGGCATATTCAGTATCCCCTGGAATTTTGCGCATGTCAAGATACAAAACAGATACAAAAAATAGGCAATCCCCCGGCTTGCCGGGGGATTGCCTATTTCTAAACTATTAAACCCAATCCTTTCGGCCTTCGCCTAAAAACAGTTTCAGCATTCGTTCAATGGCCTCGTCCCAGACATCCCATTCATGGAAAGCGCCGGGGAATTCATCGAACCGATGTTCTATACCCAGCTCGTTAAGCAGAGTATGAGTATCCGCCGATTGTTGGTAGAGAAAATCTGCGGTACCGCAGACCATGTACAATTTGGGCAGGGGCGTCCCCGCAGCATGGCTTGCGGCCCTGGCTTTTTTCAGAATTGCGGGAATGTCCGCCGATTCGCTTACCTCAGGGTTTTCCCCAAAGATGCCCCGTATATCCGCAGGCCAGTCCCCCAGGATATCCACCATGTTTGGGGCATCCCGAATCAGCGCCTTCAGGTCATAAGCCCCGGAGAATGCGCCGCAGTAACCGAAACGTTCCGGATGGTCGAAGGCGCAGCGCAATGCGCCGTATCCCCCCATGGAGAGCCCCGCTATCATCAGGTCTTCCCGTTTCAGGGAAACCGAAAACATACTTTCCAGCAATTCCGGCAGTTCTTCCGTAATATAGCGGTAATATTTCTGCCCGTTCTTCATATCGTTATAGAAGCTGCGGTGTACCTCGGGCATAACCAGCGCCAGGTTGTAGCGTTCGGCATACCGTTCCACCGCAGTCCTCCGGCCCCAAACCGAGGCGTCATCGGAAAGACCGTGGAGCAGGATCAGGGTTTTAGGGCGTTCCTTCCATATATAACGCCGCCCGTCCTGGGGCAGGAAAAGCTCAATCCGGGTATCCATTACCAGGGATTTTGAATATATATTTCCGCTTAAAAAGGCCATATCCCGCTCCTTTTACCATGAAGTACCACCAGTATCCTATCGTTTTTCTCACTTGTCAATACGTATATCGAATTGCGCAAACGCCGCAAAACTGGTATGATCCTCCTATGAAACCAAAACTGACCATGGAAATGGTCGCTCAGAAAGCGGGGGTATCAATTACCACGGTCTCCCATGTGATAAATAAAACCCGGCATGTAAACCAGGAGACAAAAGACGCGGTTTTAAAGGTGATGAAGGAACTTAACTATCATTCATTTAAGATGGCGAAGTCTGATACGGCCAACGGAATTTGCATAGGGGTTATTTTAGCGGATGTCCGGGAAGATTACTACAATGATATGATAAAAGCCCTTGAATCGGTGGCGGATGATTACGGAGTATCGATTATTTTCTGTGATTCCGAAGCGGATTTTGAAAAAGAGGAAAAAAACATTGGCATTTTGTTGGGTCGGCAGGTAAATGGCCTGCTTTTGGCCCCGGCGGATGCCGATCGTATCCCCAAATCCCTGAAAAATATCCCGATTCCCGTGGTACTCATAGACCGACAGTATGAATCTCATAGCTTTTTATCCGTAGGGATAAACAATTTCCAGAGCAGCTACCTGGGAACCAGGTGCATCTTCGAAAAGGGCTGTAAAAACATCGGCTTCATCGGGTACTCCGACCCGGTGGATACTATCAGGAAACGCATCCAGGGGTACCGGGCGGCGGTGAACGAATTCGATCCCGCCGCCATTCCCAAGGTCCTCTATCTGAAGTACAACGGCGGGGACTCCTTCCCCCTGATCAAGCAGTTCATCATTGAAGGGGGCTTTGACGGACTTGTTTGCGCAACTTCCGCCCTCTGCAACGAAGTTATAGAGGTTCTGGACACCCTGGACAGCGGGATACAGAAACGGATGAAAATTATCAGCTACGATGATAACCGCTGGCTTGACTACCTCAAGTACCCGGTATCGGTTATTTCCCAGCCCGTGGCGGAAATCGGCAACGCCGCAGTGGAAAACCTCCTGCAGATGATCGAGCAGCCCAATTACACCCGGGATATAAAACGGGAACTGCTCTTCGACATCACCATCATAGACCGGATTGCCGACCCAGGTCCAACTCAATAGACCCGGTCTATTTCCTCACGCATGATTTCAACCCATCGTGTGGCATTTCGGGGATTCTTGCCGAGGGTGTGGTTGTCCTTCATGATAAACTCACAGATACCGCCTTTTGTTTGTTCAACCGCCCGCCGTGCATCCCGCCGAACGACCTCTTCGTCCATTTCAGGCTGAGCAAGCGGAAAGGGGGCCGGCTTTACCGAGGCGATATAATCTTTCCCCAGGAATTCCGGCACCGTACTCCAGCCGGCCCAGGGGCTTACGGAAACACGCCTGAGACGGGGCAGTTGCTTGACATACTTCCACCGGGGATCATAGCCTTCACAACAACCGTAACAGTTAAGTCCGAACCGTTCGGCGATACGTTTATGATAGGGAAGTATGAATTCCGCATATTTATCCGGACCAACACTGGCGGTTTCCTGGGAATCCACAAAGCCCCACATATCCATGGTAGTTACCTGTCCTGAAAATTCAGGGCGGGGGAGTTGTTCCGTATACCCAAAGCCGCCGGAACCTACATAGGCGCCTTCGGTGTTGAGGGCAAGCAAACTATTTTTTTCCAGAAAATCCAGCATCTTAAGCTTACCTTCACAGAGGAAGTTCATTACCCGGTGAAAATTTTCCGGTTCCGCCACCATGTCCACCATAAAATCCTCAAGGCCCCGGATATTCACAAAATCCCAGCACATTCCCAGGGTCCACCACCAGGTATTCTTTCTGCGGACAGTAAGTATGCCGTCAAATGTTTCATGGGCCAGCGCCATCAGGAGCCGGGATTGGTCTTCGTCAATCGTTATATCGGGGTAATGCAGTTTATCAAAATCGGTGTCGTAATCTTTGAGGGCTTGAATGACAATGTATGAACCGTCTTTGGATGCGGTAGTATGTTTTTTAAGTTCCAAGCCCCAGCCATTATCACTATAACTGTAGGGCACATCAAAGTAGGGCTCAATAACCTTGTCGTCCTTCATCCCCTCTGCCCAAAATATCTGTTTTCGCAGCGCCATTTCCCATACCCGCGCCAGGGGGTCTTCGGAAACAAGGGACTTTGCGTCAATTATTTCATTCCAGCCGTTCTCAGGATCGATAAAGACCAGGGGCTCCGTGGTTTTGAGGTCATTATGGGCGGTCCACCGTTTTTTCTTTTTTTCCATCTCAGGCCATGCGGCAATTTCTGCCACACGGGCGGCAAGACGGCGCAGTTCGCCGGTTTCCCTGGGGTTAAACTTGAACGTGGTGTTCATCGACTTAACTTCCGGGTACCCCGCCGCCGTTTGCATTGTTGCAGGATCCTCAGCCTGATTGATAAGCGCCATAATGACCTCCTCCGAATACTCTACTTCAAATACTGCGCCACGTTTTCTTTGGTAATCGCAGCCATGGGGATGACCAGTTCCTTGTCAAGTTTTCCGCCGGTACGGAGTTTATTGAGGGCATCGTAAGCGCCCTGGGCTTCCAGGGTAGCATCCTGAAGCAGGGTAAGCGCCATGTTACCATTGTTCACTTCCTGAACCGCCTCGTCTGTCGCGTCAACCCCGGCAATCCAGGTGTCCTTGAGCCGGTTCGCCGCCTTGAGCGCCTGAATGGCGCCAAGGGCCATCTGGTCGTTCGCACAAATAACGCCGTCGATTTTGGGGAACGCCTGTATCCAGTCTTCCATCAGCTTCATGCCCTCGGCGCGGTCATAGTTAGCGGTATTGTCAGCAATTATCTGCACATCGGGACGGAGTTTTTTGAGGGTGTCAACCAAGCCCTGCCGGCGGAGCGTGGTGTGATCATATCCGGGCATACCCTGCATATACACCACCTTGGCGTTCTGGGGAAGCCCTTTTGCTGCGTATTCACCCTGCATAATACCGGTATCAAGATAGGAATTGCCAATATACGTAAATTCCCCGCCCCCTGAATTGGAACAGATGCTGATCACGGGGATACCGGCTTTGTTCGCCTTTTCAATACCCGGGATAATCCCTGCGGGGGATACCGGTTCCAGGATGATACAATCCACGCCCTTGGCAATGTAGTTGTCAAAATAATCAAGCTGCTTGGAAATATCCTGGCTTGAGTTTGCATACTCCACCGAAAAATTCGTATCCTTCGAAACCATGGTGCGGAAGGTGTCCAAAAGATGCTTTTTGAAAAAATCCGCATCGTCCGAATTGATGTAGGCAACCTTGAATGTCTTTGCCCCGCCTGAAGACTGCGCTCCGCCATTCGCAAAAACGCCAATAGTAAGCGCCGAGATGAGTACCAATGCGATACCCAAAACCTTCTTAACTCTGTTTTCCATAGAAATCCTCCAAAAGATTTATTTAAAACCCCTAACAGGGTCTTTAGCACACATTAACTGCGGCGGGCGCGCTTCGCCACCACATCCACGATCACCGCTGCCAGAATGATGATCCCCTTGGTAATCTGCTGCCAGTATGAATTGACGTTGAGCAGGTTCAGGATGTTGTTAAGAATACCGACTATCATGGCGCCGATGATGGTCCCTACGATACTGCCCGACCCCCCTGCCAGGCTGGTGCCGCCGACTACAACCGCGGTGATTGCGTCAAACTCGTAACCCACACCGGATGCCGGCTGTCCTGAGTTCATACGGCTCATCATCAAAATGCCCGCAATCGCCGTCATAAGGCCGTCAAGCAGGAACGCCTTGCGGACGATACTTTTTGTTTTGACCCCCGACGCAACCGCCGCGCTTTCATTGCCGCCAACCGCGTACAAGTGCCTGCCGAATGCCGTCCGGGTAAGCAAAATCCAAGCTACAAAAAACAGTACTATCAGGATAAGCACAGAAACCGGCATGAACCCCAGGGACCCCTGCCCCAGAAACGCGAACTGCGGGGCCATTCCGGTGATGGGGATGGCGTTTGTAAACAGCAATACTGCGCCCCGGGCAATGGTGGTAATTGCCAGGGTCATGATGAACGCCGGAATTTTAAACCAGGTGATGATGTACCCGTTCAAAGCCCCGATTGCGAGCCCCAGCGCCAACCCAACAATCAGGCTCACCGTAAGGCTCCCCGACATTACCATTACTTTACAGGTGATACAGCCGATCAGCGCTATTTCAGAACCGTAGGCCACGTTGATGTGACCCAAAATGATAACAAAGGTGGCGCCCAAGGCGATGATGGTGACCACCGTGATTTGACGCATGACATTCGTTAGGTTGGCCACCGAGAAGAAACCGCCCACAAAAATTGACGACAGGAGAAAAAGCAGAATCAAAATAAGGAAGATACCGCTTTTTTGTAAAGCATCGTAGACGAATTTGCTGATGGTATTTTTATTCAGTGTGTCCATACTGTTTATTCCCCTCCTGCCTTTATCGCCAGCCGCATAATCTCCTCTTGAGTAGCATCCCTGCGATCCAGAATCCCCGTCAGGCGGCCCTCGTGCATCACCGCCACCCGGTCGCTCATTCCGACAATTTCAGGTAGTTCGGAGGAAATCATGATGATCGCCATACCCTGTTTGGCAAAGTTGTCCATCAAACGGTGAATTTCCGCCTTGGCGCCAACGTCAATCCCCCGGGTTGGTTCGTCCATGATGAGGATTTTCACCTCCCCCACCAGCCATTTCGCCAAAACAAGCTTTTGCTGATTGCCCCCCGAAAGGGTATTCGCAGTCACTTTAAAATCGCGTATTTTGATATCCAGCAATTTTTTCATATCCATCGCATCTTTGTTGATCGATTTATCGCTTACGAAAAAGTTTTTAACATATTTTTTTATATTGGTAAGTGAAATATTTTCGTGGGCGCTGCGGTTCACCACCAGGCCGTACAGTTTGCGGTCCTCACTAACCATGGCGATGCCCTGGGCTATCGCTTCGGAGGGATTTTTGATTTTAACCGGCTTTCCTTCTATAGTAATGCTGCCACCGGTGAAGGGATCAAGCCCGAAAACAGCGCGCATAACTTCTGTGCGCCCTGCGCCAACCAGGCCCGCAAACCCCAGGATTTCACCCTTGCGAAGATTAAAGGAAACATCCCGAAAACGGCCGCCCCGGGCAGCCTCCTGGGTGAGGTTTTTTACCTCCATAATCACCGTGCCGGTATTGGCTGTTTCAGTTTTTGGGAAAATGTTATTAACTTCGCGGCCCACCATCAGCGTCACCAGTTTTTGCGGGGTAAAGTCTTCTTTCGGCCCGGATGCTACCCACCTGCCGTCACGTATTATGGTGATATCGTCCGCTATTTGGAAAATTTCATCCATCTTGTGGGTAATGTAAATTATTGCCACGCCCTTTTGCTTGAGCAGTTCTATCTGTTTGAACAACACCTCCACCTCGGTATCCGCGATTGCCGAAGTCGGCTCGTCCATAATGATAACCTGTGCATCCTGGGAAATAGCCTTGGCAATTTCCACCAATTGGTGACCTGCAATGCTCAGGGTACGCATCCTGCGCCGTGCCTTAAACTTTATATTGAGGCTGTCCAGGAGCGCCTGGGTATCATTGTACATCTTTTTGAAATCAACGAAGAACCCCCGTTTTGGTTCCCGTCCCAGGAAGATGTTTTCGCCGATGGTCATATCCAGTACCGGGTTTAACTCCTGGTAAATCATGGCGATTCCCCTTTTTAGTGAGGACTGGATATCATGGGATTTGAAGGTTTCGCCCCGAAAGATGATTTCCCCTGAATCCGCGGCATACATTCCGTTCAGCACCTTCATCAGTGTTGACTTACCGGCACCGTTTTCTCCGCAAATAATATGGACTTTGCCCGCGCGCACCTTGAGATTGACCCCATCCAGCGCCTTTACACCCGGGAACGCTTTTACCACGTTGACCATTTGCAGCAGGTAGTTATCTTCCATACAAGAGTAAAAGTATACCACCCCCTGCAAATTCCCGCTATATGCGTTTTTGATTATTTATATCTAATCTTGACATTTTTTACCGGCCATTTTATGATTTTTTTGTAAAAAGGGGCATATTATGGAAATTCGGGATATTGTCTATGTGTACCACCTGATTGAGGATGAACGCATTGCCTGGCATGGGCGGTATCATACCCACGGCCAGGGTGAACATGAGATCGTTTTTTTCCTTGACGGTTCGGGTGTTTTTTTGTGCAACAAAACCCGGTACCCAATCGGGCCAAACACGTTTTTCATAAGCGCCGAGCATGAATTTCACTCAATAATCCCAAACCGGAACGCCCAGTCGCCAATCACCTACTATGCCATGCTCTTCCATACAGGGGAGGAGGACCGTGACCTTGCGGAGCTGATTTCAACGGTTTTTAAACAGCGCCGGCAGATGCTTACCGTGGACAGCGCCTATCGTTTTCAGTGCGATGACATCACCCGGCTTTGGAGGAGCGGCAATCCGTCCCTTGGCATCTCCGCAAAATACCTGCTCCAAAGCCTCCTGTACCGTGTCTACAAAAACGTTGGCGTACAAACCGTACACCCAGGCCGGCAAACGGCCGCCGCAAAATCCAGCGTCCATGTCACCAAGGCGGTGGCGATCATGCAAACCAACATCAGGAAGTCCCTGGGCATTAATGAAATTGCGGGGCTTATGATGCTTTCCGCCGAGCACTTTTCCCGCATTTTCCGCGCCGAAACCGGGATGAGTCCGCATCAATACTTCATACACCTCAAGGCAGAAGCCGCATCGGGGCTGCTCATTTCCACCACAAAGACCATCAGCCAAATCGCCGATTGGTTTGGGTTTGAGAATCAGTTCCATTTTTCACGGGTATTCAAGCGC
This sequence comes from Spirochaetia bacterium, assembly GCA_025997655.1. Lineage (GTDB taxonomy): Bacteria > Spirochaetota > Spirochaetia > Treponematales > Breznakiellaceae > Termitinema. The sequence goes on from BNUW01000002.1 coordinate 41,628, forward strand.
TGCACCGGTATGTCTCCGCTGCAATACCGCAAGACCTATGTTCAGACCGTCGATTTTGTGGCTGCGGAAAAAGATTGACAAAAACAAAGCAAGCCCCTACTATACTTTTAGGAGTCTGCCATGCCTTATATTGCCTTTAACATTTCCGAAAAACTTACAGCATCCCAGAAGGAAATAATTAAATCCGAAACCGGCCGCCTGGTAACGGTTATTCCCGGAAAAACCGAAGAAGTTACTATTGTCGATATATGCGACGGCCATTCTATGTATAAGGGCGGGAAAGCAATCCCCTGCGCATATGTAGATATCCGGGTATACACCAAGGCAGAGCCTGCGGGGAAAAAACAATTTGTCAATGATTTGTTCATTCTCCTGGAGAAGGAATTGGGCATAAACAAGGATAATGTTTACATATCTGTCCTTGAATTCGAACAATGGGGAGACCACGGGACGTATCATTAAGAAACAACTGAGCCAGTTCCAAAATATAAAACAGAGGAGAAGACAGTCCACGGATACACACGGATGAGACGGATAGAATATAAAATTCCTTATCTTATCCGTGTAATCCGTGTTCATCCGTGGTTAAATTCTTATTTTGGAACTGGCTCAACTGTTTCTGTTATAATTCCAGATCCTGTGTATTGACCTTGTTGAGCGCGTAATCGGCAAATTCCGCTACCTTCATGGCCGGCAATTGTTTCCCGTCCCGTAGGCGTATGGAAACCGTTCCCTCATCCGCTTCCCGTTGGCCCACCACCAGCATGTAGGGGATCTTCCGGTTCTGGCACTCCCGAATCTTCGCGTTGAGCCTGCCGTCGCCCAGTTCCGCCGTAACCCGGAGGTCCCGGGCCTTGAGTTCCCCGGCGACCTTTTTGGCGTAGTCATTAAAGCCCTCCGCCACGGGGATCACCGCCGCCTGTTCCGGGGCTATCCATACGGGGAAAGCGCCGCCGAAGTGTTCGATAAGCACCCCGAAGAAGCGCTCCAGGGAACCCAGCAGCGCCCGGTGGACCATGTAGGGCCGTTTATGCCGGCCATCGGCGTCCACAAAGGTCATGTCGAAACGTTCGGGCTCGTTGAAGTCGAACTGGATGGTGGTCATCTGCCATTCCCGGCCCAGGGCGTCCTTTATCTTCAGGTCTATCTTGGGGCCATAGAAAGCGCCGCCCCCTTCGTCCATCTCGTACTCCAGCCCCTCGGCGGTAATCGCTTTGCGCAGGGATTCCATGGCGGTATCCCAGCGGCTCTGTTCACCCACGGACTCCGCAGGCTTGGTAGCCAGGTACGCCTTTATGTCCTTAAACCCAAACACCTTCCAGAGATCCAGGCTGAACCGCAGCACCTCCCGAATTTCATCCTCGATCTGGTCGGGGGTGCAGAAGATGTGGGCGTCGTCCTGGGTAAAGCCCCGGACCCGGAGCAGGCCGTGGAGCACCCCGGAACGCTCGTAGCGGTAGACCGTACCCAGTTCCGCCCAGCGCAGGGGCAAATCCCGGTAGCTCCGCCCCTTGTTCTTGTAGATCATTATATGGAAGGGACAGTTCATGGGTTTGATGATGTAGTCCTGATTGTCAATCTCCATGGGGGAATACATATTCCCCTTGTAGAAGCCCAGGTGCCCCGAGGTTTCCCAGAGCCAGGATTTCCCGATATGGGGGGTATAGAGGATTTCGTAGCCATTGCGGTAGTGCAGCTTGCGCCAGAAGTCTTCGATGGCCACCCGCATACGGCCCCCGTTTGGATGCCAGTAGATAAGCCCCGCCCCGGCTTCCTCGTGGATGGAGTAGAGGTCAAGCTCCTTCCCCAGCCGGCGGTGGTCCCGTTTCTCCACTTCCTCCAGAAAGGCAAGGTAGCCCTTGAGGTCCTTGGGGGTTTCCCAAGCGGTACCGTAGATGCGGGTAAGCATGGGCCGCTTTTCGTCCCCCCGCCAGTAGGCCCCGGCGATGCTCATCAGCTTAAAGGCCGCCGAGTTGATTTCCCGGGTATTGGCCACATGGGGACCCCGGCAGAGGTCCGCCCAGTGGGTTTTGCCCTCAGCGTCACGGTTTTCGTAAATGGTGATGGGGGCATCTGCGGGGAGCTCGCTTACCAGCTCGGTTTTGAAGGGTTCATCGGCAAAGCGTTTCAGCGCCTCCTCCCGGCTTAGCTCAAGGCGGACCAAATCCTGCTTGGAATCGATGATCCGCTTCATCTCCGTTTCAATGGCGGCAAGATCCTCCTCCACCAGGGGCGCTTTACCGTCGGCCCGGGGGGGGAACTGGAAATCGTAATAGAAGCCGTTCTCTATGAAGGGGCCTATGGCAACCTTGGTCCCCGGAAAAAGCCGGGTTACCGCCTGGGCCATGACATGACTAACCGAATGGCGGATAAGGGCTAACCGTTCCTGTTTCTGATTTTCTTTTGCATCGGACATATTATACCTCGGGAATGGTTTACTATCCACTTTTTAGCGCAGCACGTCAAGGGAGGGATTGTCGACAAAGCCGGGCGGGAAGGGGCATGCCGGGCGCTCATGCTAGCCGGGAAGTCTGCTACCGGAGCCTCGGCCCCATGTTATTTATGCGCCATTTTTTTGCTTTACAATATATTTCTTCCATTTTTCATAAATACTTTTTTACTCCAGCGGCTTGAATTTCATCTTCCCGTAACGGGCGCTCCAGGATTGCCGGGTCAGCAAACATACGTTTAGCGGTTTTCAATATATGGCTAAAAGAAAGTCCGTCGAGATAGCGTCCATCCATTGAAATGCCCATTTTTACTATTTTAGCGATTTCGATGGTTCCGGTTTCCAGGTTTACTTTCGGTTCATAGGTTTCTTTGCCCAATGCGAGGAAAAAACCGCAGGTTCCAAAATCAAATAAGTGATGCGTAATTGCCTGAAGGCTGATGCTTTTCAGATTGGTGACCCAAAAACTACAGTGAAACGGGCTCCCTTTCATAAACTTTGGTGAAAGTATTCCGAAGCGGTCGCCGACTTTCAGTCCCCACATTGCAAGTTTTAAAATCGGAAGCGGCATTTTTGCAAGGCCGTCACGCTCATCGTCCATGGAATTTTGCGTGTTAAGCGCGGCGTTAATATCGTCGTCTATCAGCTTTTTGCCCTCCGCCAGTGTTTCATAACCGGTAAAACGGGTGGAGAGGGATGTCTCTTCGGCATCCGGACGAAAAGATTTTTTTACTATCATAGAAAGTTCAATCCGGTTTCGCTGCCAAATTCGCCCTGCGACGACAAACCGGTTTAATTCCGGATATTTCTTGAACAGCCGGACAAGGACTGCAATGGTTATATCCATATACGAATATTTAATCCCTTCCACCAGTTTTTTTTCGATAAAGGTGTCCATAGGAGCTGCATCAACATCAAGCATACAATAATTTACCGAGTCTGCTCTTGACGATGCAAATAAAGGCAGGAGCAGTGTTGTACCGTCCAATCCGGTTACCTTTGTGCCGTCGCTTCGTTTACCAAACATATAATACCTCCTAAAATATAAAGAAAAGATATATCATAGTTATAGATCAGTCAAGACACAAGCTGCCTTCGCAGTTGCAAAATTTGACCTTTTACAACCGCCTTATATTTATATCATTTTTCCAGAAAATTTCAAAAAAATGGCGCATAGACGTGAAAAGTTTACGATAGTCGGTAGATTACACAAATTACCCATATCAAATTCGGGGCACCCGAGCTAAATATTTAATCTATAAGGAATTAGCGTTGCTAATTGGCGTGCTGCAAATATTTGAAAATTCGGTGTTATCAGCAATGACATCAATTTTCAAAATGAGGGGTTTGATGATGCATAATGACTTTACGATGTTTTGGAGAAGGGTTCCGTCAGGGAAGATGGTCGTGTACTACTATGCCTATGATGATGGGGACAACAGGCACGCGAATGACGAATATCGGTAAGATATGGATGTGGTGGGAAATTTCATCAGGGACCGGGTGGGCTTAATCCGAGTAGATTTCTAATTTTCTATTCGCTCAAAAATAGGTGTTTTCGGCGCAAGTAAAGGCGAACCAAACTGGTAATGGTGGGGGCCAGGCTTAAATTATGGGGTTATTACCAAGGAATGCCCTGATACGGAGTTCCCTTTAATCCCCTCGGCTATTTCGATAAGCCGTTCTACTTCCATCTCGGTAAACTGGGTCTCATTAATATATCGCAGGAGCTGCATAACCCTCGGCTGGACACGCAAAAAATCAGTAAGTTCCGGATCGGTGGATGATGATAGGCGGAAAAGGACATCCGGATCAGCCGCTAACGTTTTTGCCAAGGCCTTTATGGTTTCTGCCTTGGGAGGGTGTTCTTTTCCCCGCTCTATCCGGCTTAAATAGGCAGGGGAAATGCCGATTTTGGCGGCTGTTTCACGTAATCCAAGATCCTGAGCCCGCCGTAATTCGCGGACCGTATCGCCAAAGTTGTTCATGTCCTTTATAATATCGTATTGTTTAGTGTTTTGCAACACTAAATTTTTCTTTTTGCCTATGGTCATTTCTTCTATAAAGTGGTACAATGATCCCATAATGGTCAAGAAACAGGATGAACGGACTGAAAATACCATCCCCGCTGGGTATATGCCGGATTATTTGACCGGCGGACAGATTAAGGAGACCAAGAAGGAACTGGTCCGTCAAAAGGAGATTCGGGCTTTAATCCACGAATATCAGATTTTGCCAGAGGATATGGCCCTGGATTTCCCCATTGATGGACGGAAAAAGGCCGATGTGGTTATTTTCCATCACGACAAGGAACATACATTGGAAAATATTAGCCGCATAGTGGTCTGCTGCCCTGAGCCAATGGTAGGGGCGAAAACAGTCCGAATTCGAGACCCAGAGCAGGCTGAAACAGATCTGGAAAAAATCAAAGACCTGATGATGGCGATAAAATCCTGTGAATATGGCCTTTGGACTAATGGGCTTGACTTATTTTTTCTGCAAAAAAAGACGACAAGATTTGAGGATCGCTTTAACTTTATGGGGGCTTGGCCTCTCGCTGATGAATCTTTGGGAACCAAAGACGTCTATTCTGACGCGCATACCCGGATTGCCGAGCCGGGTATGTTAAAAATAACATTTCGCCGCTGTCATAATTATATTCATGGAAACGAAGGCATGCCCAAGGATGCCGCATTCTGGCAGTTTCTGTATCTGATTTTTTGTAAAATGTATGATGAAAACCTGCGAAAAACCCAACGTCATACATGGCAACCTCGTTTTTGGGCAGGATTAACTGAGCAATATAACCCGGAAGGGCAAAAGAATATTAGCGGTCGTATCAAAGAACTTTTTGAGGAAGTTAAAAAAAAATACGATATATTCCATGGGAATGAGGAAATTACACTCTCAGACAGGGCTCTGGCCTTTATCGTTTCCGAATTAGCCAGATATGATTTTTTACGTAGTTCTATTGATGCAAAAGGCGCTGCGTATCAGGAGTTAGTAGGGGTTAATCTCCGGGGAGATCGGGGGCAGTATTTTACCCCCCGGGGTGTTATTGATTTGATGGTTGAAATGCTCGATCCTAAAGATGGTGAAACAATTCTGGACCCTGCCTGCGGTACCGGGGGCTTTCTGGTTTCCTGTATCAAACACATGAAAAAAAAAATAGAAAACAAACGAGAAGAAAAGAGAAAAAAATCTGATACCGAAGAATTCTTTGAAGTGGATGCAGAAGTAAAAGAGTATTCCTCACGGTATTTATTTGGTGCCGATTTTGATCCATTCCTCATTCGGGCTTCCAAGATGAATATGGTCATGTCCGGTGATGGTGAGGGACATTTATACCATATTAATTCTCTGGAATTTCCTAACGGTTATTTGGTAAAAAATATAGTAGCGCAGGAAGATGAGTTAAATAAAAAATTGCAAAAAAAACACGTGGAACCGAAAAAGGGGATTCTGGATATTTTAAAATTAGGCTCCTTTGATATTGTTATGACTAATCCTCCTTTTGGTTCAAAAATTCCGGTAACGGATCATAATATTCTCCAGCACTATGAGTTGGCCCATGATTGGGAAAAAGATGGGGAAGGTGGCTACCGTAATAAAGGGTCTTTAAGGCCAAGTGTTTCTCCGGAAACTTTATTTCTGGAACGCTGTATCAAATGGCTTAAACCCGGCAAAGGCCGTATGGGGATTGTACTTCCCAATGGCATATTAGGTAATCCGGGGGATGAAAATATCCGCTGGTGGGTTATGCAGGAATGTGAAGTGCTTGCTTCGATAGATCTCCCTGTAGAGGCTTTTATTGCCGAAGCGGGTGTTAATATTCTTACCAGCCTGCTTTTTCTTCGCCGTAAGAGTAAAGAAGAAAAACGTATTGAAGCCCTTAAAGGACCGCAAGAATATACCGTCTTTATGGCTGTGGCGGACAAAGTTGGTGTTGACCGCCGGGGAAATAAACTTTTTAAGCGTACCCCTGATGGCGAAGAAATTGTCGAAACAGTACAACACACCGAGGTAATTCGGGAAAAGCAGAGAACATTAAGCCGAAAAGAAAAAATACCTGATAACGATCTGTTGGAAATTGCCCAAAAGTACCGGGAATTCCTTGAGGAGCATGATGGATGATTACCCGGATAGAGGCAAACCGTTACCGTTGCTTGGAAAACATCGGCATTGATATTCCCCAGTATGCCGTTTTAGTCGGCGCTAATGGGGCAGGGAAAACAACGCTGCTGGACATTCCTTGCTTGCTTGGTGATTTATTAAAACAACGGGATATTACCCAAGCTTTCACGCAAAAACAAGAAGAACGCCCGGCCCGGTGTTCCAGCCTTAAGGAATTAGTTTTTCAAAACAGGGGAACAGATTTTTTTCTGGTTTTAGAGGCGGTACTTCCGGAGCATATACGTAAAGAACTTCCGTTAAATATGATTCGTTATGAGCTGCGTCTGGAGGTTTTTAATGAACGGCAATTGCAAGTAAAAAATGAATATTTGTTTCTTTTCTCAAATAAGAATAGGCCACAGCAGGAAGGTGCGAATCTTTTGGGTGAAGACCCGGAAAGGGATTGGCGTTTTATTATAAAGCGGGAATACGGCGGTGATGCTGATTTCCGCATTGAAACACAAAAGACCGCAAAAAGCCGCGCCGCTACCGTTGAACCTTCCATGCTTGCTTTACCACGGGTACAGTTTGAATCAAAAAAAGAGTATCCCACTGCAATATGGTTTTATGATCTTATTTCGCAAAATT
>BNUW01000003.1 GCA_025997655.1 Spirochaetia bacterium
TGCTATTACCGGGCGGAATTCTTCCATAAGATCCAGCGCTAAGCCGGGCCTGCCGGGTCTATCACGATGCAAAAATCCCACAGCCGGATCCAACCCAACCGTTTCCAATGCGGACCGTACATCATGGGCTAACAATGTGTAGATAAAGGAAAGTAATGCATTTACTTCATCCAACGGCGGGCGGCGGTTTCGTTCAGTAAAAATAAAATCATCCTTCTGATCAATTATTAAGTGATTAAATATGCGAAAATATTCAGCCGCCGCCTGTCCTTCATATCCACGAATTTCATCACCGTTTTTTGCCCTTGGTATATGATCAATAATCCTGTCGATTGAATCGGAAGCTTTCTTTAAGGCTGATACGTCCACCTTTGCTGCATGATCCCGAATTGTCCGATTTATTACAACCCGGCAGTTTGATAGTTTTCCGGTTACCACCTGAGAAACAATACGACAGGTCGCTTGCTCATCATCGGCCATTCGGTATTGTTGACGGCGTAAAAGTACATTCCCGCTTATCGGACCACGCACCGATGCCAAAAACCGTCCGTGCTCGCTTAAAAATGAAACGGCCACATCCCGTTCAGCACAGAACCCCAACAGAAATGGTGAACAAAGTACATTGCCAAAACATACAATTCCACCTATCGTGTGAATAGGAAGCTGCAACACTTTTTGTTTTTCCTTTTCGACTACCACAGTTTCCCCATCCCGATGGAGGTATGCTCCTTGGGAACTCACATAAAGGGTATTAAGCAGTTTCCGCATGTTCTATTCCCCCCTATCATTCTGTTTCATTATCAGCATAGGCGTTCTTTACCGAGCGCAACTGGCTTTGAATAAAATGGTCAACAGACCTGCTATCAATCCCGGTATGTTTCGGCATACAACTATCAATTAAAGAACACCGGTCACATTTTTTACTTTCATAATCTGCCGATGGCGTCCTGCCGGTCTCTCCGATAGCCCTAATCCGATCAATAAGCGCAAGGGTTTTCCTCCGAATTTCTTCATCCAATACCACATCGGATCGGCGATGTTCCTGCAAATAATACAACTGCCCCGTTTCAATGGTGATATCAAACATTTCTTCCAGGCATAAAGCCTGTGCACAAACCTGAACACGATCCACATCGTCTGCTTTCTGCCGTCCACGTTTAAACTCAACCGGGGAAACCCGTTTTACTTTGCCATCTCCGGAAAACCATAATTCCACAAGATCGCATTTTCCAATTAAGCCTTTTTCTAAAAACCGGATCGCCATTCCATATTCCTGCCGGAATAAACGCCGGGATTCATGATGTTCCGCATCAACCCGTTCATGCAGGACCTTTCCCTCGGCAGTAAATTGATTTTCAGCCCATAGTTGTTCCAGATGTATCAGGGCATACTGCCGTTCACAAAACAGGACGTGTTGTAGCGCGGAAATTGGGATCAGGTCGTCGAGTGAGAAGGACATGACTACAATTCCTGTTCCGCAAGCCGGGTCAATTCGTGCAATTTTTGCTGCAACAATTTTTTATCGGGCAATTTCGCCGTATATTCGGCAACCAGCACCGGCGAAAGGCTGCGACTCATTGCAAATTCAACTATTTCATCATCCTTATCCGCGCACAAAATGATACCAACGCTGGGGTTTTCGTGCTCCTTCCTGTATTCGCGATCAAGCGCTTCAAGATAAAAATTCATCTTACCCACATATTCCGGCTTAAATGCGCCGATTTTCAACTCAAACGCGACCAGACACTGTAAATCACGATGATAAAAAAGCAGATCGATATAGAAATCCCCACCGCCGACCTGCACCCGGTATTCCTCACCAATAAAAGTAAACCCCCGTCCAATTTCAAGCAAAAAATCCTTCAGATTTTGCGTAATCCCTTTTCTAAAGTCCGTTTCCGAATATTGACGTGGCAAATTGAGAAAATCAAGCACATAGTTATCCAGAAATTGTTCTTTGACATGCTTTTCAACCGGGACCGGCGCAAGCGCTTTCGCCGACAGCATCGCACGCTCATAGTAGCTGCTTTCAAGCTGACGATCCAATTCACGGGCGGTATAATGTTCCTTAATACATAGGTGTATATAAAAATGCCGTTCCTCAGGCGTTTTCGCCCGCGCCAGGAGTTTGATGTGATTTGACCAGCTCAATTGTGTCAACAGTGTTGACACAATTTCATCGTCCTTGTAGGTCTCATAAAACTGCCGCATCCGGTACAACCCGCGGCGGGTAAAACCCTTCAAATCCGGGTATTGCGCCGCAATAAAGCGGGCGATTTCATCGACATACGCGTCCCCATAGCCATGCGCGGCGCTCTCCCTGCTGATATACTCGCCTACATGGTAGTAGAGCATAATCAGCTCCTCGTTCACCTTGCGGAGCGCGTTTTGCCGCGCGTCCCCAATGAGGCGGATGAGGTCGGGGAAGGCGGCGGAGGGATCTGCGGTCATGTGGCTGGTACCAGCGTCTTAAATTCTGTCAGCTCATTATTGTCAAGACTCACCACGTATTGGGAAAAATCCCGCGCGGCAACGCTCACGTCATCCTTTCGTCCCACTGTCACACGATCAAATAAATCTTGCACAGGACAATCACCCATTGCCGACGCGTGCTTAAAGATAATAAGCCGACGGGCGCTCATTAGTCCACGGGCTGCAGATCGGTCATGCTCAAACATGTTTTGCAGCGCTTCCCAGAATAATTCCAAATCATCTACAGAAAATCCGGTTTGCTTTGCAAGCGGCGAGGAAATAAATCCGTAAGCGCGATAAAGCCCATAGGGAATTGTAAACTTGCGTCCCTGTATACCAACTTGTTCTTCATATGTTTTTTCTTCCATACGGGCTGCACTAACAGTAATTGAGTGTTCAGCAGAGAATACAGGTTCTATCGAACGTGCAAATGTTATCTGTATCGGACCGCGTACCTGGCCAGCATTGGCACCGGTACTCAGAACAGCACCAAAAGTTCGTACATCAAAGAAGTTTTGGCACATAAATTGGCGTCCCTTATCAACTTCTTTGCCCTGAGCTTTCCCATCAGTTTTACGTGGTTTTCCTTCGCTATCAGCTGTATGGAGGTCAATTCCGATTTTTTCGTAGCCAACTCGAATTTCTTTGTTGATAATTATTTCTACACCCGACAATTCTTTTGAGCGAACAAGTATTGCGTTTGGTGCAATATTATTTTTGACAAGTTGCACATAGTTCCGTACCTTACGCTTCAGACACACATCAGTTACCAGCCCATTGCCGGTTTCCGAGTCCACACGGGGCAGATTCCCCGCATCGGGGTCACCGTTAGGGTTGCCATCTTTGACATCAAAGAAATACACAAAATCGTAGCGATTTTCCATATCAGCCATTTTCTTTCTCTCCTTGTAAATTGTTTTCTTTATCTTTTTTGGATGTCCACAAATCGCGCTGTTGATGATAATAACCAATTGCGAATTTTCCTTGTTCATGCAGGTTCAAGTGCGTAGCGAAGTCACCAAAATGATCGACAATTTCACCAATAAGCTGTTCAAAGTAAATTACACGCCCTGTGCCTTTTTCCTTTCCCACTTTTGCCAAGTGGTGCTTGTTAAGACGCATCAGCGTAGGGAATACTGTTACAGGAGCACCACAAGCTGCTCCGTAATACCGCTCCCGAATTCCGGTATTGCCCGCTTCTTCTTGAATTTTTTCAAGAACGGCAAACAATCGTCCGTATTGATAGTCTTTTGTCTGCCCCGTATCCAATGCCATTTTCAACTCCTTTTCATTTTGATTTATGTGAAACCGTATATATCGGTTCAAATACGCTTTGATCAACGCTGCCCGTTCCGGTATTACGCCATTTTTTTTGTCTTGCGGGTTACTTTTGACGCGCCGTACCACCAGTTGCAACAATGTTTCCGGATATGGCATACCGTCCAATATAGAGCGCATAAAATCCCCCGCAATATTTGGCGGAATGTTTTTTTCATCATCCAAAACAGCTGCATATTTCAACATCTGTTTTAGAGAATAATACACCGGTTCCCTTGGTGGTGGCGGTTTTATGATCGCGGTATCCTCAAAATGCTGACGTATGTTTTCAGCAAACTCACTCACTGTACCGGTCTTCCAAAAACGTACACAGATTCTTTTTCCACCTCCTTGCGAAAGTCCAAGTATATAGAATTTTATCGTGCCTTCGTTTTCGACATATGCACCATTTTCTATTGATTTAAAGAGACTTTTAACATCAAAAACACCTGCGCTCGGATCATCTTTTGGTGGTTCTGAAAAAATAGCCCTAAAATCCGATTCAAATTGCGTCGCTTTTTCTGACCAGCACAATACTTTCGTACCGCCAATATTCATGTTTTGCGTAGGAGTTTTTAAAAGTGTATTAAGCGCGGTAGTATATGCAAATTCAGTTGACTCGATTATCGGCGCGTTATAACCTTGTTCTTTACCATAAGAATCGTAGCCGCAATTTTTTTGAAACGAGATTAGCGAATTTGCATCCGCACTGATAAACGTTTTTCCATGTGTACGCTTAATTTTTCCATGTTCACCGGTAATTAGACAGATTCCTTCTACTACGGCATTCCCGCTATCATCATCAAAAAATGTGTTGGTAGATAAATTATTTACCACAAAATTTTTGACAGCTTCCCGATTCGGAATTATTTCAAATGGGCTTGACTGTAGGCGAAAAGATACATATGGGGGAATTGGTCGCTCCGCGCATTTTATTTCTTTTGCTCTTTCGACTGCTTTATTAAAATCACCCGACGATTGATAAAACTTTACTATCGCAGATACCCCTTCATCCTGTTTTATCGAATCCGGTAAATTAAAGATTTTTTCTTTGAATGTTGCATTTTGTTTTGGTGTTTTTTCATCAGTTTTTTTTGCTAAACCCAACACATAGCCAATGTGATCCCACAATAAAAAGGCAGTCGCGTAAGATTTTGATCCGGATCTCGTTTCTGATCGCGGAACTATAAATTTTTTAGCGACTTCCTTTTTCCCAATTAGTTCACCGGTTTCATCAATGCCAATAAACTTACCCTCAGAATCGATCACTATCAAATAGTCAATGCCCTTGTTTTCAAACCCCTCTGGGGCGAGATCCTCTTTACATCTATCGTAGTATCCCTTTAGAGCCTGTAATATCATGACCTGACCTCCAGGGACCGTCGGTCAGTATTGATCACATTATTTTCCAGCCGCGCCCGGAAAAATTCAGGCTTTGGATTGGCAGGATCATCATAGTTCATATCGTAAAGCATCCAGCCCAAGTCGCTATCCTCATTGATTTTTTCTGTTATCGGAGAATTCTCTTCAACCAGACGAAAATCACCGGCAAACTCCCGGCATCCCAGGTAGGGACGATGAAAACACTGTCCCTTCTTTGCCCGGCGCTCAAACATGGCCGCATATTTTGCCTCGGTCTCATCTGATCGGACATGAGTTACCTGTTCTTCGTTATCCGCCCAGAATTCACCGTATCTATGATAATTTGCCTTTCTTTTTTCGGGAGGAATGAACTCAAACCATCCATATATACGATACCGGACGTCCCGAAGAAAAAGTCCAGCCCGCTGTTGCCGTTGTTCTTCAATAAAAAAGCCTATTGGACTGCCATCTTTACCCTCGAGCTGCGCCTGTGTCGGCCCACCCGCAATCTTTCCCACCTCATTACGCCGGACGCTTATCCAACGGATCGGATTCAATACCTCAATTTGGGTAATATGCCAGATAATGGCCGGTTTCCACAGGATCGCATCAAAAACCGCCCGGGCAGCGGAGGGGGTCATCACATCATAACTTACCCTTTCAACCTTCATCTCGGGCCGGGTAAAACAGGCGTAATCTCCCCATATTTCAAGACACCAGTCCTTCATCACCCCTCCTTTCACATTAGTCTTGCCGCTCAAATAACCATAAATGTCTCAGGATTGTTTGGCATTTCATCAATAAGCAGACCTATCGCTTTATCGTATTCTACGGTAGTGGTCAGTGCAAAAACACCGGGAACAATCTCTTCCAGGGAACCCCTTCTTTGTAATTCAACAAACTGATTGATATATATATTTATCGTATATCTTTGCAGTTTTCGTAACAAATTTCTTTCAAAACCAGTATTTTTTTTTAACAAAGCAATAAGCCTTTCTCCTTCCTGATAAGGAACCAGAATGGTCCGTTGGTTTTTATCATCAATGAGCTTAAACAATTCGCCGGCGCTCCTAAACTGGATTCCAAGACTGGGGGTCGGCTTTAATAAATTGATGATTCCCTTAGTATCCAAAGAATTAGCCCTCCAGTATAGTTCGGTAAAATAAGGCGTAAAAACACGCTGATCAATAGGATTTTCCAGGCCCTGTTTACACATCCGCTCTGCCGTTTCCGCTGCTTTTCGGAGTGTTCCGGCGGGCGCTCTGCGGGGCGCATTGAAGACTACCACCTTACCAAGCTTCCCCTCGGCATTGAGTTTCCCTTCCCGGTTGCACCTTCCTGCGGCCTGCGCGATGGAATCCAGTCCTGCCATGGCCCGGTATACAACCGGAAAATCAATATCAACCCCCGCCTCAACCAACTGGGTACTGATAACCCGGACAGATTCTCCTCTATGCAATTTATCTTTAATCTCGGCGATCGCGTCACTGCGGTGCTGGGCGCACATAAGCGCAGAAAGATGATATGTCCCTTTGGGCATTAGGGCATGAAGCTCCCGGCAGCTTTTCCGATCAGATACTATACAAAGCACTTGATCAATACCCGATAAATCGGCGGCTAAATCATGCCATTCCACCGGATCGGAATTTTCTTTTGGAAGAATTACTTCAACCCGATTTAGATTTTTATACAAATCCGGAACATCCTGAATAATTTCTCTGACCGAACCTTTCGGCAAACCGGGGAACTTGGGGAAATTTTTCTGCTCTTCAAAAACAGGCTGAGTTGCGGTACAGATAACAAAACTTACCCGATAATGTTCTGTCAAAAGTCGCATGGCTTCCAAAATGGGCGATAAGAAATCAATAGGAACCAATTGTGCTTCATCAAGAATTATCACACTATCCGCAATATTATGAAGCTTCCTGCATCGGCTGGTTTTAGCCGTGAAAAGGGATTCAAAAAACTGAACGGCGGTAGTTATAATTATCGGCGCATCCCAATTTTCTGTTGCAAGCCGGGATCGCAGGGTAGAATCTTCCTCATCAAGACTTGCATGATGCTCAACGATCTCATCGTCTCCAAAAACATCCCGAAATACATCAGCGTTCTGTTCAATAATGCTTGTATAGGGGATAACATAAATTATTCGCTTCTTATTATATTTTTCCGCATGTCTTAAAGCAAAAGCCATGCTGGAGAGGGTCTTCCCGCCGCCCGTTGGAACGGTTAATGAGAAAAATCCCGGAACCATATCCGCCGCTATCCGGCAATCCGCCAGAACCTGTTGGCGGGCTTTATACAGAGTGTCATCGGCTGTTTCAGAGGATCGTTTTGTTTTATTTTCCATATAAGAATTAAAGTGTTGCAGCAAATCGGCTATAGAAAGATACCCTTTGCGTTTCTTACTCTTTTCCTGGTCCATATATTCTTCCGTATTTAAACGATCTGCATCAATAAGACAAGAAAAAAGCATCCGTATCCAGAGTGATACATCAAGTCCATTCGGGTTAAATTGCCACGGAAAGCCTTTGGGACATAGCGGAGGAAGTAGTTTTTTAAATTCTCCGGTTATACTTTCAGTTTTTCCCTTCTTTAACCTAAATTCCAAAGCGCTCGGAGGGCCGCCAAAATCAGGTAAACCCGAATGATGACCTGCTATACAATATGACAGGAACCGGCCTATTCCCTTACCAAATATTTCCTCCGCCAATTTTGCACCGGGACCGGAATGCTCTAATTTTCCTGGGGATGTTTCGAAAGTAGTATTCTCGTCATAACCGCTGTTATTCCGTATATAATTTTGCCATTCAAATGTACCCTTGCCACAATCATGACAAACACCGAGAGCATACGCCCACTCTGAAGAATTGAAAACTTCTGCAAATACAGCCGCCAATTTAGCGGTTTCTTTTAGATGTGCTTCTAAGGATTGCGGCTCTGCCCAATCTCCATTTTTAAGAGGTCTTATGTGTGCAATATAGTCCATATTATCATCCCCTATATCTCCCCCTCCCACTTCGTCATCCGCTCCCGCAAATCCCTGGTCCGCCCGTCCACCGTAAAAGTCCCGTCCCCATTCGCATGGAAGGTCCGCCGTTCTTTCCGCGCGGGGTCGTACCAAGCCTTGACCCCCTCCATGACAAAGAGCCCATAGCGGCCCGCCAAGGATGTGTCGGTCACCTTACATTCGATGTTAGCCAAACATTCCTTTACAAGCGGTGCGCCCACATATTTGCTTTTTTGTGCAGTCAACTTGAACCGCGCAAATTTATCCGTGTCCAGGCCGGAGCAATTGCCGATGTCCACAACCTTATTCAATAGATCTACTGTGGGGATGGCGATCACACATTCCCTGGTTTTCTTTAATAGCTCAAAGGTATAATCGCCGGGGCTGAGTATGCAGCCAAAAATGGGGGTGAAATCTATGACCGTAGACCAGCTAAGGGTCATAAGGTTGGGCTTGCCTTTATAGCAGGTGGAAAGCAAAATTGTCGGGCCTGGTTCCAGGAATTGGAAGGCCCGGTCTAAAGGGAAAGTTTTCACGGCCTGCTCCTTTGCAACAAAAGCGGTCGGTTTTTTATACTCTGAACCCCCCAAAAAGGTCAACATAGGCTCACTCACTCCGCCAATTCCTAACCAGCACTTCCCCCACACTCCCCCGCCCCGCAGCATCTGAATTGATAGCCCGCTTCGCCTGCACCGGTATAACATCAAAATCTTTATGCGTATATATCTCCCGCACAAACCCTGTGTCGGAATTGCTTAAGAGACACTTGACCCCCCGTTCAGTCATGCGTATTATAACATTTCTCAGCCGTATCTGCTCATCCTCTCCGAATCCCTGCGCATGGTATCCGGTAAAGTTTTTTTTATCAGCGCTATGATAGGGCGGATCAAAATAGATAAATGATTTTTCATCCGCCGTTGAAACGGCATCTTCAAAATCAGTATTAGTAATAGTAATATCATTACTGTTCAGATATGCGCTGATTTGTTGTAACATGCTTTCTTCAAACACCGCAGGGTTTTTATACTTTCCATAGGGAACATTGAACAGCCCCCGGGAGTTTACCCGGTACAGGCCGTTGTAACAGGTTTTATTAAGGTATATCAAACGGGCGGCCTTTTCGGCGCCGGATAAACGGTTGAACGTTGCCGTATCGCGATCTAAATTCCGGATTTCGTAATAGTATTGCTCATCATGGTGATTTTTGTGCCCCCCCAGTATGGTGATAAGTCCTTCCACATCTTCTTTTATTACCCGGTAGGTCAGGATCAACTGGGTGTTACAATCGTTTATGAGCGCTTTCTCAGGTCTCAGTGCAAAAAAAACCGCCCCCGCCCCGACGAAGGGTTCATAGTAGGTATACCCGTCGGCGGGAACCGGAATGTGCCGTTTGATTTCCGATAACAACTGCCGCTTTCCACCGGCCCACTTTAGGTAGGGCTTTATGTCAGGATTATACTCTGTCATAGAAATATAGTATCCCGGAATGGAATAAAAGTGAAAGCCACATGCGAGGCTGGCCACCGGCAATTCCAAATTAGGAAAAACCACCGACCACACCGACCCTCACCGACAGATTAACGGACGATCTTTATGATTTCCACCTTGGGGAACGCACAAAAATTTACCAGAAAACCCAGTTTTAATCCGGTTGCTGCCAAATAATTCATAACCTGCGCCCTGGATTCACCGGCAAGCCTCGTCTTTGTCCGTGCTGTCCGTGAGGTCTGTGGTTAAATTTGGAATTCCTGAGCTGGCCACATACGAGGCTTGACACGCTACGCATTTATCAGCATGGTTAGTACATGTACGGTCACGCGCCCAACGCCTATGATGTCATACCCCAGGAATATCGGAAAACGGTGGAAGATTTGTTTCCCATAGGACACAGCCCGGCGGGAGAAGGGCCGGCGGTGAAGGCGGCGGAGAACTTTGCCGGGATTCTGGGAATCAGGGCGGATTATACGCGGCTGCTGAATACCCAGCGGTCGGACCGGGACTTGGCGCAATTTTTGGGACATTTTCAGAATAATCTGGACCTGCTGATTCAAAAAACCTGGGTGGAAAAGTCCGATGAGGCCCGGAAAGATAAGCTCCAGGACCGCCTTCCCGGGTTTATCGCCGATATTGAGCGGGAAAATTACCGGAAGGCACTGAAGGAATTTAGCGGTATCCTGGAGGAGTTGGCGCATCTACTTTTCGGCCCCCAGAGTTACCGGGACGATTTTGCCGAGTATGCTTTCAGGATCGATACCCAGATGGGGCTTTTCTGGTGGTATGGAGGGCAAATTGGCCGCTTCAAGCCGACCGGTGACGGAACCGGGGAAGCCAAAGGGGCCGGTGCAACGGATCCCTGCAAGGATGGACTTTGGGCGGTGCTGCTGCTGGGTATCTGCTACCTCACTAATTTTTAGCCCGGCTTTACGTTGCCTTATTGTTAAAAAAACGTTTTTATGCTATTTTATATCCATAGGTACGCCTGCGCGGAGGAACATTTTTATATGGCGGAAGAGTCAGCGTTCAGGGAGAACGGTGCGGACTTTACAAGTGATTTCATAAGCGATTTTATCGCCGCGGACCTCAAAAGCGGCCGGTTCGGCTATGTTCATACCCGGTTTCCCCCGGAGCCCAACGGCTGGCTCCATATCGGTCACTGCAAGGCCTTTTACATCGACTTTTCCATGGCGGAACGGTTCAAGGGCAAGTGTAACCTCCGTTTTGACGATACCAACCCGGAAAAAGAGGATGTTTCCTACGTTGAAGCCATCAAGCGGGATGTCAAATGGATGGGCTACGACTGGGAAGACCGGGAGTACTACGCCTCGGACTATTACGAATACCTCTACGAACTGGCGGTAAAAATCATCAGGAAGGGCCATGCCTATGTGGACGACCTGACCGATGAGGAGATGAGCGAGTACCGGGGGACGGCGGTGGCGGATAAAAACAATATTACCAACACCCCACCGGGGCGGAACAGCCCGTACCGGGACCGTATTATAGAAGAAAACCTGGACCTGCTGGCCCGGATGCGGGCGGGGGAGTTCCCCGACGGGGCCAAGACCCTGCGGGCAAAGATTGACATGGCCCACCCCAATCTGCTTCTGCGGGACCCGGTGATGTACCGTATCCGCCGGGAAACCCATTACCGTACCGGAAACAAGTGGTGCATCTACCCCATGTACGATTTCCAGCACCCCCTTTCGGATGCCAGGGAGGGGATCACCCATTCCCTCTGCTCCCTGGAATACGAAATCCACCGGCCCCTGTACGAATGGTTTATCCGCGAGGCTGAGGTGTTCCCCAGCCGCCAGATTGAATTTGCCCGGCTGAATATAACCCATACGGTGCTGTCCAAGCGGTGGCTCCTTAAGCTGGTCCAGGAAAAGTACGTGTCCGGCTGGGATGATCCCCGGATGCCCACCATTGCGGGGCTCCGGCGGCGAGGTTATACCCCGGAGGCCATTCGCAGCTTTATCTCCCAAATCGGCGTTGCCAAGACCGACAGCATGGTGGACATTGCCTTTTTGGAGTATTGCCTGCGGGAGGATCTGAACAAGAGGTCCCCCCGGGTGATGGCGGTGCTGCGGCCCCTAAAACTTATCATTGATAACTGGGATGCTGCAGACGATGAGCTTGAGGCGGTGAACAACCCCGAAGACCCGTCGGCGGGGACCCGGAAGCTACGCTTTACCCGTGAACTCTGGATAGAGCGGGAGGATTTTGAGGAAGTTCCGCCGCCCAAATACTTCCGACTTTTTCCGGGCAATTCGGTGCGGCTGCGGTACGGGTATATCGTTACCTGTACGGGATTCGACAAGGATGCTGCGGGTAGTATTACTGCGGTGCATTGCACCTGCGATCCGGAAACCAAGGGGGGTAACGCCCCGGATAACCGCAAGGTGAAGGGTACCATCCACTGGCTTTCCGCAGAGGACGCCGTCCCCATTGAGGTGCGGATCTACGACCACCTGTTCGCGGTGGAGCGGCCCATGGAGGTTGCGCCGGGGAAAACCTTTCTGGACAACATCAATCCCAATTCCCTGGAGATTGTTTCCAATGCCTATGGCGAAAAGTACCTGTCTGCGGCGGCGGCCGGGGATCGGTTTCAGTTTGAACGGCTTGGGTATTTTGTACGTGACCCGGATACATCCGCAGGAGGAGCGCCGGTCTTCAATAAAACGGTGGGGCTTCGGGATACTTGGGCTAAAGCCCTGTCAAAAATCGGGCAAAAAACGGCCCAATAGGAGAGAACAATGATACTACGCGGAAATGTGTATTCGGAGGTGCTGCACCTGTATACGGGAATATCCGTTTTGGCGCCCGATCAGCATTTGGATGAGGGGGCCTACAGGGTATGCTATCTCCTCCACGGCCTTCACAATGATCAGAATTCCTGGATCGACAGTACCCTGCTGCAGATTTTTGCCAGGGATTACAATGTGTTGTTCGTCATGCCGGCGGTGGGGAGAAGTTTCTACGCGGATATGAAGCACGGGTACAATTACTATACCTACGTCGGCGATGAGCTTCCCGAAATATGCAAAAAGGTGTTCAATATATCCGCCAAGCGGGAAGATACTGCGGTAATCGGCTGTTCCATGGGTGGTTACGGCGCCCTGAAAATAGCCCTGGGCAAGCCTGAGCAGTACGGATTTTGCGGGGCCATTTCCCCTGCCTGTTTGTTTATCGACGAGCACCTGAACGGGCTGCGGAAAAATGCCGACTATTGGCTAAAAACCGGGGGGCCGGAAGCGGAGACGATACTCCGGGATTTCCAATCCGTCTTTGGCGAGCAGCTTTCCTACACCGACGGGGACGAGATCATCAAACTGGCGAAGAAAGCTGCTTCCGGAACGGTGCAGCCGAAGATCTATGCGGCATGCGGAACCGAGGACAATCTCCAAAAGGAAAATGTACGCTTCAAGGAACAGGTAGAAAAACTGAACCTGGATTATTCCTATGAGGCATGGGCGGGCGGCCATGACTGGCTGTTCTTTAATGACGCCCTGAAAAAAGCGCTTCAAGTGTGGCATGTCTGACATGCTAATAAATGTATAGAAGGAGGTATCGGTATGCCCGCATCAAAGGTGTATTTTACCGATATGCGTTGTAAAGTCGGAGACAGTTTGCTGGATAAACTGAATCGTTTGATTCAGAAGGCCGGTATTGAGCAAATTGATTTTAATCAGAAGTATGTGGCTATTAAGATCCACTTCGGGGAGCCGGGAAACCTGGCTTTCCTCCGGCCCAACTTTGCCAAGGTGGTGGCGGACAAGATTAAGGCCCTGGGGGGCAAGCCCTTCCTGACGGACAGCAACACTCTGTACGTGGGGCGGCGGAACAATGCCCTGGTGCACATGGACGCGGCCTTTGAAAACGGCTATTCGCCCCTGTCCACGGGGTGTCAGAATATCATCGCCGATGGTCTCAAGGGGACCGATGATGTGGACGTTCCAGTCCCCGGCGGGATCTACTGCAAGACGGCGAAGATTGGCCGGGCGATTATGGACGCGGATATTGTCATCTCCCTGAATCACTTTAAGGGCCACGAGGGCACCGGTTTCGGCGGGGCGCTCAAAAATCTCGGCATGGGGAGCGGCAGCCGGGGGGGCAAGATGATCATGCACAACGATGGTAAGCCCACGGTTGATCAGAATGAGTGTACCGGCTGTAAGGGCTGTACCAAATTCTGTAACCAGAACGCCATTCTGTTTGACGCCGCTAAAAAAGCCGGAACCGCTAAAGCGGTCATTGATCACAATCTCTGCGTGGGCTGCGGCCGCTGTATCGGGGCCTGTAACTTCCATGCCATCTCAAACGATAGCAGCTCCAGCAATGCGGCGCTGAACTGCAAGATCGCCGAATTCACCCAGGCGGTGGTACACGGGCGGCCCAATTTCCACATCAACGTGGTGAACCAGGTTTCCCCCTACTGCGACTGCCACGGGGAAAGCGACGCGCCGATTGTTCCGGATATCGGAATCTTCGCCGGCTTTGACCCGGTTGCCCTGGACAAAGCCTGCATTGACGCAGTGAACGCCGCGCCGGCGATTGCTACCAGTATCATTTCGGAACGGGAGCAAACCCACAAGGACAGCCACGGACATGCGGATCATTTAACCGACATCCACCCCACCACGGACTGGCAGACCCAAATCAGCCATGCGGAAAAGATTGGGTTGGGCAGCGGAACCTATGAGCTGATCACGGTAAAGTAAGTTTAGAAACTATAGGTCAGTATCGCCTTAACAAAATGGTTATCCCGGTACTGGCCTAGTTCTCCCCCATCCTTGCCGCCGAAGATGCCCCCGGAAAGTTCCGCTGTCAAATCACCAAGGGTATAGGAAACTGCGGGGATGCAGTAAAAATCCATAGCTTCGATGTTCCAGATATTGGTGAGCTTTAACTCCAGTTTTTCCTGTAACAGTTTTTTGGATATCCGGAAGGTAAGCGCCGTATTGGTTATGGGAGAATCTGCTTCGGTATCCAACGCGGGGTTACTGTTCACCTTGTCGTTCAAAAGACGGATTGTTTCATTTGCCTGCAGGTTCACAACGAGTCCCCGGAATATATCCCGGTCAAAACCCAGAGACCAGGCGAGGAAGGGATTGTAAACCGCCCCGTCATCCCCGGAAAGGTCATTGGTGATATTGGCGGCAAATTCGGCGCGGACATTAAAACCGAAAAGCACCTGTGCGTAATCCATACCGATTTGGTGGTAACGGTTGTACTCGATCCGGGGTTTAGGATACGGTCCCGGCGCACCGGTGACAGCGGTAATATTCAAAAAAGCATCCACTCCCGTAAGACTAAGGGATGGCCTGAAGAGATTCCCATAGTAATATTGTACGCCGATATCTGCGGGTCCGATAGTGGTAGTAAAGCGGATTCCCCCCTGAGCATACTCAAGTCCCTTGGTGGGAGGAATGGTAACACTCATTCTTTGCAATACTGTAGGATCATTGGCAATCCCTTGGGCGACGCCATTCCCAAGCAAGGTTGATTTGTCATAAGCCGCATCAATAATCCCGCCGACCATATCCTGAGCACGATCATCAGTTATCGCCGTGGGGTACCAGCGGCCGAAGCTGTCGAGATCAAACCGGTGGCCCTGAAAGGCGGGGATAAAAACCGCCTCCAGTTTTGAAAAGCCGCCGACAGACCAGGATGCATGGACCATAGGCCGGGCGATCTTGCGGCCCTGCGAATCGGTGATGTTGGTAAGGTCCGAATAATCCAGGGGATTGGTTACATCCAGGGGGCCAAGGCTGTCCGCCTTTCCCCAGGTGAGCTTACGGAGTCCTCCCTCAATGTTTACCGGGCCTAAATAAGCGCGAAGATACGCTTCGTTAATGAGCTTTGGGGTAGACCTGGGTTCTTGATGAAAGGTTCCCAAATCCCGGAAGCTGTCGGAGGAAATAGTAAAGTTGATAACTGCATCGGCATACCGGGAGGATGCGTTGAAGTTGAGCTTGCCCGAAAAGATATCCCCCGGATCTACGGCCTTTGCATTGGCTTTGGATCTAAAATCATAGGGGAAGAGGGCGAGTCCGGCCGAAACCTCCCCCCCTAATTTTACGCTCACCGCCTGTGCAGGTTCTGCCGGGTTATTCTCTGAATCATCCCCGAAGCCAAAACCAAAATCATCATCCGCCCGGACCGTTCCCGGAATAAGAACGAGGCCCGCAATGAGAAGAGAAAAAAGCAAGCGCTTCATCTTGCCCTCCCCGTTTCAAGATACGCAGTGGTGAATGCGCCCTCCGGTATATTTGAATCATAGGCTAACTTTTGTATATAAATTGTGGTAAAGGTTCCGGCGGAAAGCGTAGTCATTTTTGTTACCCAGGGTGAGAGACGTCCCTGTACGTCCTTTAGTTCAAGTGTTTCAAACACCTTCTGTAAAGTGTTTTTTTTGTCGTACAATTCTAATTTGCGGGTAACGGAATTATTTTTATCTATCCATGAAATTATTTTGCCGTACTGATAGGTCCCGTCCTTCGGTATTGACTCAATTACATAGCAAACATCGCCGTTCAAGGATTCTTCCTTTAAAAGACGGTGTGTATCTTTGTCGACTTCCCGATCGGCGGAAGAAATATCATCGTATGAAAGATCGGTGCCCATGAAACTGCCCGATCCTTCGCCGGCGGCGATACGGCGAACCTTGTTTAATTCAGGTAAAAATATAAACCGGTCGTCAGCGCCCGATCGATTTTCCATGGTGAGAAAGCGGGTGCCTTTAACGCTTGCCGGGGTTAGAAACTCAATGATGATACGGCTTTTCCCTGCGGCATCATCTTTAGAATATTGATTTATTGCCCGCTCAGTTGTTGTACCGTTCTTTGCGGTAATCACCATGCGGGACTGTGTAGATATGGTGTCCGCCTGTATCCTGTTCCGGGATGCTTCGACTATGCCGGCCGCATTCTGTGCGGACAAACTGAATGTCCATACCAACATTCCCAAACATACAAAAAAGCTTTTCATATACCATCTCCTTACAATTTAAACCGCCATAGGTGCGTATCAATTCCGCTATTATTTCTCCACAAACTTTGGCTTTATCCAGGCCATCAGCATGGGTACCAGGACAAGGCCCGTAAGCGCACTTGCAAGCAGCGAAAACGCCACAAGTAAACCGAATTCCGCAAGCATAACGAATTGTGAAAAAAGCAGTACCGCAAAACCTGCGGCGGTAGACACTGCGTCGGCTATGATTGCGATGCCGCTTGTGCGGTATGCGCTAAAAAGAAAATCACCCCTGCCGCCGCTTTCTTTATAGGCACGTTTATATGCTTCCATAATGTGTATTGTATAATCAATACCTATACCTATGCTTACGCTTGCAATCATTGCCGTTGCAATATTCAATTTGATTTGTAAAAATCCCATAACGGCAAAATTCAATAAAATCAATATGATAAGCGGCAGCACTCCTATCAGCCCCGCCCATAATGATTTATTAAAATAGGCCACAATAAAAAACACCGATACAAAAGCGATTAGTACCGATGACCATACGGATTGCACAACACGAATGTTTGTAGACCCTTCCACCAGTGCGGCGCCGCCAACGGTAACTTTTATGTTTTGGGGGAAATTATCTTTTACAAATTGATTTATTTTTTGAATAACAACATCGGTATCAATCTGACCTAAGGTGCGCAGCTGCACCGTTGATTTTATTGCGGTGGGCTCAAGCGGATCATTTGAATACGAGCTATTATTACCCGCAATCAGCACAAGATAGTTTGACACCAGCCGCTGCAAATCTTCCTTTGTTTGTTTCCCGTAACGCGCCGGATCAGAGGGGATTTCGTAATAGGCAGTCCCTTCATAATTGTTCAGCTTTTTAATTTCCCATATCAGATCGCTTGCGTTTAAATTTTTTTGAACACCCCCCGCTTTGTCGAGCATTCCAATAAAATCATTTTGCTGCATCACGGGATTTTTTTCTATTTCTGTTTTAGTGGGAATACCCGGTGTTTCCCCGACAACAGGTATTTCTTCTTCATCAAATCCAAATCCGAACCCAAAATCCGGCTCGTCATTATCCGATTGCGCCGTATCGAATTGCGGCGCCGACGATTGTATGCCATCGGAGCTTTCGTTGGCATTAAAAACCTGGTTTACCCGTTTTATCATATCGGTAAAACCCATGATCTTTCCTACGGACGGGACATTCGCCAAAAGGTACTTGTTAAGATCATCCGCCGCCGTTAAAGAATCGGGATGCAGCAACTCCTCCTGAGTTTCGGCCTGCATCACAATGCTTATAACTTTTGAACCGCCAAAGTTTTCACGGATAAAGGCGTCCGATTTAGCGATACCGGATGTGCTTTTAAAATACTGCACAAAAATATTGTCGGTAACAACTTTTGTTGAGCCATATATTGAGATAGAAACGATCACCACCGCGCAAACAAAAACAGTACCGCGTTTTTTTACAATCCCCACAAGCCCGTTCGATAATCCATCGGCAAATGACGCATTATTTTTTTTGTCTTTTATTTTCTTGAAATCCTTTGGACCGCGCAGGATTAGTAAAGCCGGGGTTAAAAACAAAGAAAGCACAAATGCGGCCAATACACCGAATGCCGCGAAATAGCCAAACTCACGGATGGGCATAACTTTGGTAACACAAAAGGATAGAAAACTTACCAGCGTTGTAACTGCGGCCAGGAAAATTGGTTTGCGTACAATGCGCATTAACTCAATAACATACGCGGTATGTTCTTCGCGGCTCATGGTTCCAAAATCTTTTTTTGACAGTTCTATATAATGGATAATAACGTGCAATCCGTATGAATTACCCACCGCAATCAGTATAACCGGAAGCACACTGGCGATAATCGACATCCGTATACCAAACAGCGGCATCGCGCCAATACTCCATATCGTTGCAAGAAGAACCGCCAACAGCGACAAAAAAACAAAGGTCATATTACGAAGCGGAAGATACACTACAAAAATGATCACAAGTATAACGATTGGAATTAAAAATCGTAAATCTTTCCCCATGGATTCATTTATCGTACTGATTATTACGGGCATCCCCGTAACATACACTACGGCGCTATCCTTGAAGGTCTCGTTGGCCTTATCGCGTATCTGCAAAAAACTTGCAATTGATTCGGGATCACCGGCCTTTTCACCATCTATGAGCAGCGGCACATATATTTGTGTTGCGGTAAAGTCATCAGAAACAAGGGAGCGGTCGTACATATTCCACGAAAGCAAACGCTGCTTTAAAGCGGCAATTTCCTGCGGTGTGCCGCTGAAATCATCGCTCACTAAATTTTCCACAATAATTGAATCGGCATCACCGGTGATGTAGTCTGCATCCATGATTGAGTTTACATCATCAACCGTTTCGATTTGTCTAATCTCTGCGCCAAATTCTTTTATTTGCTGCAAAAAATCTACTTCAAACACGGTCCCATATTTGCGCTGCAGCCCTATTAAAACAAAAAGTGATGAACCAAAGGTGTCGTCTATCCATGCAGAGGTGACCCGCGCCTCGTCATCGGTAGGGACAAACCGCAAATTATTATTGTCCATCTGTACGCGCGGAAACTGCAATCCAAAAAACAACGTGATAAGCGCTGTCGCCGCAATAATAAGCCGGGGGCGCCTTAAAATATTTCCCATTTCCTAATCCTTTTTAGTAAAGATACTTTCATCCGAGAAGGCGATACTAAGGATACCTTCGATATCAAGACAGCCGGTAAGTTCCGCCGCCACCGCATCCAGCGCCGCCTCAACCCGCGCGGTTTGGTCAATCCCATCCGACGCGGCGCCTCCCAGCAGGGTCAGCCAGCGGGTCCGCTGCCGTGAATCGTCAAACAAGCGATGAACATAGCAGCCGGCGATATGCCCATCCTGACTGACCGCGCCGTCCAGGCTGCCATTGGAAAGCCGGAGGAAAGGCTCGGCTCCGGAATCAAGTTCCGTTTGTCCGCAATGGATCTCATAACCCCGGAACGGCGTGCGGTCGCGGAGGCTTATTCCATCGACTTCCGTTACCCGCTTGTCGGCGCCAAGCACCGTGTTCACCGGCAGCAGGCCAAGCCCCGGGACCACCCCCGGCGTTCCTTCCAGGCCCAACGGATCGGCAATCGTTTTTCCCAGCATCTGGTAGCCGCCGCAGAGGCCCAGCACATATCCGCCCCGCCTGATATGCCCGGCTAAGTCCAGGTCCCACCCCTGGGCCCGCAGAAATGCTAAGTCACTGATGGTCGCCTTACTTCCGGGCAATATGACCAAAGCGGCGTTTCCCGGTAAGGCCTGCCCCGGCGGCACACGGATGATGCGCACCGATGCCTCTGCCTCAAGCGCATCAAAATCATCGTGGTTCGCAATGCGCGGAAGCAGAGGGACCGCGATGGTCACGCCGTCCTTGCCGCGGATATCCGCCGGTATGGCGTCCTCCTCCGGCAGGCTGCGTGCCGCGGCAATCCAGGGCACAATCCCTAAACCACGCCAACCGGTTCGTTCCTCAATGGCCCGGTAGCCGTCCTGAAAAAGCGATACATCCCCACGGAACCGGTTGATGAGAAACCCCTTGATCATCGCCGCATCTTCCGGGTCAAGAATAGTTTTAGTACCGACCACCGATGCGATGACCCCGCCGCGATCAATATCGCCCACCAGGATGACCGGCACACCGGCAGGCCGGGCAAAACCCATATTGGCGATGTCGCCGGTTCGCAGGTTAATTTCCGCCGGGCTGCCGGCGCCCTCAACGATCACCAGATCGCTTTCGGCCTTTAATCGTTCAAAGGATTGCATCACCGGATCAAGCAGAGAAGCGCGGCCGCCGTTAAAATACGCCGCCCCAAGCTTGCCGTACACCGAGCCATGAACAATGACCTGGGCGGTGGTATCTGATTCGGGTTTCAAAAGCACCGGATTCATGTGGATACTTGGCTTGACGCGGCAGGCCTGGGCTTGCAATGCCTGGGCGCGCCCGATTTCCCCGCCATCGGCGGTCGGGGCCGCATTGTTGGACATGTTTTGCGCTTTGAAGGGACGCACCGCCAATCCCCGATTTGCGAACACCCGGCAAAGCCCCGCCACCAGAACCGACTTACCCACATCCGAGCCGGTACCCTGAAGCATGACGGCAGGCATCAGGCGCGGTCTCCTATAGTTTCAATAATAGTATCGGTGTCTTTTAAATGGGTCTTGGCATCAAATGTTCCGATGGTCATAAATACTCCTGTAAACTAGCATAGTTGACTAGTAGATAAATGTCAACAAAAAATCGTTTGACAGTTCCGGAATCATCCCCTATACTCCAAATTGTATATTTCAAAGGAAGAGGGGGTGAAGCGGCAATGCCGCCATTCCCCCACTAACCCGTAACGGTGATTGGGGAAATCCATCGCCGGACCCAAGGTATTATTTTTTATAACATTTGTCAGAATTTCCCAAAATATGTCGCAAACCGTATGTTAGGCGACGTACGGGCGTACTCCATTATTATTCTAGTAATTTTTTTATATCAGATTCAATAATTTCAGGTTTTTTATCTGGCCCATAACGTTTTACAACATCGCCAGATTTATCAACCAGAAATTTTGTAAAATTCCATTTTATATTTTTTGAGCCCAATATACCTTTTTGTTGGTTTTTCAAAAAAATATATAATGGACTTTCATCATACCCATTGACATTAATTTTAGCAAAACGAGGAAATGTCGTATGATATTTTAATATGCAGAAATCATTAATTTCCGATTCAGTTCCCGGTGCTTGATGCCCAAATTGATTACAGGGGAAATCAAGTATTTCAAAATCTTTATCCTTATAATCGTCATATAATTTTTGTAAACCATCATACTGAGGTGTAAAGCCACAGCCAGTTGCTGTATTAACAATTAGAAGAACCTTTCCATGAAACACATTCAAAGAAACTTCCTGACCATTTATATCTTTAACCAAAATATCATAAATCCCCATTGGAATCCTCCTGCTAAAAATTGTTTTCACCACCTTAAATAAGGTTCCTATTAAATTTACTTTATATCAATATTTTTGTCAACCCATTTCCGGTATATTTAATCAAAATATATTCCCAGCCATTTTAGCCCGTATGTCGCCTAACGTTTGTGCGAAAGAAATACGGCATTATTTTGCCATCAATATAATAAAAGAGTAGAATGTTTGTTGGAATGAATCAGGTTTTTCCCAATACATTTTATGATATTTTTGATAAAATGTATTGATTCAAGGTTAAATTTCCCTTGAATTTTTTTAACCCAAATGGTTCAGGAATTAATTCATTTTCCTCCTTCATCCATTTTATACTTTCAGTAACTACTTTCTCAATTTCCAACAATGCTTTCCCCGCCGTATTCCCATGTGCCATCAAGGACGGAAATTCCAGGCATCGGGCAATATGAACCTTATCATCTTCCGACCATTCAACCCTATAGGTATATTTTTCGATTAGGCTATTTTTTCCCATGTTTCTTTTCCTCCGGTTTATTGTTTTTAATTCGTGGGTTTCCAAAATATTTTATATAATTATTTCCGCTTGCCAATATTCAAAACTATTTATTTTTCCGTTATCCAATGTAATGTCGTATGAAATTTTATGTATTTCTCCTAATGAAAATATAATTTCTTTCTTAAATATATTTCCACCATAAGATACTGTATGGTATTCGCCATTTTCTCCACAAATATCTATATTTTCAGGTAATAATTTTATTAAATCTTCATCTAAATCTTTTCCAATATATGTTCTATCTAATTTATCTGCCAATGTTACAATTATTTTTGTTTTTATTCCTGATTTTAGGTATTCCTCCATGATTTCTTCTGATGTTTTATGGGCAAGAGGTTCTACAACTTGAATTCCCAATGGATTGAATTTATTTTCTCTATATGCTATCATTTCAGAAAAAATATCGCCAAAGATAAAATGGGTAACACTTTTATTTCTAAAGTAATTCGTTATTTCATTTGTTTTTTGATCATAATTTTTTAAATCTTTTGCAAACAATACGCTGTAGAGCGGCAGTCCTATACTATCTGCTTGTTTCTTTAAAAATTCCAAAGGAATGGAGTGAACAGAAGATTTGTGTGTTTCTTCATTAAGAGATGTTATTAATGAAACAACATCATATTCGTTTTCATTAAATATTTTTTGAAGAGACAAAGCGGAATCTTTTCCACCACTCCAATAAAAAGCGGCTTTTTTCTTTATGTTCATATTGTATGGTATATCGTCTGTATTTATTTTGTCAATATCTTTTTCCGGTTCTTTTAATTTCCAACCAATTTAACCCCCATTTCGCATAACCTGGAATATACCAAACTTCAATTCGCAGTTACTTAATAAATGTTAAGTAACTTACCCGGGAAAACTCACGGACAACACTAAAATGTAAAAATTTGCGTTCCTATTATTGAAGATGCCAAAAAAAACGCTTGACAGTCCCGGAATCATCCCCTATACTCCACATTGTATATTTCAAAGGAAGAGGGGTGAAGCGGCAATGCCGCCATTCCCCCGCTAACCCGTAACTGTGATTGGGAAAATCCATCGCCGGACCTATTGGTCCGCAAACGGTCACTGAGCGCGGACCAGTAGGTCCGCGAACTAAAGTTCGATGCTTGGGAAGACCGATGGAAAACACGGTTGTTAACAACCGCCCCATTAGCCAGGAAACTTTGATATACCCGGACCATTCAGACAAGACGGACCGTTCAGACCATAGGTCTGCAGTTCGCAGTCTGCGGGTCGCACAAAACTGTAGGCTTCGTGGACTGAGCCGGAGGTACCAAATGCTTATTTCTTACAATATAGCTACTCCTTTTCTCTCCACCGGCAATTTGATTTTAGAAAATTGTATTGAGGGGTGTAGCCTTGGAACGCGGCATTCTTGAATACATGACCCTTGTTTTCCTTCATCGGATCCTCTTCCCGGTAGATCGTATGAGAAAGCAGGGGGGGTTTCTATTAAAAAACATCTCTCTTCATGTCAGCCCGGAGGCGCGTCCTGTGACTCAACGCGTTTCCGGGCGTTTTTTCTACCGGCAATATAAATTGGACGATTATGAAGTACCTTATATTATTTCTTCAAAATCAATGTTTTTATAATATTTGCTTTCTTTACTTATTTTTATTTCTTCAATATCAAATATTTTATTTTCAATATTTTTTCTTATAATATTTTCAAACTTTGGTTTTAATGTTTTCAAGTCTTTTGTTATAATTTCAAAAACTATTACCAAATCAATTTCGGTATAATCATGTACAATTCTATTTCTAAAATCCTTAATTTGTTGCCATTCTATATCAGGATATTCCTGTTTTAATGTGTCGCTTATTTTTGATATATTTTCACCAATATTTGCCAATAATGTTAATGATGCATTTAAATTTAATTGTTCGTTAAGTTCATATAATTCTTCCGCATCTTTAGTTTCTTCTGTATATTTCCATACTTTTCCAATATATTCTAAAATATTCATAAGATACAATAAATCATTTTTTTTATTGGGTGACATATATCATATCCTTTTGAGCACGGTATAAAACAATGGGATTCGCATATTTTTTGATCATTATGTCAACGTCTTTTTTTGTTAATTTCTCTAAATCGTTTTTTAATCCTACCAGTGCCGCAATATTATAATTTTCTTTATCTACAAAAAAATCAATATCATTGGCTTTTTCCCCGCGGGCAAATGAGCCGAATATGCCTATCTTTTCCAGGTTATATTTTTTGAGTAAATTTTCATTCTTTATAGCCATTTCTAAGGCATTAACGGTGTCTATATTCATGATTTCATTATAATTCATATTATAATTTTATTCAAGTGTATATTTTTTCATACGGTTTAGGGGACATTTCACATAACCTGATATATGCCAAAAAACTTTGTAAAAAACACTTGACAGCCCCGGAATCATCCCCTATACTCCAAATTGTATATTTCAAAGGAAGAGGGGCCGGACGCAGACCGTTCGGAGAATCCCCCGCTAACCCGTAACTGTGATTGGGAAAATCCATCGCAAACGGTCACTGAGCTTGGGCTGTTAGTCCAAAGAACCTTCAGGTTCTCTGCTTGGGAAGACCGATGGAAAACGCAGACCAGTAGGTCTGACCCATTAGCCAGGAAACTTTGATATACGACCAATTTTCGGGCTTCGAGGTAAGAGCCTGGAAAAAAGCCGAATTCTAAATCCGGTATTTTTTCCAAGTGGACTATCGTCCACAGGGGACTGCGAACCACAGGTTCGTTACGGTTTCCAGGCTCCTTTTCTTCGGAAAGGAGTAAAGCCATGTTTACACACAATTTTTCGGTTGGGAAAACCCGCGTTTTTGGGCGCGTGGCTTCCCAAAGGACGCCGGTAGGTGTCCTCGTTTTCGTGCTGAGCCTTCTTATGGGGGCGCTGTCGTTGGCGGGATGTAAGGACGATTCCGATGGCTTCATTGATGACGGCATGCTCAATAGCGGGCTTAAAGGTACCTGGGACAGTGGAGCTGGAGATGGGTATACGATTACCGATTCTACCATGGTCTATTCGTCCACTTGGGACAGCGTTACCACCGGTTTTACCGGCAGCATTGAATATATCTACAACTTTAGTGAAACTGCGGGGGTCATTATTGTCCAATATACTGTGTATGACCTAGGCTTTGGTGCCGAAGTGGGACAATACCAGGGTGTTTATTTCAAGGATTTAACGGCATCAACGGTTAAACTGGGAAGCGCCTATGCATCTGATTATTCAGTGGTAGAGGTCGCGACCCTGGCCGAGGCCAAGGAGAAATTCAAACCCGCAAACATCAGTTTATATGGCGGTGAACTGTCTATGGCCTCACCCCAAACCAGACAATAGTCCGGTTCTGCTTAATGGCTTCCTATTTACCAAGGGCCGGGAGATTAGTTCCGGCCCTTATCCTGGTTTTATGTGTCCTCTGTCTTCCCTGTACGATTAGCGCACAGGAAACCGGGGGTGAGTTCTCCGATGAGGAGCTTCTCCTTATGGAGGGTGAGGGACTCACTGTAACCGGCAGTCCGGAAACCACCCAGCAGATGAAGGTGGTGACCAAAGATGAAATTGACCGCCATAACGCCCCGGATTTGGCAACCCTCCTACAGGAAACCCTGGACCTGGGTATTACCCAGTACGGCGGCTATGGGAACCAGGCAGATATTAATCTGCGGGGTTTCGATTCGGAGCGTATCGCCTTTCTCATAGACGGGGTTCCCGCCAATTCTCCCATGGGAAGCGAATTTGATTTAAGCCAACTCGACCTTAACGCCATTGAACGGATCGAGGTAATCTACGGCGGCTCGGATACCAAATACAATGTTTCAGGCGCATTGGGCGGGGTCATAAACATCATCACGGTCAAAAAGCAAAAACCCGGTTTGCGGCTGGGGGGTAGTATCGCTAATACCTCGGCGATGCCCGGGGCGTACCGGGAATGGGATGGAAGCAAGGGAAGCCCCCATTGGGAAGATCTGGTTGATACCCAAAATTATTCCCTCTTTGCGGGATTCGGCGCGGAAAAATACTCCTGGTCGGCCAACCTGTTTGCCAACCGCGCCGCGAATCATTTCCTCTATAAAGATACTATTTTTAACACAACACGCCGGAAAGAGTCCAATGAGATATGGGATACCGGGATCTCCGGCTCATATATCCGGAATTTACCGGATGATTATTCAAAGCTGATTGTTTCCGCCGACCTCTATTACGGCGACAAGAATATTCCCCTATCGGGGATGGCTGCCGTAGCGGGAACGCAAACCGACTTTTCTACCCGGCAAAACATCATGCTCGACATGCCCCGTGCATTGCGGGACGATCTCGCCACCGAAGTCAGTCTGAGCCATACCTGGCAATCTCTGGAATATGAGCGACCTGCGGGAAGCAGTTCCCTCCACAATCAGCATATGATCACCGCAATAAACCGCTGGACCTGGTATCCGCTGTCGCAGCTTACCCTCAGGTCCGGGTGGGATTACCGCTTCAACTTTTTGGACTCCACGGATATCGGCCTGCGCAGCCGTCATGACGGCGGTCTCTACTTTACGGCGGAATATAAAGCCCACAAAACATTTTTGATTATCCCTTCAATAAAGGCGGCTTTCAACGGACCCTCGGAGCAGCCCGTGACGCCGGTACCGAAACTCGGCTTCCTCTGGACGCCTCTTGAATCTCTGACCATTAAAAATAATTATTACCGTAGTTTCAAATATCCCGACTTTGAAGATCTTTACTGGGACGATGGCCAGATGTTTGGTAACCCGGACCTGAAGCCCGAAGACGGCGTGGGTGGAGACCTGGGAGCCGCCTGGCATTATGGAAATTGGGTTAACCTTGAGGGCGCCTTTTTTACCCAATGGACTACGGATTCTATCCATTGGTCTAATATCAGCGGAATTTGGCGGCCTGAAAATGTGGCGGAAGCGATCTTCTTCGGATTGGACTCTAAAGTACGGGGTGAAATTCCCTTTTCTTCCGGTCCCTTCAAAACGATTGGCCTTTCCCTTTCCTACCAGTACCTTTTAAGTTATCTTTTAACCGATGAGCTGGACTTCGCCGACGATAAACGTATTCCCTATATGCCCATGCACACCATCGGTGTTTCGATGGATGTATCCTGGAAGACCGGTTCAGTGTTATTATCCGGCCATTACGAGGGCCTCCGTTTCACCAATACTGCAAACACCGCCGAACTGGACCCCCATTTTTTGCTGAACGTAAATGTCAATCAGCAAATCGGAAAAAACCTGACCGCATTTGCGGCGGCACGGAACCTCCTCAACACTTCCTACGAATCCCTTGACGCTTACCCCATGCCCGGCATCACCGTAACCTTGGGC
Organism: Spirochaetia bacterium; assembly: GCA_025997655.1. GTDB lineage: Bacteria > Spirochaetota > Spirochaetia > Treponematales > Breznakiellaceae > Termitinema. Next base: position 27,524 of record BNUW01000003.1, read on the forward strand.
CTGCGGTTCAATGTGGAACCAAAAATGAAGGAGAAGAAATGACTAAACCCCTCGCCATCTGTATAGTAGCAACACTATTACTATCTGCCTGTACGCAAAAAAGTGAAACGGTAACGATAACCGACCGGGCAGGGAACACCATTGCCTTACCGGGGGAGCGTAACCGGATTATTTCCACCGCCCCCTCAAACACAGAAATACTGCTGGGGCTTGGGCTGGGGGAAAAAATCATCGCCGCAGATGAATTTTCTGCCGTTTTGACGGGTGTTCCCGCAGATATAGCCCTGATAGATTTTTCCTACCCCGATGGGGAGCTTATTGTGGCCCTTGATCCGGACCTTATCATTGCCGCCGGGCATAATCAAACGGTTTCCGGGGAGGATCCCTTCGCGCTGATGAAGGAAGTGGGGATTCCGGTGATCTATCTACCAATCAGTAAAACTATCGACGGCATCTATGCGGATATCCGCTTCATCGGGGGGCTTTTCGGCGTGGAGGATCGGGCGGAGGACATGGTCAGGGAGATGAAGGCGACGGTGGATGGCATTGCGGAAATCGGCGCGTCCATCACAACAAAGCGCTCGGTTTATTTTGAGATGGCTTATCCACCCTATATGGTGACCATCGGGCGGGACAACTATATCACTGAAATGATAAACACTGTCGGGGCGTACAATGTTTTTGCCGATCGGCCGGACTGGTTTACCCCGGGGGTTGAGGCAATCATAGACCGTAATCCCGATGTTATCCTTATCATGACGCTTTTTGACGGTGATATTGTTGCGGAGCTGCGGAACCGGCCGGGGTTTGAGCATATTGCGGCGGTGAAAAACGGGGCCATGTATCTCATTGACGTTAATTCGGTGTCCCGCCCTTCGCAGCATGTTGTACTTGCATTGGAACAAATGGCCCATGCGGTGTATCCTGAGGCGTATGAAAACTACCGGTAAGTTCGCGGCGGCAATTCTCGCCGCCCTGGCAATACTCTGCATAGGGTCTTCCCTTGGCAGTTCCTCTATTAGTCTCCTTGATACGGTGAGCGTGGTGTTTCATAAACTGAGCGGCCGCCCTTTTAAAGAAAGGATGGATCTAAAAATCGTATCCATTGTTTGGAACCTGCGCCTGCCCAGGGCGTTTCTTGCCTTTATCGTCGGCGGAGCCCTGGCGGTTAGCGGAACAGTGTTTCAATCGGTTTTAAAAAATCCCCTGGCCTCCCCGTTTATCGTGGGCGTTTCCTCCGGGGCCTCCCTGGGCGCAGGATTGGTGATGCTCGGAGGACTCACCCTGCCCTTAATCGGCGCCTTTACCCTGCCCCTTGCGGGGTTTCTTTTCGGATTGGCCACCGTATTTTTTGTTATCTTCTGTGCGGCCAAAATAGACAAGACCCTTTCCAATAATACTATCATCCTCTTCGGGATGGTTTTTTCTCTGTTTATAAACGCCGTTCTTACCGCCCTGGTTGCATTCTTCCGGGATCAGCTTAAAAACCTGCTGTATTGGCAGATGGGCAGTTTTGCCCTCAAGGGCTGGAACTACGTAGGGTTAATGCTCCCTTTCCTCATTATCGGTATCCTCGGGACCATCGGGTACACCAGGGAAATGGATATTCTCACCTTTGGTGATGAGCAGGCAAAGTCAATCGGGGTAAATACCCGGGGCTTACGGATACGGTTACTGCTCTTTTCAACGATACTAACCGGCGGGGCGGTCGCCCTGAGCGGCGTCATCGGCTTTGTTGACCTCATCGCCCCCCATTTGGCGCGGAAAATGGTGGGGGCAAAGCATAAGGATGTGATCCCCATGGCGTTTATTATCGGTGGGTCACTATTGGTGTTGACCGACCTGATAGCACGGACCGTTGTATCTCCCTCGGAACTTCCGGTGGGAGCGGTCACCGCAATCATTGGCGCGCCATTTTTTGCGTGGGTATATTTTAGGAAGAAGTGATATGTTGGAAATAAAAAACTTATACAGCGGATACAACGGTACGGATGTTATCAAGGGCATAAATTTTTCGGTGGATAAGGGTGAAGTCTTTTTTATTGTGGGTCCCAACGGATGCGGTAAGACCACCCTGTTAAAGTCCATTGCCAATATTCTGGGTTACCGGGGAACCGTTACCCTGGATGGCCGGGAGATAGCTTCCTTCAGCAGAAAAAACCTTGCAAAGAAAATAGCATTGATGAGCCAGACTTCGGAAATTTATTTCCCCTACAGTGTTTATGATACGGTTTCCCTGGGGCGGTACGCCTATTCACAAGGGTTCATGCGGAATCTTTCCAGCAGCGATACTGAAATTATAGAAACCGCCATCAAACGCCTGGGACTTTCCGATGTAAGGGACCGGATGATAAACGAATTATCCGGCGGCCAGCTTCAAAGAGTGTTTCTGGCCCGGACCCTGGCGCAGAATCCCGATATCATTTTGTTGGATGAGCCGACCAATCACCTTGACCTGAAACATCAGGTAGAATTACTGCAATACCTGATAAGCTGGGCAAAGGAAAACAGTAAAACGGTTATCGGCGTTTTGCACGACCTTAATCTGGCCCGCAGTTTTTCGGACACCGCCGCGATTATGTCTGAGGGGAAAATCATCTCCCAGGGTAATCCGGAAACGGTTCTATCAGGCGAAACCTTAAAAGCGGTATATGATATGGACATCCGCGCGTTCATGCTGAGCTCCCTGGAAAACTGGAGGAACACCGGTGTCTGAAATCATCCTTATTACCGGGGGCATTAAGTCGGGCAAGTCCCGCCGTGCCCTGGACATAGCCTTGCAAACATGGCGGGTCTCCCCGGAAACGCCGGTTTCCTTTATCGCCACCGCGGAAGCCCTGGACAATGAAATGAAACTCCGCATAAAACGGCATCAAGAAGAACGCCTTGGGCTTGGGTTTACTACCATTGAGGAGCCCCTGGAACTGGACCGGGCGATTGCCTCTGCGGGCCGGCGGGCGCTGGTGGACTGCCTGGCCCTGTGGGTAAACAACATCATGTACTATAAACGGGAGGAGGATTTCCACCGGCTCCTTGATTCTTCGATTAGCGCAATGAAGGATTGTATCCTGGTGACTAATGAGACCGGGCTGGGGAATGTTCCCTTCGATGAAACCACCCGGCGCTACAATCTGCTTTTGGCCGAGGCAAACCGCAGAATCGCTGCGGTAGCGGATCGGGTAGAGTTCATGGTTTCCGGCATTCCCCTGAGGGTTAAATAGTGGGAAGTTTCGCTGAGACCCTTTTCCCCAATGCCCGCATGGTGGTTCCCTCCTGGGTTATCCCCGGAACCTATCTGGAAAACCTGCGCTTCCTTGCAGACAAGCCGGAAGTACAGGGGGTAGAATTACTGTTTTTCATATATAACGGTGAAATCAGGGAGCAGCTTAACGCAGAATGGGATAGGATACGGCAATTCGCGGATCGCTTTATTTTTACCGCCCACCTGCCGGACTCCCTTTTGCCGGAACACGAGGAACTGGTACACCGGCTTAATCCCCTGGCGCGTAATTTTATTGTCCACCCCGGATTGCCGGAGAACGCCCCGGCATTAGGATCGCTGGTTAACGGCTGGGCAAAAAAGTATCCCCCATTATCACCGTCACCGTACCGCTTCCTTGTGGAGAACACAAACCCCGGAATGCTTGAGGCGTTGCTGCCCCACCTTGACGGGGATGTGGGGCTCTGTATGGACACCGGGCATCTGCTTATGGACGAACAAAGTCCGGCGGATTTTTTTGCAAAGCACCGGGAGCGTATCGGGGAGATACACCTCCACGGCATTGACCGGGAAAAGGCCGCCCGTGACGGACGGCTGGCGGATCACCGTCCGGTGCGGGCAACGGAAAGCTGGTTCAGAACACTGTTTCCCCTGCTAAGAGATTTTACCGGAAACATAAACCTGGAAGTCTTCTCCTGGGAAGAAACGGCCGCCGGTATACAGTCAATAAAACTATGTGTTAATTCATGAACCGACAGGAGGTATTAAACATGGAAAACATTAAAACGGCGATGGAAGCTCATCTGGATGATCTTACCAAACCACGGGGCAGCTTGGGGAAACTGGAAACCTACTGCATCAAGATGGCAGCAATACAGAACAAGGTTCCGCCCAAGCTTGAGAAAAAGGGCATCTACGTATTTGCGGGGGATCACGGTATCGCCGCAGAAGGGGTGTCCCTCTATCCCCAGGAAGTTTCCCGGCAGATGGTGTTCAACATCCTTGCGGGCGGCGCGGGAATAAACGCTCTGGCGGGGGGATGCGGCTGGGAAGTTATTCTGGTAGACGCCGGGGTAATCGGGGAGGACTTTCCACCGGATGCGGAACTGAAACCGAAGGAGGTTCCTTGTTCCTTTGTACGGGCGCGGATTTGCCAGGGCAGTAGGGACAGTTTTAAGGAGGATGCCCTTACAATGGAGGAGACCGAAAAGGCGTTGGCCCGCGGCAAGGCCCTGGCGCAGGATGCGGCGGACCGGGGGCTGGACATGACCGCCATCGGGGATCTGGGCATCGGCAACACCAGTACTGCGGCAGCAATGCTGGTGGCGGCGGGGTTTACTGTTGATGATGTGGTAGACCGGGGAACCGGCATCGACAAAGCAATGCTGGAACATAAGCGGCTGATCGTACAGGGGGCCGTGAAAAACCGGAATCCGCCGCCCAAGGACGGGAAGGCCATTTTGCAGAAACTTGGTTCCGCAGACTTTGCCATGATGGCCGGCCTCATCCTGGGGCTTGAGGGCAGGGGCATTGCCTGTGTGCTTGACGGGTTCCCGGTAAGTTCCGCCGCCTATATGGCGTACCTGATAAATCCCAAGGTTTCGGACTGGCTTTTCGCGGGGCATCTTTCCAAGGTCGCCGGGCACAAGCCGCTCTTGGAAAAAATGGGGCTGGAACCCATCGTGGACCTTGATATGCGCCTGGGGGAAGGCACCGGCGCGGTTATCGGCGGGCATATCGTTGAGTTGGGTGTCCGGGCAGCCCGTGAGATGGCGTCCTTCTCCCAAGCCCATGTTTCGGACACCGAAAAGGCGGAAGAAAAGTATTAATGTTCGACCGCTTTCTTTCAACCCTCAGTATTGTTTCGCGCATACCGGTTACGGTACGGTTTACCTTTGATCCTTCCCGAATGGATTACTATCTTCCCGTTACGGGAGTGTGTCCCGCCCTGGTAGGATTGCTGGTATTCGGGGGATGTTCCCTGTTGTGGGATAATTCCCTCTTAACCGGTATCATCGTTCTCATTGCGCAGTATTGCTGTTTTAATCTCTTCCATCTGGACGGCCTCATGGATACCGCCGATGCCTTTCTAGGATCGGCGGACAAAGAAAAACGGCAGGCCATATTGAAGGATTCCCGGATCGGCGTATATGGATTCTTCGCAGGTTTCTCCGTTCTCGCCCTCAAGACCGCCCTCCTCTGCGCCCTTGCCCCCTTTATTTTCCGCTATCCCGCGGCAGTACTCGCCTACCCCCTTTGCGGCAGATTCGCCGCGTCCCTGGTCCCCTGCATGGCGCCCCCTGCAAACCCAAGCGGCCTTGGCGCGCTGACCAAAGACGCAAAGCCGGTCCGCTGTATCCTTGGCATCATTACCGGATTACTACTCTGGCTGCTCCTTACCTGGGGCCTGCTAAAGCTTGCCGCGCTGATTATCCCTTTGCGCATTGAGACGGGCTTTTTTGGAGCGGCGACTTCTCCGGCGATCCTGATTCCGGGACTATCCCTGGTGATTGCCCCCCTCATCGCACTATTTTATGCCCATCTGTATAAAAAATCCCTCAGGGGCTATACCGGGGATACCCTAGGCGCGGCGGTAGAAACGGCAGAAATCTTCTATTTAATTGCGTCCTATATCATCCTGCCTCTTTTCAAATGACAGCTATCCATGACGCAGCGAGGAGGGCGGGGCATGATGGGCCGAATGCATTTCCCCACTCAGTTCGGCGATATAATAGCGGCGCAACGGTGGGAGCGGAGCGTGACGGGCCGAATGCATTTCCCCACTCAGTTCGGCGATATAATAGCGGCGCAGCGGTGGGAGAGGGGCGTGACGGGCCGAATGCATATGGGTATCTCTGCGTACGGGGGCCGGGCTCCGGGAGCAGGTTCCCCCATCCGCATGAGGACCGGCATGCCCCTCTCCCACCGGCTTTGTCAGCTAGAGCGGATTCCCCCATCCGCATGAGCGCCCGTCACGCCCCGCTCCCACCGGCTTTACCACCACAGCAAAAACAGGCGTTTTGACGGCAACTTTGGTATGTTTTTTTACCAGCTTTTTGCCGAAAATAGAGTATAAAAGTACCAATGCACTAATGTCGCAAAGGAGCGCCCTATGTACAAATTACCACACCCTTCATATTCCCCTCAGTTAGCCCTATTTGGACTTGCGTTGTCGGTAGTGGGGACGCTCTGTGCAATTGCCCTGGCAACGGCCTGGGTCATGCTGTTTGTGTAGTATTACCGTTTCTGCAAAGCCCGTTCCACCAGATTCAGATCCTGCGTCAGGTTCCGGTTTCCGGGAAATTCCTCCAGCGCGGTGCGGATAAACCGGCCGGCCCCATCGTAGTCCCCCCGGTTGTACAGAGCCGCGAAGGCATTGTGCAATTCCGCCAGACGGTTGTTCCGGTATACACTGACGGCCTTTTCCAGTTGGGAATCCCGTCCATACCGGGCGATGGCCGCCTCAGTATAGCTGATGGCTTCCCGGGCGCCGCCAACGGATGAAAGCCGCTCCCCTTCTTTAAGGATGACAAAATCCCGCAATTCCCTAATTCTGTTTTCGCTGAGTACACCCCGTGCATTGTCAATGGCCAGCAGGACCGCCTCCGCTTCCTCCGCAGTCCGTATACCCGTGGAACGCTGCAGCAATTCCGCATCCAGCACCAGGGCATCCAGGCGGTTGAAGTTATCCCGGCTCAGCATTGCTGCGTTGGCCTCCAGGCTCGTCCGGGCATCCGCTATCCGTTTCCCCCGTATGAACTTAACCAGAAGGTTATTCAGGGCGGCGTAGGTAAACTCCTGCCACCGCGTTTCATCGGGATACCGGCCGCCGGCCAGGGCCGCCCATTCGAGGGCCCGCGCTTCCTGCCCGGATTTCATCAGGGATGATCCGTAATTCAGCAGCCGGTCTGTCATATCCCGCTGGGGGTCCGCAAAAAAGGCCGGATTCCTAGAATCCGCAGTTTCAGGGTCACGACGATCCCTGAGCAGCGCCGCCCGGTTTATCGCCAGGGGAACCGCCTCGCCATAACGGTTCCGGCTTTCCAGTTCCGATACCCGATTCGTTAAAATAAGGGAAACCAGTTCCAGTTGGCTGATTTGCGTCCGGTCCCGGTAATTCCGGGCGGGCACATAGGCAAACCCCGTAAGCTTGCCAAACCCGTCGTGGAATTCCCGGCGATTCCCCGGTTCAAACCCGATTGGGTTGGTGGTCTCCACATCAATACGTTCCGCGCCGGTATTCACCGTGATAAAGGCGTGATCCTTGGTCATCACCCCCCGCACATCCAGCCCCGCCGCGGTGGCAAAAATGGCGTAAAGCACCGCCGAAGAAACGCAGTTGTACCGCCCGGTTCTGAAGAGCTCGTCCAGCCGGGTTTGATGTTCCACATAGCCCTTGAGAAAACGCTGATGAACAAAGGTAAGGACAAATTCCCCCCGCTCTTTGGTATCCGCAGGAAGTTCCGGCATGGCCAGCAATTCCGCCGCCGCGTTTTTGATAAGCGCCGGATAAGACACCGCTGCCGTAGTGGCGCCGGCGGCGCCAACAGAGGAAGCCCACAGTGCAATCTCCCCGATGTCCTGCCAGGAATACGTTCCACGTTGGGCAAACTCCATCGCCCTGGGGTCAGGGTCCAGGGAGGGAAACGGCGCCGTCTGTGCGGACAGGCCGGATATGAACACTAATCCGGAGAGGGTCAGGGCAAAAAATCTCATAAACCTTTTCGTTTTCATCGGCATTGATTGTAGCATAGTACCCATTGATGATACTACGGGGTATATATTAGAATAATAATCATGCCCACATCGTTAGGGAAGCCATATCGCAGATCCGCCAAAAGCCCTCAGCAACTGCCCTCAAACGTCAGAAAGAAGGTAAGAGTGCCTGGCGCCAAAATTCATAAGGGGATTTTATCCTCACACGGAACGCCTGTTTGACATAATCCACATCCGGAACCTGCTTTTGCATCTCCTCCATAAGAAACGGCCAATTTCCTTGAACCCGGACCATAGACATATTTAAAACATTTGAAATGGTTATGCCCTTTCTCAGTAATGGCATGTACCGGGCACCGCTTAATACAAGCGCCGCATTTGTTTTTACGGTAAAAAAGGCAATTTTCTCTATGGTCTTTTGCCTTTATTTCGTCAGCTTCCAGTATCAAATCCGTCACCACGGAAATAAGGTTAATAGTTATTCCTTTTTCAGTAATAAATCCATCATTTAAGCTAAAAGTACCAAGACCGGCAGCATAAGCGATATGACGTTCAGACCACATTGAACTTAGTCCGGTAAGGGTCATAAAAGGTTTAAACCAGGAAGCCGCATAGGGTGAAACTGCTTTATGTCCCATACCGGATAACAGCGATTCCATAAAAAGGCCGACTTTCTTAACCATAATGCCGCCAAAAGTACGGTTGAGTACCCACTTTTTAGATGGCCAAACTTTCTGTTTTCTGTTGCTTTCGCTAATTTTTTTATTTATAGGCAGTACAACACTGATCACGGCGCCATTTTGAAAACTATTCTTTCCAAAGACCATTTCATAGGCTTCTTTTGGCGTTAAATGTTTACGGCCAATTATTTTCTTATAATCCAAAAACAAGGGATTATCCGCTGAAGCAAATTGTACGATCGGTTCATCATAAAAACGATCATTTGTCTCATTAAACCAGTTTTCTTTATCATTTATGACAAATTCCTTGATTGCCCGAATAATTTTTTCCTTCATATCATAACTCCTTTATACATAAGTTGGCAGCAAAAACAGGCGTTTTGACGGCACAATTGGTATGGTTTTACACTGGCGTTTTCGCCGGAAGCTAAGATATACTATAGTATATCTTTTTAAGGAACAGTATGTGAGCAGCGATTACACGCAAAACGCCGGCAATGCCCCCGCCGCTATCCCGAAAGCGGAAATCGACCGCTCCCTTGTCCGTCGGCTCGTGGTCCATTATCACGATGAGGGCAGCGACCGGTGGGTCAAACCGGATCACCTATATGGTATAGAATTCCGCTGGGCCGTCCTGGACCACCCTCCCGCCGGTATAGACGAACTTGTCCATATCGTCTTCGACCCCGTCAGCCCCTGCCTCTTCGATTTTGATGAAAGTCAACGGGGCAAGACCTGCTATTTCGTCATGCGCTGGGAAAGCATCAGCGGTAAAAAAGGCCCCTGGAGCGGGATGTATTCAGCCGTCATCCCTTGAATTAAGCGGCAAAATTAGTTTATTGTATCCGGGGGGGCCTCCAGCCATGATTGAGATTGCCATATGTGATGATGAAAGCGCCATAACAGGGTATCTGGAAAGTACCTTGAAAAGCTATGGGCATCTGCTGCCCGAACCCATGCACATACAAGTTTTTCAGAGCGGCGCCGCGGTACTTGCGGCCCTTAATCAGCAAACCGGGGACGCCGGGGGCGTCCCTTTCGATATAATCTTTCTGGACATTGAACTGGGGGATACCACCGGGATAGCGGTGGCGGAGCAAATCAGAAAAGAGTTTGAAACCCTGGTCCTGATCTTTATATCCGCCCATGAATCCTATTGCAAGCAGCTCTTTCAGTTTGATACAACCGCCTTCCTGTCGAAACCCATTGACGAAGCCGAATTAAAATCATTGCTTCTGCGGGTATACAAACAACTGCGGAATCCCCAGCAGGTGTTTGTATACCGCTTCAATGATACTATGTTCCGGAAGCCCCTGGGGGACATTTTGTTTTTTGAAAGCAATCGGCACAAAATTGAGATAGTAACCAAAACGGATGTCGAAATCTTTTACGGGAAACTCGACGAGGTGGAAGCCCAGTTGAAACACCCCGGATTTGTCAGGATACATCATTCGATACTGGTCAATTTAGACAATGTGGAGCGCTTTGAAAAAACTATCCTGTTCCTGCCCGACGGCCGCAGCTTAGCCCTGGCACGGGGCAAACAAAAAGAGGTGCGCCGAAAAATTATGGACTATTACACCGGAATTTCCCCCCCCCCCCCCCCCCCCCCCCCCCCCCCCCCTCCCCCCCCCCCCCCCCCCCCCCCCCCCCCCCCCCCCTCCCCCCCCCCCCCCCCCCTACCTTCCCATTTTCCTCCACCATTTGTCCTGTCCGTCCTTCACGTCTTACCTCCTTGTTCATCCTCAGCCCTACATGCATTGCATTCTTCTCA
>BNUW01000004.1 GCA_025997655.1 Spirochaetia bacterium
GCTCTGGCGGGAGGTAAGCAAGGAAATCGCTCAGGAATATCCTGATATCGAAACCAGTTACCTCTACGTGGACAACTGCGCCATGCAGCTTATCCGCGCCCCCGGCCAGTTTGACGTGATCGTCACTTCCAACCTTTTCGGGGACATCCTCTCCGACGAAGCCTCGGTGCTGACGGGCTCCATCGGTATGCTTGCTTCGGCGAGTCTTGCCGGTAGTGGCGGTGCGGCTACTGCGCAAGGCGCTGCCGCACCCGTGATGGGGATCTACGAGCCTATCCACGGGTCGGCTCCGGATATTGCCGGTAAGGATATTGCCAATCCCCTGGCGGCGATACTCTCCGCAGCAATGCTGTTGCGCTATTCCTTCGGCCTGGAAAAGGAGGCCGCTGCGGTGGAGGCCGCGGTTAACGCCGTGCTGGATTCCGGACTGCGTACCAGGGATATTGCGGGCCGGAGCGGAGCGGGGAATACGGAAAAGATTGTCGGTACAATGGAAATGGGTAAAGCGGTGTTGAAGGCATTGGAAGTGATTTAGTCAGGCGGGGAAGGGGGGAATATGAGCGAAATCCAGGAAATTACCATCTATGTTTCTGAAACGGGAGATGACGCGGACGAAGGGAGCAGCCGGAAGCCCCTGGGGAGCCTTGCCGCAGCCCTGGACAAGATCCGGTGGAAATCCTACGAAAAGGCAGAGATTGTCATCTCCGGTTCTATTACCGAGGCCGTAGCCAGGGAGGCTATGATCGATATTACCGGGAAAGGGCTGCCGCCGCTTTTCCTCCGGGGGGAAAGCAGTGAGCGTCCCGGGATACTGAGCGCCGATGAGCTTGATAAGCGGGTTCTCTATATATCCGATGGTAACAGCGTAAGCCTTATGGATAATCTGGTGATCCGGGGTGGAACCACACGGGGCAGCGGCGGGTCGGGGGTTTGCATTGAGGGAGGAACCTTGATCCTGGTGGCCTCTGAAATCGCGGATAATGATGCCGGTACGGGTATGGGCGGCGGTGTGTATGTGGGCAGAGGGGGCGAGTTTATCATGTATGGCGGCTCCATTGTCCGAAACAATACCATAATGTCAGGGGGCGGCGTGTTTTCCGACGATGGCGGCGTCTTTACGATGTACGGCGGGCTTATTGCGGATAATACGGCCTATCTTTCCGGGGCAGGTGTTTTTGTGGGCCTGGATTCTGTGTTTGCCCTGCACGGCGGCGTCATCGAAAAGAACCGCGCCGGGGGCGAGAAAGGCATACTGCTTGGGGGGATTGCTATTTCGTATGGGAAGGGCGGCGGGGTATATATCTGCCGGAACGCGTCCCTTACCATGGACGGCGGTGAAATCAGCGAAAACCGCGCTATAGCGATACGGGAAGAAGCGGATGACGCGGGTTCCGGGGGCGGCGTGTATGTCGAGAAGGGCGGCGTTTTTACCCTGCAAAACGGGACTATCAAACAAAACGGGGTGATGGCTTGGGGCGGCGGTGTCTATACGGAGGGCGCTTTTACCACCTGTTCAGACAGTGCAATCACCAATAACATCGCCCGTTTAGGCGGGGGTGGTGTGCACGTAGCCGGTAAAACGGGCGTTTTTACCATGAAAGGCGGACTACTGATGAATAACTACTCAGGCGGTTCAGGCGGCGCGGTCAATATCATGGAAAACAGTGTTTTTACCATGGAGCGGGGAATCATCGTCAAAAACGCCGCCGCCACAGGGAATGCCCTGGCAATAAGCGGCAAAGCCGTCATATCCGGCGGGGGTATATTTGACAATAACGGCGCGTCCAAGGAGAATGAGGCCGGTTTAGAGGCGGCAAGTCCCGCTATTGTTATAGAGGAAACCGGGAAATTGACTATCTCAGGCGGCGAGCTTGATGCAAAAATAGCTATGAAAGAAAAGAGCCAGCTGGAGGATATCCGGGACCCGCTCGGCGGGTTTTAACGGCTCCGCCTCTGCCAATAGCCTGAAGCCCACCGAGTGGGTTTATTTGAGAGGAGGACATGGTATTGCACAGTGATATTGTTAAGAAAGGGGTAGCTAAGGCCCCCCACCGGTCCCTGTTTAAGGCCCTGGGATTTATTGATGATGAGTTTGAAAAGCCCCTGATAGGCATCGCGGTTGCCAAGAGTGAAATTGTTCCGGGGCATATGCACCTGGATACCATAGCCAAGGCCGCCGCCGACGGGGTGCGCATGGCCGGGGGTGTGCCCGTACAGTTTCCCGTCATCGGGGTGTGCGACGGTATCGCCATGGGCCATGCGGGGATGCGCTACTCCCTACCCACCCGGGAACTTATCGCCGACTCCATCGAGTGTATGGTCATGGCCCACGGCTTTGACGCAATGCTTTACATCCCCAACTGCGACAAGATCGTTCCGGGAATGCTCATGGCGGCGGCGCGGCTCAACCTGCCGGGGGTCTTTATTTCCGGCGGCCCCATGCTGGCGGGCAGAAAGGACGGCAAGACCCTCACCCTTACTACCATGTTTGAGGCGGTAGGGGCTGTGGGCGCGCTTAAGATGGACGAGGCGGAGCTCTACGCGCTGGAAGAGGCGGCCTGTCCGGGCTGCGGTTCCTGTTCGGGGATGTTCACCGCTAATTCCATGAACTGCGTTACTGAGGCCCTCGGCATGGCTCTGCCCGGTAACGGTACTATTCCTGCGGTGATGGCGGAGCGGCTCAGGCTGGCTAAGCGGACCGGGATGCTGGTCCTTGATATTCTCAAAAAGGATATACGCCCCCGGTCTATACTCACCGAAACAGCGTTCCTCAACGCGCTGGCCCTGGACATGGCCCTGGGCTGTTCCACCAACACCGCCCTCCACCTTCCCGCCATCGCCCACGAAGCAGGTTTTAAATTTGACAAGGGAACTTCGTTCCTGGAACTCCTCAATAAGGTGAGCGCCGTTACCCCCAACCTCTGTAAGCTGGCTCCGGCGGGGTCCGATGCCATTGAAGACCTTCATGCCGCCGGTGGTATCCCCGCGGTGTTACAGGAACTGGCGAAGAAAAATGGGGAGTACCCCTTGGTGAACCTCAAGGCTCCCACGGTATACGGTGTGCTGGCGGATGCGGTGAAGGGCGCGGTAAACAGAAACACGGCGATTATCCGGCCCATCGAAAATCCCTATTCACCCACCGGCGGGCTGGCGGCGCTCTGGGGCAACCTGGCTCCCGACGGCTGCGTGGTCAAACAAAGCGCGGTGGCCCCTTCAATGCTCAAGCATGAGGGCCCGGCGCGGATCTTCGATTCCGAGGAAGCCGCCTTTGACGCCATCATGGAACGGAAGATTGTGAGCGGTGATGTGGTGGTCATCCGGTATGAGGGGCCCAAGGGCGGGCCGGGGATGAAGGAAAAGCTTGCCCCCACCGCAGCCCTGGCCGGCATGGGTCTGGACGACAAGGTGGCCCTCATCACCGACGGCCGTTTCTCCGGGGCCACCAAGGGCGCCGCCATCGGCCATGTTTCACCGGAGGCCGCAGAGGGCGGTCCCATTGCACTGCTGGAGGAGGGGGACCGGATCATCATCGACATCCCCGGACGCAGTATTAGTGTGGGTATCAGTGATGTTGAACTGGATAAACGGCGGGAGGCATGGAAGCCCCACCCGCCCAAGGTCACCACCGGCTACCTGGCCCGCTACGCCAAACAGGTGAGTTCCGCCGCCGCAGGAGCGGTGTTTAAGGAGTAAGGAAGAGGAAGAATTTTGAACCACAAAGGAACCCAGGGGTTCCGGGACACGTCGAACCTTCGGTTCGCGGACACAAAGGGAAGATGAAGAGGGAGAAATTAAAACTATTCTCTTTTCTTCTTCGTGTCCTTTGTGGTTAAATTTCTTTTCTTCATCTTAGTATTAGTATTTTTATAGGAGTTAAGTATGCAGTACACAGGCGCCCGTATTTTAATTGAGGCATTGATTGAGCAGGGGGTGGATACCGTGTTCGGGTATCCCGGCGGAGCGGTTCTGTTTATATACGATGAATTGTTCAAACAGAAAGACCGCATCCGGCATATCCTTACGAGCCATGAACAGCACGCTGCCCATGCCGCCGACGGTTACGCCCGGTCCACCGGTAAAACCGGCGTCTGTATCGCTACCTCCGGCCCCGGCGCTACAAACCTGGTTACCGGCATTGCCACCGCAGCCATGGACTCGGCGCCCCTGGTGGCGATCACCGGGAATGTGGCCACCGGCATATTGGGGAAGGACAGCTTCCAGGAGGTGGACATCGCCGGTATCACCATGCCCATCGTTAAGCACAACTGGATAGTCAAGGATGTGAATGCCCTGGCAGAAACGGTGCGGGAAGCCTTTATTGTGGCCCAGTCGGGACGGCCCGGCCCGGTGCTTATCGACATTCCCAAGGATATTACTTCCCAACTGGGGGAGTGGATTCCCCTCAAGCCTGGCGGGAAGGGGCCGGTAAAACATATCGAGTCCATTTCGGCGGATGCACTGGTATCCGGCATCATTCCTGCGGAGGAACTCCTCGGCGCACGGGCACGCAGGCTGGCGGAACGGAACCGGCGGCCCACCTTTTCCGACGAGGATATCAACTACGCAGTATCGCTGTTCAGGGAAGCGAAACGGCCGCTTATCTACGCCGGCGGCGGGGTGATCATCTCCGATGCGGAGGGCGAATTGACGGCGCTTGCGGAGCGGCTCAATGCCCCGGTGGCCCTGAGCCTCATGGGGGTGGGGGCCTTAAGCCGGGAACACCGGCTGTACACGGGGCTTATCGGTATGCACGGAACCGTGGCTTCCAACAAGGCGGTGCAGAAGGCGGATCTCCTGGTGGCCGTGGGGGCCCGTTTTTCCGACCGGGTCACCAGCAGGGCGGATAACTTCGCCAAGGGCGCAACGGTTCTCCACCTCGACATCGACCCCGCGGAGGTGAACAAGAACGTTGCGGCCCACGCCTGGGTTGTGGGGGACATCAAAAAGATAATCGTAAAACTGTTAAAGGCGCTTCCCCCGCAGATGAATACCGAGTGGGCGGGGGAAATAGAAAAGTGGAAGGAAAAGGTACCCAGGGCAAACCGGAGCGGCGGCAGTATTCTGCGTCCCCGGTTCATCCTTGAGGAAAGCGCCAGGCGCCTGGGTCCCGACGCCATTATCGCCACCGACGTGGGGCAGCATCAAATTTGGACCGCCCAGTTTTACCCCTTTACCCGCGGCCGGTCCTTCATCACCTCCGGGGGGCTGGGAACCATGGGCTTCGGCCTCGGCGCGGCCATGGGCGCAAAGATTGCCAACCCCAAACGGCCCACCGCGCTTTTTACCGGGGACGGTTCCTTCAGGATGAACTGCGGGGAACTGGCAACCCTCACCAATTACCGCATACCCATCCTCATCGTTATCATTAATAACCGTGTGCTGGGCATGGTCCGGCAGTGGCAGAATCTTTTTTACGAGGAACGGTATTCGGAAACCACCCTGGACCGGCCGCCGGACTTCGTTACGCTTGCGGAGGCCTACGGGCTGCGGGGCTACCGCGCCGAAAATGTGAACACCTTTGTTTCTGCGCTGGACCTTGCCATGAAGGATATTGCCGCAGGCTGCCCCGCCTTGATAGACGCCCACATCAATTCGGACGAGAAGGTACTCCCCATGGTGCCCGGCGGCAAGCCAATCGACGAGCAGATACTGATATGAGACGAAGCCGGCTGGTAACACTGTTAGTAAGTCTCCTGCTGATACTATTCACCGGCTGCTCCCGGCCGGTTCCGTCCCGGTCAGAATTTGTGTTAGGCACCGTTTGTTCCGTCAACCTCTATAATCGTGGGAACCAAAAGGTGTACCGGGAGATCTTTGCCCGTCTCCGGGAAATAGAAAACCTGATGAGCGCCAACCTGGATGATTCGGATCCAGGGCGGATTAATAACGCGGCGGGCATAGAGGCGGTGGAGGTCCATCCGGATACCATTGCGGTCCTCAAGCGGGCTGTCCGCTTTGCAGCACTAACCGGCGGCGCCTTTGATCCCACCGTAGGCCCCTTAGTAAAACTGTGGGGTATCGGCAGCGATGCCGGGCGTATCCCCGGGGAAGAAGAAGTCGCCGCGGTCCTGCCCCTGATCAATTGGCGGGACATGGTTATTGACGAAGCGGTGAACACAGTGTTTCTGAAGCGCCGGGGTATGCGCCTTGACCTGGGGGCTATTGCCAAGGGCTATGCCGCAGACGAAGCGGCCCGGATAATCAAGGCCGCCGGGATTAAGCGGGCGCTTATTGACCTGGGGGGGAACATCCTCGTCCTGGGGGCCGGGCGGAACGGCGGCCGGGGCTCATGGCGGGTGGGGATACAGAATCCCTTAGAGGGCCGGGGCGCCTATTTCGGTATCGCGGAGGTGGCGGATAAAACCCTGGTAACCTCCGGGGTCTACGAACGCTTCTTCGAGTCCGGCGGCAGGAAGTACCACCACATCCTTTCTACCCGTGACGGGTACCCCGTTGACAATGGCCTCCTTTCGGTAACGGTTATCGGCGATAGTTCCATTGACGCCGACACCCTTTCAACATCGCTCTTTGCCCTGGGCTATGAGGCGGGCAGCGCGCTGGCGGAATCCCTGGACAATACTGAGGCGGTCTTTGTGTTCACCGACCTGGGTATACGCGGCACCTCCGGGGCTTTTGAGAGCTTCACCATTACTGATGATGGTTTTAGAATACTTACCGGCCCGTAGCCGCACCCCCGGGTCTTCCGGGCAGCCCTTACTTCTTATAGTGTGTATAAACTGCTTCCAATGTCTGCATAACGTTCTTGGTAATGTCATCGCAGAAGCGATTTATAAGGGTTTTGCTCTCATCGTGGACAATTTCCCCCTTAAACAGCTCGTAAACCTCTATTTCAAGGCATTTTGCAAGGGTACAAAGCGTCCCGGCCTTTGGAAAAGTGTTTCCCCGCTCTATATTTGACAAATTCGTGATTGAAATACCGACTTTCCACGCCAAATCAGCTTGGGAAAGCTGTCGTTGGAGGCGGAAATATTGGATATTTTTCCCCAAGGCCGCCTTTAGTTCTTGTTCTCTCATTAACTTTTTGTAGTGTAGGCGTTCATTATTTCAATTGACAAACAACTATGGTTTCCATAATATATAGAAGTGGCACTTTGTCCCTGTAATAGTCAAACTTTAACTATTTGCCAGAGCCAAAGGAATGTCTTGCACTGGCTTACAAAAAAGGCGGGGGTTTTATGCGAAAAGTGGTGATTTTCGCGCTTATTGTACTCATGGCTCCGGGCAATGTCTTTGCCAAGGACAATCTGGCCATTTTGCCGTTTTTAGGCGGACAGGGGGACGAAGGCGAGGCCATTGCGGAGCTATTTTCCTTTGATCCACAGCTTAATGAGGCTTTTACGCCCATACCCCGGACCAGCATAACCAATGCCAAGGAATGGGAGCGGTTTGTTCAAACACGTTCCGGGTTAACGGATGTGGATACCATTGCGGACATCGGGAAAGAGCTTGGCGCCCGGTACGTCATGGCGGGGAATATTACCACCATCGGAAGCAGCAATCTGCTGGTCCTTTCTATTATAAAGATGGATACCCTGCAGCAAATCGCCGGGGATTATCAGGTGTATGCCAAGATTGAGGATATTCGCTTAAAGCTGCCGCAGATGGCGGAACGGGTCATTACCGCTACCCGGAGTACTCCCGGTTCGGCGGATACGTTGGCGGTTGTTCCGGTACAGTTACAGGCCGGCGCGAAAGAGCAGGCCGCGGATACCCTGGCGCAGATATTGGCGATACACCTGCTGCGAAGCGGAAAGTATACGGTATACCCCCGCACAAAAAGCCTGGAGCAGGTGCAGGATGAGTATGATAATCAGCATAGCGGCATAACGGCGGATGATGCTATCACCGGCATAGGGCATGGGGAGAATCCGCATTTGGTACTGTCCGTAGCGGCCCGAACCCTGGGTGCGGTGAATATGTTCAACGCATCAATCATCGATCTGAATAACGGTACGCAAGTTGCGGGAAGGTCGGTCGAATATAGCGGTATTGAAGACGGTATGCGGGCGATGGAAAGCCTTGCGCGGGAATTAACCGGTTTCGCCGGAGACATAAGTTCCTTGTCGAAATCGCCGGGTAACGAAGGCTGGAAACACAAATGGCTTTATCCGGGAATCCGCATTGGGGTGTCGCCCCGTTGGTACCAGGTGAATACCGCTTCCGATGTCGATGCTGCGGTCTGGCCGGCCTTTGAAGCCGCCCTGTCCGGGGAAGTACAAATACTAAAACTGTTTGCCATGCAGACGGAATTGATTTTCTCATGGGATAGGGTCAACGTAAAGGGTAATAGCGGCATTGATGTAACGATAAATTCGTATACCTTAACCATCCCGGTACTTGCCAAACTTACCTTTCGTCCGGGAATTTTTTATATTGCCGGATTTGCCGGGCCGTATTTTTCTATCCCTTTGGGGCCTATGGAAGTGGAGCGGAACGGCCAAACAAAAACCTACAATTCTAAAGCGCCCATAGGAATTACCGGCGGAGCCAATGTGGGCATTAAACTGGGGCCGGGGCTTCTGTTTCTGGATATCAGATATAACGGGGACTTTACCTATTTTTGGGCCAATGATTCCGCCCAGTACCGCAGAGATATGTTCTCTGCATCACTTGGATATAATTTCGGATTTATCAATAAAGCTGTTTCGGGGGTGAAAAAATGAAAAATTATGGCGGTATCAAATTTGCCGCGATAGTAACCCTGCTCATGGTCTTGGTATTGCCGGGATGTGAACATCCGATGGAAGGTTCTCCGTTCTTTAAAAAACCTGCCGAAGGACCGTCCGGAGGTGATAAAGAACCCGGAACACCACCGGAAACCATCCCCGGCATCCCAAGCGGGGTACAAACTACAGTCCTGTCAAAAAGCGAAATAATGGTTTCCTGGACAGCCGTAGAGGGGGCGAGTACCTATGAAGTATATGACGGAACCCAGTCCCATGCGACCGCCTTTCCCTATACGGTAGTAAGCGGATTAAACCCGGATACATCCTACCCATTTTCTGTAAAGGCGGGGAATGACCATGGTTGGAGTGGAGCCTCAACACCGGTGATCGGCAAGACCCTGGCGGCCGGTACAATGGAAACACTAACCGATCCCCCCGGAAGCGTTAGTACCGAAGTGCTTTCGTCTGTCGATATCCGGGTAAGCTGGAACGCGGTATCCGGGGCCAACAGCTACATGGTGTTATACGGAACCGAAGCGGCGGGGAGCAGCCAATATGGCGGCACGGCAAGCAGTTCGCCCTTAACGGTTACGGGTTTACAGCCGGGGACCACCTATTACTTTACCGTGAAAGCGGGTAACGGCGCGGGATGGACCGCAGGATCATCGCCGGTGATCGGGACAACCGGGAGCTTGACCGCTCCATCCGGACTCAGCGTGTCGGCACAGACCCAGACGAGTTTAGCTATAAGCTGGAATGTGGTTAGCGGGACAGCATCGTATAAAATATACCGGTCCGGCAGTATAGCAGGCAACAGTGATACTACGGCCTATACCGATACGGGACTTGCGGCCGGTACAACCTACTCGTATACGGTAAGTGCGGTAAGCAGCGGCGGAACGGAAGGGCCGCAGTCGTCGGCGGTGAGCGGGACAACCCTGGCTCTGATCTCAGACCCACTGCCCGGAACACCCGGAGGGGTTGGGATCACCGTTCTTTCGTCAACCGAGATCCGGGTAAGCTGGACTACGGTATCCGGGGCCGATAGCTACATGGTGTACTACGGAACCGAAGCGGCGGGGAGCATCCAATGGGCCGGGATAACAAGCGGCTCACCGTTCACGATTACGGGTTTACAGCCGGGAACCGCCTATTACTTTACGGTGAAAGCGGGTAACAGCGCGGGTTGGAGCGGGGGATCATCACCGGTGAGTGGAACAACCGCCGCCTTGGCCGCGCCGTCCGGGTTAAGTGTAACGGCGCAGTCTGCGTCGGGGATAACCGTAAGCTGGGGCGCGGTTACCGGGGCTTCGTCATATAAGATATACCGGGCGAACAGTTCTTCGGGACCCTTTACCGGCAGCATAGGGATCAGCAATACTACAGCCTTCACCGATACGGGGCTTACGGCCAATACAAGCTACTGGTACAAGGTAAGCGCGGTAAACGGAACAGAAGGGGCGCAATCTGCGGCGGTGAGCGGGACAACCGGTGATATAATCCTGGCGGCTCCGTCCGGACTCAGTGCAACGGCGCAGTCTGCGTCGGCTATGGCCATAAGCTGGAATGCAGTTAGCGGGGCGGCATCGTATAAGATATACCGGCTGAACAGTTCTTCGGGGGCCTGGACCAGCGTAGGCGCCAGTAGTACTACGGCCTATTCCGATGCGGGGCTTACGGCCAATACCATGTACTATTATACGGTGAGTGCGGTGACCGGCGGCGGAACGGAAGGGACGCAGTCGGCGGCGGTGAGTGGGACGACTACCGCATTGGCCGCGCCGACCGGGCTCAGCGTAACGGTGCAGTCTTCGTCGGGGATAACCGTAAGCTGGAGCGCGGTTACCGGGGCTTCGTCATATAAGATATACCGGGCGAACAGTTCTTCGGGACCCTTTACCGGCAGCATAGGGATCAGCAATACTACAGCTTTCACCGATACGGGGCTTACGGCCAATACAACCTACTGGTACAAGGTAAGCGCGGTAAACGGAACGGAAGGGGCGCAGTCGGGGGCGGTGAGTGGGACAACGTTACGTGTTGTCACCGTAACAACACTTGTCAGTAGAGGTGCCGCGGCCTATGCGGGACATGCGGACGGACTGCTCCTACGTCCTAAAGGAGTAGCGGTTGACAACGCAGGTAATGTGTATGTTGCGGATACGGATAATTTTTGCATCAGGAAGATCAGCCCAAGTGGAGCAGTAACGACTTTTGCCGGTGTGTTATACGGCTATGCGGACGGTACGGGTACGGAGGTAAGGTTCTCTTCTACTGCAGGAGTAGCGGTTGACAACGCGGGTAATGTGTATGTTGCGGATACCAGTAATCAGCGCATCAGGAAGATCAGCCCAAGTGGAGCAGTAACGACTCTTGCCGGTGATAGGCCATACGGCTATGCGGACGGCACGGGTACGGAGGTAAGGTTCTATAATCCTGAAGGAGTAGCGGTTGACAATGCGGGTAATGTGTATGTTGCGGATACCAGTAATCAGCGCATCAGGAAGATCAGCCCAAGTGGAGCAGTAACGACTCTTGCCGGTGGTGTGCCATACGGCTATGCGGACGGTACGGGTACGGAGGCAAGGTTCTATTATCCTAAAGGAGTAGCGGTTGACAATGCGGGTAATGTGTATGTTGCGGATTCCTATAATCACCGCATCAGGAAGATCAGCCCAAGTGGAGCAGTAACGACTCTTGCCGGTGGTGTGTCATACGGCTATGCGGACGGTACGGGTACGGAGGCAAGGTTCTATTATCCTGAAGGAGTAGCGGTTGACAATGCGGGTAATGTGTATGTTGCGGATACCAGTAATCAGCGCATCAGGAAGATCAGCCCAAGTGGAGCAGTAACGACTCTTGCCGGTGGTGTGCCATACGGCTATGCGGACGGTACGGGTACGGAGGCAAGGTTCTATTATCCTAAAGGAGTAGCGGTTGACAATGCGGGTAATGTGTATGTTGCGGATTCCTATAATCACCGCATCAGGAAGATCAGCCCAAGTGGAGCAGTAACGACTCTTGCCGGTGGTGTGTCATACGGCTATGCGGACGGTACGGGTACGGAGGCAAGGTTCTATTATCCTGAAGGAGTAGCGGTTGACAATGCGGGTAATGTGTATGTTGCGGATACCAGTAATCAGCGCATCAGGAAGATCAGCCCAAGTGGAGCAGTAACGACTCTTGCCGGTGGGGTGCCATATGGCTATGCGGACGGTACGGGTACGGAGGCAAGGTTCTCTTATCCTCGTGGAGTAGCGGTTGACAATGCGGGTAATGTGTATGTTGCGGATACCAATAATCACAGCATCAGGAAGATTACGCAGTAAGCGACGCATGGCGGGGGGATGGGAGTAGGGATAGTAGCGCTTGGCGCTATAAGGGGCTACCGTTGGGCGGAACCCATATTTTGAAGTATAGGAGTATCGTATGAGTCGTGCGGAAGAATTGGAGGACCTAAAAGGCAAACTACGGGGAGGTCACATCTATGAGTGTAGAGATGAATTGGAGGACTTTTTAAGTAAAGATTCTGATGATTTTACAGGCCGGTTACAGGAGGCAATAGACGACAAATTAGAAAATCCCGGTTTTTATCATCGAAATTTTTCTGATTTCTTGAATGATTATCAGCGCAATAATCCAGACGATTCCGCAGGTTATTTTGATATGTGTGTTGAGATATATGGGAAAGAAGATGATGATGAATAAGAAGAATAGAGAGGAGTTCCGGGGCGTTGCCCCGATGGAATAATCACTGAAACAAGGTTTTGAATTAAGGGGATGCAAATCCTTGAAATTGTACAGAAATGGGGGCGATAAAAGGTGCAAATGGAGGGTCTATGACAATAGCTGAAATGCTGGAGCAGAGCGGCATTCTGACTCTGTTGGGTATGGGGATCGTATTTGTGTTTTTAGTGATTTTAATCTTCTGCGTGACCTTGGTGGGCAAGTTGATCCACCTCAGTGAGATGTTTAAGTTGGAAATGAAAAACGGAGGACTGGGAAAAATGAAGAGACTGAAAATTTGGTGGGATGCTTTTTCTGAAGATTTGTGCGAAGAAAGGGATGAAAAGCTCAAGTCATTAGAAAACTCAATCGATTATACAAGTCCCATGTCATCCGCGCACATTACAGATGATAATGGAGAAGAACAATACCTAATCGAACGAGATGTAAAAAGAGTGAAAATTGCAAAAGATAAAATTAAGGCAAAATATCAGGCATTAATTTTTAAACGATATTGGGATTCTGTTGTTGGTGTAATAGCAAGTCTTCTTGGAATTGCTGGTGGTATTTTTGGAATATTTGCTTTCTTCAAAGTAAGTAATTAAAATTCAATAGAATATGGAATAAACATAATAGCAAGAGGTAAGCGGAATGTTTAAAAGAGCTTTTGTGATTGAAAATCTTTATCAGTTCCTCTATATTTCATTTTCAAAACCGATTTTATTTGGGATTGAATGTTTCTTTATTTTATCTATAATTGTATTACTTTATCTGATTGTCATCAATCTTTTTAAGGTTCTTATGGAGATTGCAAAAAAATTCACTGTGGTATTAGATAAACAGGGAAATACAAAAATTTCAAGCACGGATAATGATTCCGCAAAGGCATTAAATGAAATTTTAAGTTTCAAAGAACTAAAAATAGATCCAATAATATTTTCCAAAAAATCATCGTCATTTGTGTCTGAAAAATTCCTTGGGATTCTTAGCAAATTACGCGTTTCGATTTTTAACCCAAAAATTAAGGGGCATAGAGTACGAAAATTGGAATTGCCAGAAGGAAGAAAGCTAGATACTTTTTTCATTGAACAAGTCAAAGACCTTTGCATAAAAGAATTCCAAGACTTCAATTTTAATTTTGATCTATTAAAGACAAAACAAACGATCGAGATATTTGAAGGGGATGATGACGATTATGATAAGAAGGACTTGATTGACATAACAATTCACGAGACAAGTAATCAAAATTATATCTTGGTCGCTCAGGTTTATTCAAACAAGCAATACTGTTCAACATGGGTTGAAGGGAAACCCTTTACATTTTTTGATAGGATTCTTTCTGCCCAAAAGAAGAAACCGAGTGAACCTGATGCCGGGCTGGGAACGTAGGAGGGGAGAAGGAGTGAGAAATTTGGCATTTTATAATTTCAATGAAAACAATGCCCCCACAAATTCAGCCCTTCTGTTCGGGAGGGCGGAACCAGAAAACCGGGGCGTGTTCCACGGTCTCCGGTGTCACAAGTTCGCCGTGACGGAGAGGAAAAATTTACTTAATCCAAAGAACGGGAAGCCTCTCTTCTTCCGGTCCCGCAATTTCACCGTCTTTGGTAACAATCGTAGCAGAAAGGCTTTTTGCGGTACCGCAAAGAAAAGCGTCCGCAAGGGACAGGGGGTATATCCCTTTAAAACGGGCGGTTTCGCGGTAGATGTCATCGGTGATATTGGAAACGATCTTCATGGGAAAACTGGTAACCGGGTGCATGATTTCATCGGCAATAGTTACTCCACAGTCGCAGATATAGCCGTAGTATACTTCAACCAGATTAACGATACTCATGTAAATCGTAATTTCTCCGGCTTCGGCTCGGTTAAGCAATTCATCGACTTTCTCAAAACCTTCCCCTTTTTCTTCATTGAGATACGCAATAAGGGCACAGGCATCAAAAACATATGTCATACAGTACGCTGCTTTTTTTCACGTAGCAGCATTCGTTCTTTTCTGTGGGCAGCGTCAAGAGCGTCTTCTAATATTCTATCTTGCCGCCCCAACTCAAGGAAGCGGTCTACGGTTAAGGTAGAGCCTAAGCGCTTGGCGATGCCTCGCCCCATTGTAAGCGCTTCCCGTGCGCTCATGCGGCCAGAGGAATTGTCCGTACTGTCCTGGGGGGCTTTATGTTTGAGATAACCCACAAAATCAAGAATTTCACCCATATAGTGGTCTGGAAGCCCCTCTATTTCCTTGAAAAGCAACTCAGCATTAGACATATTTACCTCACTTTTCTTATGTTACTACTAAAATCATCAAATTACAAGCATTGGAAACGGCTTTCCCTTTTCCCTTTTGCTCTGCTGCTGCTCCTCTCCTGCGGCACCACACATCCGGAGACGAACATCGCTGAGGGCAAAGCGCCGCTCTGGGTGACCAACCCCCAGGACGCATACCCCGAAAGTGGCTGGCTTTGTGTTGTCGAGACCGGTAGTGACCGAAACATCGCCGAGAGCGCCGCATTGAATTCCCTTGCCCAAGTTTTTCGCCTGGATGTTCAGGGGATAACCATGGCTAACCGGGAATTGGGGAGCAAGGTACAGCGAAACCAGGGGAAGGAAATAAGCGAATCGGCGCAAATCAGCAATCTGGCAATGGAGCTTACCACGGTTTCGGAAGTGTCCGGCCTCATCGGTGTTCAAAAAGATTTTTGGACCGACAACCGCAGCGGTCTGATCTATGCCGGCGCACGAATGAACCGGGCGGAAGGCGCGGCTCGCTATAGGGCGCTGATTCAGGAAAACGAAGAACTTATTGGAGTGCTCAAAGACTCCGCGAAACGGACAAGCGGAACCTTTGCCGCCTATGAAAACCTTGCCTTTGCCGCAGCCATCGCGGAACTGACGGATAACTTCTACACCATCCTTGGGGTACTGCAGCCGGGCACAGTAAACCAACGGCCTGCCTATGGAAACGCGGAAGCGATTCGAGCTCTTATGCGGGAAGAGGCGGCCTTGATTGTCATCCAGGTAACGGTATCGGGGGATGTGGAAAGCCGTATCTCAAAGGCCTTTGCCTCGGTCTTTTCCAAACGGGGTTTTAGAACAACCGCTGCGTCAGGTACGGCATCGGCGAATAAACCTTACACCCTTTTAGCGGACTTCAAAATGGAAGATGTACCGGTTATTGATTCGCGGTATCAATACACACGGTTTGTGCTGACCGCCGCTTTAATGGGCAAAGACGGCGCATCGTTACTGTCCTTTTCAAGAACCGGCCGGGAGGGACATGCCGCACAAAACGAAGCGCGGCAAAGAGCGATCCGCAGTGTGGAAACGGTAATTACCGAAGGCGGGTTTGCCGGGGAATTTGATGCGTACCTTAATTCATTATGAATGATAAGCCGCTAAAGGCGCTGCGTTGCGGCGTTGGCTTGCAGATAGGTGTTCAGGAGAAGGAAGATGAAGGTATTTAACAGAAGAACGGTGTTTGTTTTATGTACCGCCATGATTGCGGCAATCAGCGTGATGAGTTCGTGTGCGACGAATCCCTCGGCGGCAAAGGCGGCGGCAAGTGTGTCGGCATCGCAAAAAACAGAAGTGCTCGACGATAAGGGCGCGGCGTTTGGTATTCAGACGCCGGAGTGGGTCGCTGCCTACATCATTGATGGGAACCTTGGGGTCCAAAAATTGTCGGCCTACAAGGGCAAGTACTGTTTTGTGGTTGAATATGCCGATGCGAGTAAAGACTTTTCCACTGCGTGGGTTGCCAATGCCTCAGGCCCGCAGGCGATTGCGCAGAAGGTTTCCACCACAGTATCGTCAAGCATGTCGGCAAGTTTGGACGGTGAGAAGGGCGGGGATACCGGGGCAAATCTGAGAAGTGCCGCAGAATCATTGAGCAATGCATCCTTTAACGGCGCCACAAAAGACGCCGACTGGTGGCAGACCGTACGGAACACCACAACCGATGTGATAGAAACACGGTCTTGGGCACTCTGGACTATCAATCAAAAGCAGCTTGACGAACAGGTTGCCGCGAATATCCAGAATATCATTGATAACAATACCACCATGTCTGCGGCGGAGCGTGCGATTTATACCGACCTCATTAGGCAGATACGCGAAGTTGGCGGTATAGTGAACAGTTAAGGAACGCCCCAAGGGGTACGGGAGGAAGTATTACCCCTATTTCAGCCCGCCCCGGCTCACCGCGTCGCTTACCGCCGCCGCTATGGTTTCGCAGATAGACGGGTGGGGGAACACGGTCCGCTCTATCTGTTCCGCCGTTGTGCCGTCGCCGACGCACTGAACCGCCCAGGGAATTATGTCGGTGGCCCGGTTGCAGAAGAACTGCGCGCCGATAAGTGCCCGGCTTTCCGCATGAAACACCAGTTTGATAAACCCCCGTTCCTGGTTTTCCAAAAACGCTTTCCCGTTTGCGCCGAACACGCCTTTTCCTGCCGCCGCGGGGATTCCCTTTTCAGCCGCCTCCGCCGCCGTAATTCCCGCACAGGCAATTTCCGGGGTGGTATACACACAGGATGGTATCACCTGCGCGTGGGAGGCCTTGTTTCCGCCGCCCTTTACCGCCGCCGCGATACAGGCTGCGGCGTATTCCCCCTCCGCCGTTGCCGCATGAGCAAGCTGAACGCCGCCTGAGATGTCACCCGCAACGTAAATGCCGGGGATAGAACTCATCATGTTGTCATCAGATTTAATAAAGCCCTTCGCCGTAAACTCAGGGGTGCAGCCGGGGGCAAAGAGATTGGTATCAGGGGTTCTGCCCGACGCCATAAGCACCGCGTCCGCAGGTACGGTAACACTTTTGGCTTCGCCGCTGCCCTCTGTGGTCAGGGTCAGCGCAAGGGCGCCGTCCTTTGCTTCGATGCATTCAGGGCGCGCCTTGGTATACATCACCACCCCCCGCTTTTTAAGCTGAAGCGCCAGGGTCTGCCCGATTTCGCGGTCCATCACCGACAGCAGCGAGGACCGGACAAGGAGGGTCACTTCACTGCCGAAGCTGCTGTAGGCCGCGGCAAACTCCACGGCGATAACCCCGCCGCCGATAATGGTGAGCCGTTTGGGAAACAGCCCGTCCCCTTCAAGAAAGTGGTCGCTGGTGTATACCCCCGGCAAGTCATGTCCGGGAATGGGCAGCAGCGCCGGTGTTGTCCCCGAAGCAATCAGTATCGCTGCCGCCTCAAGAACCGTTTCACCGCCCTCAGCCGCACCGTTCTCCTTGAACGCATGTACCGAAACTTTTCCGGGGCTTTCCACCCGTGCCGTTCCGTTTACCATGGTCACCCCCGCTTTCGTAAGGGCGGTACTTTGATTCTGCCGCAGCGAACTAACCACGGTGTTCTTCCATTCAATCAGTTTGGCAAAATCAAAGCGGAGATCCCCGGCGTTAACCCCGTACCGTTCTCCCTCATGGGTTTCGCGGAGCAGGTTCGCGCCGTGCAGAAGGGTCTTGGTGGGAATACAGCCCCGGTTAAGGCAGGTACCGCCGACGTCACGCTTTTCAACCACGCACACGGTTAATCCCAGTGCGCGGGCTTTAAACGCAGCCCCAGCCCCGCCGGGACCGGAACCGATGATGACTAAATCAAATTTTTCCATTTAGAAACTCCTCAAAATCAACATACCCCGGCGAAAGAATAATTAACCACGGACCACACAGACCACACGGACAGGTTTTTTGCCTGATGTCCGTGTGGTCTGTGGTTAAAATCACGCCGGCGTATAATGAAGCACCGGCTGCCGCGCCGCCTTCACATCGTCGGGCCTGCCGATAACGGTATTCACCGGTGACGCATGGAGGCTGTCGGGATTCGCCGTTGCCTGATCGTAGAGGGCCATGAACGCCGCAATCGCCGTATCCAATGTTTCCCGGGATTCGGTTTCCGTGGGCTCCACCATCAGCGCCTCGTGCACAATCAGGGGGAAGTAAATGGTTGGCGGGTGCATACCCTTATCCTGCAATCCCTTGGCAAGGTCCAGGGCGCTCACCCCAATGCTTTCTTTCATCTGTTCCAGGGAGATTACAAACTCGTGCATACAGGGACCTGCATAGGGAATGTGGTACTTTGCCTTGAGCTTTTCCATCATATAGTTGGCGTTAAGCACCGCGTTCCGCGCTACCTCCGGCACATTTTCTTTCCCCAGGGTGAGCAGGTAAGCCGCCGCTCTTACCACCGTCAGGAAGTTGCCGCCAAAGGCCCGCACCCGCCCGATGCTTTGCGCAGGACCCTTCGCCGCGCCGCCGTCCAGACCGCAGCCAGAAAGGGGCAGGAAGGGAGCCAGTAATTGTTTGCAGCCCACCGTTCCCGAGCCGGGACCGCCGCCGCCGTGGGGGGTGGAAAAGGATTTGTGCAGGTTCAGGTGAACCGTGTCAAACCCCATATCCCCCGGCCGGACTATCCCCATGATGGCGTTTAAGTTTGCCCCGTCGTAGTAATTCAACCCGCCGGCCTTGTGGACGATATCGGTTATCTCCAGGATATTGGGATCGAAGATCCCCACCGTGTTAGGATTGGTGAGCATAAGCCCCGCCGTGTCCGGTCCCACCACAGCCCTAAGGGCAGCAAGGTCCACACAGCCATCGGTTCCGGAAGCGATATTCACCACCTCAAAGCCCGCCATGGTCGCGCTCGCCGGATTGGTTCCGTGGGCGCTGTCGGGGACGATAATCTTTGTACGCGCAGTATCCTTACGGCTTTTATGGTAGGCTTTTATCAGCAGCAGCCCGGTAAGTTCCCCGTGGGCTCCCGCCGCAGGCTGGAAGGTGATGTCGTCCATCCCGGTAATTTCCCGAAGGTATGCCGATGCAAGGTCAAGGATTTTCAGACAGCCTTGTACCGTATGTTCCGGTTGTAAAGGATGAATGTCCTTAAATCCCTGCAGCCCGGCAATCTCTTCGTTCAGCTTGGGGTTGTACTTCATGGTGCAGCTGCCCAGGGGATAGAAACCGTCGTTTACCCCAAAGGCCCGTTTAGCCAATGCGCTGTAGTGCCGGGAAATTTCGTTTTCATCAAGTTCGGGAAGCCGCGCGGGTTTTTTCCGCGTCAGGGATGCGGGCAGTCCCGCGTCGGGTACATCACAGGGGGGCAGAATAGTACAGCCCCGGTTTTTTCTGCTTTTCTCGAATATCAGTTTCATTATTTTCCCCCCTTCAAGAGGCGGACCAGTTCATCGATCTCATCCCTGGTGTTGAGTTCGGTGACGCACCACAAAATCTGATTGTGGGAAATGGGATAGCCTCCCAGGATGCCATGACCTTCAAGGGCGGCCAATGTTTTTTCCGCATCCGGACATTTGGTAACAAACTCATTGAAGAACTCAGCGCCGCCATATACAAGCTCAAACCCCGGAATACCCGCAATCTGTTTCGCCGCATACGCCGCCTTTGAGTGACACTGCCGGGAAACTTCGGCAAACCCCGCTTCCCCCATCACCGCGCAGTACACCGCCGCAGTAAGCGCGCAGTGGGCCTCGTTGGAACACACGTTACTGGAGGCTTTCTCCCGCCGGATATGCTGCTCCCGCGCCTGGAGGGTCAGCACGAAGGCCCGTTCCCCCTTGGCGTCCGTGGTCTCCCCAACGATTCTGCCGGGGAGCTTCCGCATAAGGGCTGCCTTGCAGGCCATGAAACCCAGGTAGGGGCCGCCGAAGCCCATGGACAGGCCCAGGGGCTGCCCTTCCCCCACCGCGATATCCACGCCGTTTGCGCCGGGGCTTTCCAGCAGCCCCAGTGATATGGGGTTCACCCCCGCCACCAGGAGCGCCCCTGCGGCGTGCACTATTTCCGCGCACTTGGGGGTGTCTTCAATGATGCCGAAGAAGTTGGGGCTTTGCAGGTAAAAACAGGCGGCGGTTTTATCCGCTCCAAGTTTTGCGGAAAGGGCGGTCAGGTCTGTTTTGCCATCCGCGCCGGCAGGAACCACCGTAACCGGTACGCCGTAGCCGTCACAGTAGGTGCGTATGGTTTCGATAACCTGGGGATGGGCGGCGGCAGAAACATACACCGACTGCTTCTGGCGCTCCCGGCACATGTTTACCGCCTCCGCTGCGGCGCTTGCCCCATCGTAGATAGAAGCGTTACTCACATCCATGCCGGTAAGCTCGCAGATCAGGGTCTGGTATTCAAAGATCGATTGCAGAATCCCCTGGCTGATCTCCGCCTGGTAGGGCGTGTAGGCGGTGATAAAGGTTTCGTTCGACGTAATCCGCCGAACAGCGGCGGGAATGTAGTGGTGATAAGCCCCGGCGCCCCGGAAAATGACCGGGAACACCTTGTTTTCCGCCGCCAGGGCGCTGAGCTTACGGGATACCGCAAGTTCCGCCATCCCCGCGGGAATATTCAGTTCCTTCAACAACACATTTTTCGGAACCGGTGCAAACAATTCGTCTACGGACTTGCGCCCGATAGCGGTAAGCATTTCCTGTTGTTCCGCTTTTGTGTTTGGTATGTATGATCCCATGGTTACTCCTTCTTAGGGAGAGATGCCTGGTACTCATCCGCAGAGATCAGTTCCCCCGCAGGGGCCTCGCCCTTGGCACGGATAAACCATGCCTCGTAGGGCGCCTTGTTGATCGATTCGGGGGCGTCCATAATAGCCTCGTTAATTTCCGTTACGGTCCCGGTCACGGGGCTGAAAACATCCGATACCGCCTTGACCGATTCCATGTCC
This sequence comes from Spirochaetia bacterium, assembly GCA_025997655.1. Lineage (GTDB taxonomy): Bacteria > Spirochaetota > Spirochaetia > Treponematales > Breznakiellaceae > Termitinema. The sequence continues at coordinate 21,092 of BNUW01000004.1, forward strand.
GCAAAGGAAGCGCCCGCCTTAATACTATCACCCACCTGGGGTAGGTTGACAAACACAATGTCCCCCATTTCCTGCTGTGCATAATCGGTCAGCCCGATTTCGTAGACCCCGCCGCCCAGGTCCTTTGCCCACTCGTGGGATTTTGTGTACTTCAAATTAGCCGGAAAATTCATGTTGTCCTCCTATAAAATTAATAAACGTTATTTGAGTCAGTTCCAAAATAAGGATTTAACCACGAACAACACGAATCCGCACGAATAAGAATAGTTTTATTCGTGTTTGCGAACCAAAGGTTCGACGTGTCATTCGTGGTTGGTCTTGCATTTTGGAACTGGCTCATTTCTTACCCTTCGTATAAAACGGAAGGGCAACTACTACCGCCTCAATCTTTCTGCCCCGCACATCCACCTCCACCACGGTTCCCACCTTGGCAGCCGCCGTGTCCAGGAGCGCCATGGCAAGGGCTTCCTTCAGGTAGGGACAGTGGGTCCCGGAGGTAGTCTGGCCAACCAGCTTCCCCCCGCAGAACACGTCAAAGTGCTCCCGTGCAATGCCCCGTCCGGTTATCTTCAGCCCGACCCGCTTCCGTGACGGCGTCTCCTTCCCAAGGAGGGCGCTCTTCCCGATAAAATCCGGTTTCGCCATTTTTACTGCGGAGCCAAGCCCCGCCTCGAAGGGGGTGATGGTATCGTTCATCTCGTGCCCGTAGAGGGGCATGGCCGCCTCCAGCCGCAGGGTGTCCCGCGCGCCGAGTCCGCAGGGAATAAGCCCCGCGCCCTTGCCCGCCGCAAGCACCTTGTCCCAAAGCTCCACCGCCTTGTCCACCGCGCAGAACAGCTCAAACCCGGTTTCCCCGGTATAGCCCGTGCGGGACACAATGCAGTCAATCCCGGCCACATTCCCCTTTTCAATCAGGGTGTAGTACCCTTGAGGGATGGTGGTCGAAAGGGAGGCGAGAATCCCCGGAGTCGCCGGTCCCTGGAGGGCAATTTCCGCCAGAGAGTCGGAAATGTCTTCAAAGGAAACGCCGGTTTTTCCCAGGTGGGATTGTATCCAGGCGGCGTCCTTGTCGCGGTTTGCGGCATTGACCACCAGCACATAGCGGTTTTCTTCCATTTTACACACCACCAGGTCGTCAACCTCGCCCCCCTGTTCGTTACACATCAGGGTGTAGCGGACCCGGCCCAGGGGCATGTCTGTGAAATCGTTGGTTAAAATCCGGTTGAGATTTGCCAGGGCTTCGGGGCCCTTGATGACAAATTCACCCATGTGGGACACGTCAAAAAGGCCCGCCTTTTCGCGGACCGCGTTATGCTCGGTGATAACGCCGGATTCATACTGCACGGGAAGCAGATAGCCCGCAAAGGGAACTATCTTTCCGCCGTGAGATTCGTGCCATTGATACAGGGGTGTTTTCTTTTCCAAATTGGCCTCCTCCAGGAATGAACGCATTACCCGGCTCCAGGAGTCGGGGGGTTTCCGAGAATCTCGAAATGCGCTCCGTCTTATAACCTGAAAGATTCTTTCCCCGGTGCAAGCCGCAGTTTTACGGGGAAATTGCCTCTTCGGTGCTGGGATGAGGCAAATCCAAACAGGATTTAGCCTTATTTACCCGTCTTTCCGGAGGTTCGTCAGAATCCGGTACTTTTTGCCTGAGAGTTTTTCGCAAATGCCCCTTCGGCGGCGGATTTATCCGCACTCTCCCAGATACTTCATACGAACATATAACAATACTAAGGTTAGTGCCGCTTTGGGGTAAAGTCAAGGTTTTTTTTCGAGCTTTTTCTATACCAATCACTTTTTTGTCCGGGTTTCGGTTATATACTATTCTTATAATGTGGACTATCAGGATTATCACTAACAGGAGTAGGCGATGAAGCAAACACGAAAACCGGTGCATCCGGGGAAAGTTTTTTGGGAAGACGTTCTTGTTCCGCTTAATTTGAGCATTACTGATGCGGCTGGTTTACTCGGCGTAACACGGAAAACGCTCTCCGAGTTTATCAACGAAAAGTCGGCCTTGAGTCCCCTGATGGCATTACGAATTGCCAAAGCTACACACACCACGGCGGAAAGCTGGCTTGCCATGCAAATGAAGCGGACGCTTTGGGACGCAGAGCAATATGAACTGTCAGGCATTAAAGATTTCCCGCAACTAAACGTAAGCGCGTAAATTTATAGCGATGGGCCGGGAGCTTTGTCTATACCAATCACTTTTTTGTCCATTTACAGAAGGGCAAAACTTGGGTAATACTGGGTAACATGAGCGTACAGGAACTTATCGATATTTCCCGGCTTTACGGCTCCAATCCGGCGTATGTCATTGCCGGGGGGGGCAATACCTCCTTCAAAGAGGGGGCAACCCTGTTTGTAAAAGGCTCCGGGACGAGCCTGGGGGACATTAGCGCCGAAGGGTTTGTGAAGATGGACCGGGCAAAATTGGCCCGTATCTGGGAAAAAGAGTATCCCCATGATGAGGATCAGCGGGAAGCTGCGGTGCTGGCGGATATGATGGCCGCGAAGCAGAGGGGTGAGGAAAGCAAGCGCCCCTCTGTTGAAACCCTGCTCCACGATTTGCTGCCCTTTACCTTTGTGGTGCACACCCATCCGTCACTGGTGAACGGCCTTACCTGTTCACAGGATGGCGAAACTGCCGCAAGGAAGCTTTTCGGTGAAACGTGCCTCTGGATACCTATCACCAATCCGGGATATATCCTTTCGGCGGCGGTAAAAAAGGCTGCGGATGCCTATCGGGTCCGCACGGGGAAACCGGCGGACCTCATTTTCCTCCAAAACCACGGAGTTTTTGTCGGCGCCGATTCCATTGAGGAGATAAAGGCGATTTATACGAAAATCCTGGCTGTCCTGGACCAAAAAATAGCGCGAAAACCTGATTTTTCCGGGAAAATCGGCGTGTACGGTGATTCGGCAGACATTGCACGCCTCCTGGCCGCTTGCGCCGGGCAAAATTTCCGGGTTGCCTTTGAACGGAACGCCGAATTTGCCCGCCTTACCGGAACCGGCGCTGATTTTGCCCCTGTTTCTTCCGCCTTTACCCCGGATCATATCGTCTATTCCGGCAGTGATCCCCTGTTTATCACCATTGACGACACTAAGGGGCTTCCAGAGCAGGTGCGGGATGCATGGAAACGGCATCTCGACAAAACCGGGCGGGCGCCGAAGATTGCCGCAGTCCAGGGCAGGGGGATTTTCGGCATCGGTACATCGGAAAAAACGGCGTCCCTGGCGATTGAACTCTTTACCGACACCGCAAAAGTCGCGGCCTATTCGGAAAGCTTTGGGGGCCCGCGCTTTATGACGGCGGACAAGATAGACTTTATCAACAATTGGGAAATGGAAAAGTACCGTTCCAAGGTTGTGGAAAAGCCATGACCGATTACCGCGTGTTAATTAACGATCCCCACGCTGATCCCCAGGAACGGCTCCGGGGGCTTAGTGCCCTGGGAAAACCCGCCGGTCCGCCGGTTTCAGGCGGGGAGGTGAATAACCACATCCACACGGTTTATAGTTTCAGCCCCTATACCCCCAGTATGGCCGCCCTCAGGGCACGGGAGGCGGGGCTTCTGGCCGCAGGGTCGGTGGATCACGATTCCATCGGCGCGGCGGAGGAGATGATTGCCGCCTGTTCGATCCTCGGCATCGGCGGCTGTACCGGGTTTGAGGTTCGGGTAAGTTTTGGGGGGACCTTTGCCGACAGAAAGATCAACAACCCCGATTCCAAGGGCATGGCCTACATGACCGTCCAGGGAATACCCGCCCCGGCGATTCCCCAGGTGCGGGATTTTCTCGCCCCCATCCGGCAGGAACGGCTGGCAAGGACCCGGCGGATGACCGAATCCGCCAATGCGATTCTCCGCGAGGCGGGGCTTCCCGATATAGATTTTCAGCGGGATGTGATCGATAAATCGCTGTATGCCCATGACGGCGAGATAACCGAACGGCACCTTTTAGCGGCGGCGGCGGAAAAGCTCATTGCCGCATACGGGAAGGGGCCAGTGATCAATGAAAAACTTGCCCTGCATTTTGGCCTTACCCCTCCGGCAAAAACAGCCCAGGCGCTTTCTGATCCGGAAAACCCGCACTATCTCTACGATCTGCTGGGGATACTCAAGTCGAGTTTCTTAAGCCGTATCTTTATCCAGCCCGGTGACAAGGAATGTATCAACGCCGAAGCGATAACGGCCTTCGCGGATTCCATCGGCGCAATACCGGCCTATGCGTATCTGGGGAATATTGAGGAATCGCCCACGGGGGATAAGAAGGCGGAGAAGTTTGAGGATGATTATATAGAAGAATTGTTTGATGAGTTGTCCCGGTTGGGGTATCGGGCGGTGACCTATATGCCCCCCCGGAATACCCTTGAGCAGCTCCGCCGGGTGCAGCGTTTGTGTGCGGAACGGGGATTTATGGAAATTTCCGGGGTGGACATCAACAGTTCCCGGCAGTCGTTTAACTGCCCGGAGATATTGCAGGATGATTTCCGTCATTTGCTGGATACTACCTGGGCGCTCATTGCCCATGAACGGCTGGGGTCCCTTGATCCCCGCTTCGCCCTTTTCTCCCCGGACAATCCTCTGGGAACAAGCCCGCTGCAAAAGAGGTTTGCCGCATATGCTCTTGCGGGAAAGGATTTGGACCTTGCACACCCGGAAGCGTCGGCGCCGGGGATACTCAAAAAACTACAGGAAGGAAAGTATCAATCATGAGTTCTATGGATCATATACTGACAGCGCCCCTTATCCGGGGGCTTTGGATCAATGCCGCAGGGGAAAGTTCTGACACGAAGTGTCCGCGGGTTGTTGTGCCCGGTGCGGCTGGGATAATCCCCGCCCAGGCGGTCTCCGCCGATCTCAGCGCCGCGTGGACGGGGGATGGTTTCGACGAGGCGCAGGCGGTTAGGTCGCTGAAGGAAGCCTATGCCGCATGGGAAGCCGGGGCTGCCAAAACGGAAGGCGCGAAAACCCAGCCTTCCTGCGCCAGGATAAAAACACCCGCGGGGGAAGCGGTGTACTGGATAGATCGGGATCTGGACTCCGCCAGAAAACGAAGTGCAGCCGGTGATGCTTCACCCCTGGTATTAAGCGACACTAATACTATTGGTTCCGGTATAGCGGCGCCGGGGGCTTCCGCAGTAAACCGGTCGTCGGTGGTAAAGAATAAAATAGTGTTGGTAACCGGTGGCGCGCAGGGCTTTGGGGAAGAAATTGTCCGGGGGCTTGCCGCATCGGGGGCGCTGGTGTTTATCGCCGACTTGAACTTGGCCGGGGCGGAAAAATTGGCGGCTGCCCTCAACCTCGCAGAAAAACGAATCGCCGCCGTTGCGGTCCCGGTTAATGTTTCTGACGAGGCTTCGGTGGAGGCCCTCTTCAAGACGATTGCGGATACCGCCGGGGGCCTGGACCTTTGCGTGAGCAACGCCGGGGTAGTTAAGGCGGGAAGCGTTCTGGAACAGGATGTGGGGGCATTTAAGTTCGTCACGGACATCAACTATACGGGGTTCTTCCTCATGGCAAAACACTGCGGGCGGCTGCTCCGGCGGCAAAACCGCACCGCGCCGGGGTGGAAAACCGACATCATCCAGATTAATTCCAAATCCGGCCTGGAGGGTTCCAATAAAAACGGCGCCTATGCGGGGGGAAAATTCGGCGCAATAGGATTGGTGGAAAGTTTTGCCCTGGAACTGGTGGCATACGGCATTAAGGTGAACGCCATTTGTCCGGGGAACTTTCTGGACGGCCCCCTCTGGTCGGACCCGGAGAAGGGGCTTTTTGTGCAGTACCTGAACGCCGGCAAGGTACCGGGGGCCAAAACCGTGGCGGATGTGCGGGCCTTTTACGAGGCAAAGGTTCCCATGAATCGGGGCTGCACCGGCGCGGACGTGATGCGGGCCATCTATTATGCGGTCGAACAGGAATACGAAACAGGCCAGGCAATCCCGGTTACCGGCGGCCAGGTTATGTTACATTAATATGGGTGAAGAATTTTAACCACTTTTCCACCCAAAGAGTGGAAAAGTCGACCACACGGACTACACGGACAAAAGAAAGGATAAGAAAGCAGGAGTCCGTGAGCGTCTGTGAGGTCCGTGGTTAATTATTCTTCTTAGGTACTAGAATATATTTTTTAACAGGAGCGTTACTATGAAAACAAAAGCAGTCCGTATTTACGGCGTCAATGATCTCCGGCTGGAAGAATTTGATCTTCCTGAAATTAAGGATGATGAAATACTGGCCCGGGTGGTTTCGGATTCAATTTGCATGTCCAGCCACAAACTTGCCATGCAGGGGAACAAGCATAAACGGATCCGTTCCGACCTGGCAAAAACGCCTACCATCATCGGCCACGAATTCTGCGGGGTTATTGAGAAGGTTGGGTCTAAGCTGGGGGGGAAATTCAAACCCGGCTCCAAGTTTGCCATCCAGCCGGCCCTGAATTATCCCGATGAACACGGGCAGGAGACTCTCTGGGCGCCGGGCTATTCCTATCAGCACATCGGCGGGGACGCTACCTACATCATCATCCCTGGGGAAGTGATGGAGATGAACTGTCTCCTGGACTATCAGGTGGATAATTTTTTTATGGGCTCCCTGGCGGAACCCGTGTCCTGTGTGGTCGGCGCATTCCACGCCCAGTACCATACCAGGGGCGGTTCCTATGTCCATGAAATGGGTATCGTCGAAGGGGGCTCACTAATACTGCTGGCCGGGGTCGGCCCCATGGGTTTGGGCGCCATCGACTACGCCATCCACAACCCCCGCCGCCCCTCCCGCCTGGTGGTAACCGATATTGACGACGCCCGGCTCGCCCGCGCCGCCCAGCTTTTGCCCCCCGGTGAAGCGAAAAAACACGGCGTAGATCTTTCCTATGTAAACACGAAAACTATAGAGGACCCTGTTGCCCATCTCAAGGAGCTGAACGGGGGCAAGCTTTACGACGATGTCTTTGTCTTTGCCCCGGTCAAGCCGGTCATCGAAATGGGGGACAGCCTGCTTGGTCACGACGGGTGCCTCAACTTCTTTGCCGGCCCCACGGACACCGCCTTCGCCGCAAACTTCAACTTCTACAATGTCCATTACGAAGCCCACCACATCGTGGGAACCTCCGGGGGCAACACCGATGATATGCGGGAGTCCCTGGCAATGATGGCAAAGGGCACACTGAACCCGGTCTTTATGGTGACCCATGTAGGCGGTCTTAACGCCGTTGCCAAGACTACCATTGACCTCGACAAAATTCCCGGCGGCAAGAAGCTTATCTATACCGGCAAAAAATTGGATCTTGCTGCCATCACCGACTTTGCGGAAAAGGGCAAAAGCGATCCCTTCTATAAGGCGTTGGGAGAAATCTGCGGACGGCACAATGGCTTGTGGAGTAAGGAAGCGGAGGATTACCTTTTAGCGAACGCGGCAGACATTTAAGTATACAAATACTTTTTCCACTCCGACGGCGCAATCCCGGTCTTCTTCTTAAACAGCCGGGAAAAATAGGACTGGTCCTCAAACCCCAGGCGGTAGGCGGCTTCCTTGACGGAGATGTCCTGCTCCAGGAGGTTTTCCGCCTTGTGGATTTTGATCTGTATGAAATATTGATAGGGGGTCATGGCGGTATAAGTTTTGAAAATCTCGTGGAGCCGGGAGATGCTGATCCCTATCTGTTCGGAAATAGTTGAAAGATTAATGGCGCCGTACACATTCGATTCCATGAGGTACTTGGCGTGTTCCACGATTTTTTGATACGAGCCGGGTTGTTCTTTCCGCCGTTCGTAGACCAGCATTTCCCCGAGCAGCGAAAAGATCTGGGTACAGGCCCGGAGTTGGTAGAGGGGTTGCTGAGCACGGATTTCATCAAAAATACGGTTAAAATAGGACAGGATATAATCCTGGAGGCCCATTTTGAAAACGACGTGTTCCCTGGACAGGATGTTTTCCCGGAGGAGCCGGGTAAAATAATCGCCGCAAAAGCCGACCCAGTATTCCTGCCAGCCTATTTCGTATGCCGGCTTGTACCGGTGCTTTACCCCCGGGAGGAGCAGGAACAGGGAGCCCGGGCTGAGGGTATAGTCGGTGTCCTCCACCGTAAGGGCGCCCTGCCCCTTGGTAATGTAGACTATCTGGAACTCCGGCAAGACCCGGCCCACCGCCACCTGCCGGAAAATGATGGGGTGATCCTTTATCCGGGGGGGATAGACCGTATTCGGCGGGATGTCGGCGGCGCCAGCGGTGGTACATACCATCCCAAACCGTTCATCTTCCTTGCTATAGGGAAGATAATGGAAAAAGGAAGGTGTTCCGGTATCTGCACTCATATTATAGAATATAATAAATAGTTTTTTCCATAATCGCAAGAGAATAGTCCATATACGGCAGAACAATCCGGGTTTACCATTCTGGGATGAAGCAGGCGGCTTTCCGTGTTGGCCTTATGGGCATCGGACTGGATACGTATTGGGCTCAGTTTAAGGGCTTGAAAGAGCGGCTTTTGGGGTATCAGGGGTTTATCGCGGGGAAGCTCCGGAACTGCGGTTCGGAGTTGGTTGACGCGGGTCTGGTGGATAATCCCGAAAAGGCCCGCCGTACCGCAGAACTGTTCCGGGAGAGCCGGGTGGACGCGGTGTTCCTCTACATCTCAACCTACGCGCTGTCCCATACGGTGCTGCCGGTGGCCCAGGGGGTCAAGGCCCCGGTTATCATCCTGAACCTCCAGCCGACGCCGGCCATTGATTATGCGTCCTTCAATGCCTTGGGAGACCGGGGCGTTATGACCGGGGAATGGCTGGCCCATTGCCAGGCTTGTTCGGTGCCGGAAATTGCCAATGTCTTCAATAATGCGGGGATACAATACGATATTGTTACGGGCTGGCTTGATGAAGAACAATCCTGGGAAGAGATTTCTGCCTGGCACGATGCGGTGCGGGTTCGCGCCGAACTGCGGAATGCCCGGATAGGGATTCTGGGGCACTATTACTGCGGTATGCTGGATGTGTATACCGATGTTACCGCCCTTGCTGCGGTGTTTGGGAGCCATTTTGAAATTCTGGAAATGGATTTTTTAAAAACCCTCTGGGATGCGGTGGGGCCGGAACACATCGCAGAAAAACGGAAACAGTTTGCCGCCGAATTTGCCATTGCGCCGGAATGTGAAGAATATGAACTTGACCGGGCCGCAAAAACTTCCTCTGCCCTGGACGCGCTGATTGAGTGCAAGGATCTTGGCGGCATGGCCTACTTCTATGAAGGGGCTAACGGTAATGATCACGAAAACATTGTCAGCTCGGTTATCGCCGGAAACACCATCCTTACCGCCCATCATGTGCCGGTGGCGGGGGAGTGTGAAGTAAAAAATGTGATGGCCATGAAGATCCTGGATTGTTTTAACGCCGGGGGTTCCTTCTCGGAATTCTACGCCATGGATTTCCCCGCCGATGTGGTGCTCTGGGGTCATGACGGTCCCGCCCATCCGGCAATGGCGGAAGGCGCCGTAGGGCTGGTTCCCCTGCCTATATACCACGGCAAACCGGGGAAGGGCCTTTCCATTCAGATGAGCGTGAAACACGGGCCGGTAACCTTACTGTCGGTGGTGCAGGGAAAAGGGGGGAAGACCTTCCTCCTCTGCGCCGAAGGGGAATCCGTGCCGGGGCCCATTCTGGAAATAGGCAATACCAACAGCAGGTATCATTTTCCCATTCCGGCCAGGGACTTTGTAAACCGCTGGTCCAAGGCAGGGCCGGCCCATCATTGTGCCATTGGGCGCGGGCATATTGCGCATAAGATTGAAAAGCTGGCGGCGTTGCTGAACATTGAGGTTTGTAAAATATGTTAGAAACTATTTTGGAAATGCAGCATATCACAAAGTCCTTCCCCGGGGTCAAGGCCTTGGATGATGTCCACTTTGATTTAAAAAGCGGCGAGATCCACGCACTGATGGGGGAGAACGGCGCGGGGAAATCCACCTTTATCAAAATTATTACCGGGGTGCACCGGCCGGACTCGGGAGATTTGCTGCTTGACGGGAAGCCGGTAGATATCAACGGGCCCCTGGACGCGCAGGCACGGGGGATTGCGGCTATCTATCAGCATGTAACCTGCTTTCCGGATCTGTCGGTGGCGGAAAATATTTTTATGGGCCACGAAAAGGTAGTCTCCGCAGCAAAACGGATTGACTGGCGGGCCATGAACCAGGCGGCGGCGGAACTTCTTTCGCAGTTGGACGCGAACTTTGACTGCCGCGCCGTGATGGGAACCCTGTCGGTGGCCCAACAACAGATCGTGGAAATCGCCAAGGCCCTTTCTACCAATGCCCGGATTATTATTATGGATGAACCCACCGCCCCCCTTTCAAGCCGGGAATGCGAGGATCTCTACCGGATAACCGAAGGATTAAAGCAGAAGGGTGTGGGGGTTATTTTTATTTCCCACCGCTTTGAGGATATGTACCGCCTGGCCGACCGGGTAACGGTTTTCCGGGATGGTAAGTATATCAACTCCTGGAATGTTAAAGAGGTGGATGAACACGCCCTGGTCCTTGCCATGGTTGGCAGGGAAATCGTGCAATTTTTCCCTAAGCGGGATACGGCGCCGGGGGAAGAAATATTCCGGGTGGAGGGCCTTTCCCGGACGGGCTTTTTTAAGGACGTGAGTTTTTCTGTGCGCAAGGGTGAAATCCTTGCCCTTACGGGGCTGGTGGGCGCGGGGCGTACCGAGGTCTGTGAGGCCGTCTACGGCGTCACCCCCTACGATTCGGGGACCATCACCCTTGGCGGAAAGGATTTGCAGCATACCGCGGTAAGTAAATCTATTGCCTGCGGAATCGGGTATCTCCCCGAAGACCGGCTGAAACAGGGCTTGGTACTGCGCTGGGAAATCGCAAAAAACATTTCCCTTTCGGCGTTGGAAAAATTTATCCGTAATGGATGGATTGACCGGGACAAAGAAAACAGTACCGCCGGGGAACTGGCGGAAAAACTGAAGGTCAAGGCGGTCAGTGTTCATGATAAGGTATCCACCCTTTCCGGGGGGAATCAGCAGAAGGTTATTGTAGCAAAACTGCTCACCGCGGATATGAAGGTTATCATCCTGGATGAACCGACCAAGGGAGTTGATGTGGGGGCCAAGACGGCTATCTACACTATCATGAACGATTTAGTTGCCATGGGATACGGAATCATCATGGTTTCTTCGGAGATGCCCGAGGTGCTGGGCATGAGCAATCGCATTGTGGTGATGCGGGACGGCAGGGTTACGGCGGAATTTGAAACGAAGAATGCCACCCAGGAAAAAATCCTCCGTGCCGCCATGCGGGAGTAGGTATGGCAGAAATCAAAAAACCAAAATACAGCGAAAAATTCCGGGAACTGGGGCTGGTTTTTTTCATACTCCTGGTTAGTATCCTGGTGCAGTTCCGGAACCACGAATTTTTGACCCTCCCCAACATCAACAACATCCTTACCAATACGGCAATTTTGAGTATCCTTTCGGTGGGTATGATGATGGTTCTCCTTACCGGGGGCATCGATCTTTCTATCGGCGCCACCATGGCCTTTACCGGCATGGTATGCGCTTTGACAGGGCGGGTGCATACAACAATATCCCCGGTGCTGCTGATCCTTGAAGGGGTTGTCATCGGCGCCGTCATCGGGTTAGTCATCGGTGTGTTGATCGCCCGGTTTTCTATTTTGCCCATCATCGCAACATTGGGCCTTATGAATGTTATCCGGGGCGGCACCTTCCTGGTAAGCGGTGGGCAATGGGTCAGTGCGTATCAGATGTCGGCGGGATTTAAAGCACTGGCCACGGGAAAAATACTTGGCATTAACAATCTTATTGTTATCGCCATTGTCACCTATATTGTTTATTATTATTTTATAAACTTTACGCGAACAGGCCGGCGGATCTACGCGGTGGGCTCAAACCCGGAGGCGGCGGAAATCACCGGCTTACCGAAAAGACGGCTAACCGCACTGGTCTATATTTTGATGGGTGCACTTTCAGGCCTTGCAGGGGTGCTGTGGGTTGCAAAATTCGCCTCCGCCCAGGGGGACACCGCGTCGGGGTATGAGATGAACGTTATTGCCGCCTGTGTCTTAGGCGGGGTAAGCGTTTCCGGCGGGCGGGGCAAAGTATTCGGCCTTGTCCTGGGGGTGATCCTCTTCGGAATACTGGCCAACGCCCTTCCCCTGATAAACGTTTCCCCCTTCTGGCAGCAGGCCATTCAGGGCTTTGTTATCCTTGCGGCGATCATCACCAATGTGCTGATTAAGCGGAACAATGATCGAACTACCTTACGCAGACGGGTTATATAAGGGGGGCATGTAATGAGCGAACGAACGATTAGCATTGAAAAGCCCTGGGACTGGAAAAAGTTTTTCTTCCAATGGGAATGGCTGCTGGTACTCATATTTATCGGCATTAATATCATAAACAGTTTTATTTCCCCCTATTATTTGAACACCACTACTTTTTTGAGCGGCCCCATGAACTTCCTGGACAAGGCTTTCATCGTCCTCCCCATGATGCTGGTGATCATCCTGGGCAACATAGACATTTCCGTCGGCAGTATCGTGGCCTTTACCTCGGTGATGATGGCGGTCCTCTTCAACGCGGGCCTCCCCATGCCCCTTGCAATAGTTGCGGCGCTGATCATCGGAACCATTTGCGGCGCAATTAACAGCCTGCTCCTGATAAAGTTTAAGGAACTCCCCGCAATGATTGTCACCTTGGCGACCATGACCATTTACCGCGGTGTAGCCTACGTTATCCTGGAGGATCGCGCCTCCGGGGGATTCCCCTCATGGTATTCCTTTTTTGCCTGGGGCTATGTCGGTCCCTTCCCCTTCATCCTGCTGGTGTTTATTGTTGCAGCAATACTGTTCGGTATCCTGCTCCACAAAACCGCCCTGGGCCGCAACATCTACGGCATGGGCAGCAACTTAACCGCCTGCAAATATTCGGGGGTCAAAACCGACCGCATCCTGCTTATCGTCGGGCTGCTCACCGGCTTAATGTCCGCTGTGTGTGCAATATTCCTCACCTCCCGCATGGGGAGTACCCGGCCGAACGTAGCCCTGGGGTATGAGCTTGACGTGATTGCCATGGTGGTCTTAGGCGGGGTAAGCACCTCTGGGGGAACCGGGCGCATTGCCGGCCCCCTCCTGGCGGTCTTCATCATCGGCTTTTTGAATTACGGCCTGGGGCTTATCAACGTGTCCGCCCAGGTTATATTGGTAATCCTTGGCCTATTGCTGGTTCTTTCGGTACTGGTGATGAACCTCAGGGTGAACAAGGGCGCGTGAATAGTTTTAGTGTGGTAAAATATTCGCAGGATAATTCTGCGGATTTTTTATAGAATGTTTTTTCAGGAGGAACGAGATGAAAAACATGGTAAAGAAAGTATTAGTACTTTCAACGATCATGGCGGTGATTGGTTCAGCGGCGGCATTTGCCGGCGGCGGCCAACAAGCAGGCGGCGGGGGCGACAGGCACGCCTTTGTATTCAAGAGTACCGGGAACCCCTACGGCGAAAAGCAGATAAGCGGCTTTGAGGACGGTATCAAGGAGCAGGGCGGCACCCCCATTTCACGGTCGCCGGATCTTCCCACGGCAGAAGCGCAGATCCAGATAATCGATCAGCTTATCAACCAGAAGGTCACCTCAATTTGTATCGTGGGGAACGACTTTGACGCGCTCCAACCGGTGCTGACCAAGGCGAAGAACGCCGGTATCAAGGTCTATTCCCTTGACTCCTCGGTGAATCCCGCCAGCCGTCTGACCCATGTGAACCAGGCGGACTCGGAAAAAATCGGCGTCACCCTGGTGGAAGCGGCCTATGACCTTGCAGGGGGCAGCGGCGAAATTGCCATCCTTTCCGCCACCAGTCAGGCTTCAAACCAGAACCTCTGGATCGACTACATGAAGAAAGAACTGGCCAAGCCCAAGTACGCCAACCTGAACCTGGTCAAGGTTGCCTACGGGGACGACCTCCGGGACAAGTCGGTTTCCGAAACCGAGGGGCTCCTCTTAAGCTATCCCAACCTAAAGGTGATCGTCGCCCCCACCACCGTTGGTATCGCTGCGGCGGCAAAGGTGGTCAGCGATCGTAATCTCATTGGCAAGGTATTCATTACCGGTCTGGGGCTTCCTTCGGAAATGGCCGAATACATTGACAACGGCTCCTGCCCCTATATGTACCTCTGGAACCCCATTGACGTGGGTTACCTGGGCTCCTGGGTGGCAACGGCCCTGAGCAGCGGAAAGATCACCGGCAAGGCCGGGGAAACCTTCAGCGCCGGACGGCTTGGGAACTACACCATTGTTGCGGCCCCTGACGGCGGTACCGAAGTACTGCTTGGCCCCCCCTTCAAATTTGAGAAGGCCAACATCAACGACTGGAAGTCGGTGTATTAATTTTTAATAAAATAACCGCAGGGGTAAATGGAACTTTGTCCCTTGCGGTTGTTTTCTATAAAGTAAGGGGCATATATGTATACGAAAGCGCAGGAACTATACAAGAAGTGGGGGATTGACACCGAGGCGGCGATTGCAAAATGCGCCGAAATACCCGTATCCCTGCACTGCTGGCAGGGGGATGATGTAACGGGCTTTGAACAGAATGCAGGCGGCGCATCCGGGGGCATTCAGACCACCGGCAATTACCCCGGCAAGGCCCGGAACAAGGATGAGCTTTTGAGGGATTTGGATTTTACCTTTTCCCTTATCCCCGGCAAGAAACGGGTTAACCTCCACGCGATATATGCCATCAGCGACAGCCCTATTCCGCGTGACGAGCCGGAATGCAAGCATTTTGACCCTTGGCTGGCCTGGGCAAAGGAACGGAACATGGGGATAGATTTTAACCCGACCCTGTTTTCCCACCCCATGGCCGCTGGCGGGCTAACCCTTTCCTCTCCCGATAAAACTATACGCGACTTCTGGATTCGCCACGTAAAGGCCTGTAGAAAAATTGCGGCATACATTGGCGAAAAACAGGGCAGCCCCTGTCTCCACGATATCTGGATTCCCGACGGCTTAAAGGACGTTCCCGCCGACCGGCTTGGCCCCCGGCAGCGACTCAAAGAATCCCTGGACGAAATATTTACCGTTCACTATGACAAGAGCCATATTATTGATGTGGTGGAAAGCAAAGTTTTCGGCATCGGGCTTGAGAGTTATACGGTGGGATCGGCGGATTTTTATCTGGCCTATGCGGCGAAGGCCGGCATTAACGTGCTCCTTGATAACGGCCACTATCACCCAACAGAATTAGTGTCCGATAAAATCCCCTCCCTTCTTTTGTTTTTTGACAAGATTGCCCTCCACGTTACCCGCGGGGTGCGCTGGGATTCGGATCACGTGGTTTTGTTTGAGGATGAGATTAAAGAAATTGCCAAGGAAATTATCCGTAACAATGCAGAAGAGCGGGTCCTCGTCGGTCTTGATTACTTTGACGCCAGTATCAACCGGATAGCGGCTTGGGTTACCGGGGCGCGGAATATGCAGAAAGCCCTGTTAAACGCCCTGCTCCTGCCCCACGGGGATCTGAAAAAGCTACAGGACACGGGAAATTTTTCCAAGCTGCTGGTCTGTCAGGAAGAACTGAAAACCCTGCCCTTTGGCGCGGTGTGGGACGAATACCTCAAACGCCAGAAAATAGCGGGGAGCGATTGGTATACAGCCGTGACACAATATGAGGAAGATGTGTTACAACTGCGCAGGTAGGCTAGGTTATCAAGAGGGCTTTGTATGTTCATATAGCCGGATTTGCCCCTTTCCGAAAAACCGGAAATAGGGTATATTTATAATAAGGGAGAAATCCAGATGTATGCCACGTACCACCTGAAAACGGAAGAACTTAACGCCGATGTTATCCAGATGCTGAAAAACGCCTATCCCCAGCGTGAAATCGTTATTTTGCCCAAAGACGAATATGACCAATGGGAAAAAGAGCGGCACAATACGGCGTTTACGGAGAAATTGCAACAGCGCATGAAAAGACTTGACGAAGGAAAGGGGATAGTCAAAACCATG
>BNUW01000005.1 GCA_025997655.1 Spirochaetia bacterium
TCCGCGGCGGCCGGGTTAAGGACCTCCCCGGTGTCCGTTACCATATCATCCGGGGCGCCAAGGATACCCTCGGCGTGAAGACCGCAAGCGCAGCCGTTCAAAGTACGGCGCCAAGCGGCCCAAGGCGTAAGGAGCGTAAGGTGGGACGTAAAAAGAAGACCGTGGACCGGGGTATTCTCCCGGATCCTAAGTACAATAGCGTGGTGGTTTCCAAGTTCGTGAACCGTATGATGTGGCAGGGGAAGCGTTCCGTTGCCCTCAGGATAGTTCACGGCGCCTTAGGGACCCTGCAAGCCAAGGCTGACAAGGAGCCCTTGGAGGTTTTTCTCAAGGCCATTGAGAACGTCAAGCCCAATGTCGAGGTTAAATCCCGGCGGGTCGGCGGTGCAACGTACCAGGTTCCGGTGGAAATCCGGGAATCCCGGCGGGAAGCCCTGGGTATGCGCTGGCTCATCAACGCCGCACGGGCTCGTTCCGGTCACGGCATGGATGAACGGCTTGCGGCAGAACTGATGGATGCGTATAATAATACCGGTACCGCTTTCAAGAAGAAGGAAGATACCCACAAGATGGCCGAGGCGAATAAGGCATTTGCCCACTATCGTTGGTAGAGTATTATTATAGTAGAGACTTGATAAGATTCGGGGTTCGCCCCGGAATGGTTATTTGAAATACAGGTCCGGCGTTTAGTGCCGGACTATGATTCCCGCGTTGAGCGGCTATCGGGGAGGCGGCAGGAGTTTTGTGATATAAAAGGTCTTGAGCCCCTCGGCGGCGAATGGTTTGGTGAAACGGCGCGGGAATCTCCAGATTCCAAACCGATCATCTTGGCGGGACCATGAAGGACGGCATGTTTTTCAGAGTTTCGATGGATAGGGTTATAGATGAGAAAGGTGGATGCGAACCAAAGGTTCGAGGTATGGCAAAGATTGCTCCTTTGTGGTGTAGTCGTTGTTGTCCTTTTCACGCTTTCTTTCTTTAAATAGCTCAAATGTTTACTTTTTCATCAGTAGGGCTTGCACTCTTTTGAGTGGTCGGCTATACTACCTAACCCCCTTATGGGGATAGTGAAGAATGAATGTATGTGCCCAAAAGCGTAAGGAGGACACGTTATGGCGAAAGATAAGTTTAATAGAACAAAGATTCACATGAATGTCGGGACCATTGGTCACGTTGACCATGGCAAAACCACCCTTTCCGCCGCAATTACCATGCACTGTGGTAAGAAGTACGGCGATAAGGTCATGAAGTACGACGAAATCGACAATGCCCCGGAAGAAAAAGCCCGTGGTATTACCATCAACACCCGGCACCTGGAGTACCAGTCCGAAAAGCGGCACTATGCCCATATCGACTGTCCCGGACACGCCGACTATATCAAGAACATGATCACCGGCGCCGCCCAGATGGACGGAGCAGTTCTGGTGGTATCCGCCCCGGATTCGGTCATGCCCCAGACCCGTGAACACATCATCCTGGCCCGCCAGGTCGGCGTCCCCAACATGATCGTCTTCCTCAACAAGGTAGACCTCGTGGATGACCCCGAACTGATCGAACTGGTCGAAGAAGAAGTCAAGGAAGTCCTGACCGCCAACGGGTTCCCCGGCGATAAGATCCCCATCATCAAGGGTTCCGCTTTCAAGGCCATGACCGAGCCCGATAACCCGGAGTCCACCAAGTGTGTCGATGAACTCCTGGAAGCCATGGACAGCTACTTCCCCGACCCGATCCGGGACGAAGCCAAGCCCTTCCTGATGCCCATTGAAGATGTATTCACCATTCCCGGCCGCGGTACCGTGGTCACCGGCAAGGTTGAACGGGGTATCCTTAAACTGAACGAAGCTATTGAAATTGTCGGTATCCGGCCCACCAAGGACACCGTGGTTACGGGCATTGAAATGTTCAATAAGCTCCTGGATAGTGCCCAGGCCGGCGATAACGTCGGTACCCTGCTTCGTGGTATTGAAAAGAAGGAAGTGGAGCGCGGACAGGTTCTGGCGAAGCCCAAATCCATCACCCCCCACAACCAGTTCAAGGGGCAGATCTACTGCCTCTCGAAGGAAGAGGGCGGGCGGCATCGGCCCTTCCTTACCGGATACCGGCCCCAGTTCTATTTCCGGACCACCGACATTACCGGTACGGTCAAACTCCCCGAGGGGAAGGAAATGGTAATGCCCGGGGACAACGCCGAGATTATCGGTGAACTGATCCACCCCATCGCCATGGAGAAGGGGCTGCGTTTCGCTATCCGTGAGGGCGGTAAAACCGTCGCATCCGGGCAGGTTACGGATATCATCGAGTAACACCGTTTGAAATGATTGATGAGGGAGTTTAATTTTTCGGCTCGCCGAAAAATTAAACTCTCCGTCATCGGAGGAATAATGGCTAAGGAACGAATTCGCGTTCGGTTACGCGGTTTCGATGTGGAATTGATCGATCAGAGCGCGAAATCCATCGTTCAGACGGTACAGAAGGCGGGAGCCAAGGTTACAGGCCCCATCCCCCTTCCCACCCGGATAAACAAGGTAACGGTGCTTCGTTCTCCCCATGTGAATAAAAAAGCCCGGGAGCAGTTTGAAATGCGGACCCATAAGCGCTTGATTGATATTATAAACCCCTCTGCGGAGGTAATGGATTCCTTGATGAAGTTGGAACTGCCTGCGGGTGTGGATGTTGAGATAAAGCAGTAAGGTGCGGTACAATACCGCTTTGGAGTTTACTATGTTGGGGCTAATGGCCAAGAAAGTGGGCATGACGCAGATTTTTGACGACGATGGCAATCTGGTGCCGGTAACGGTGCTGAGGATTGACCCGAATACCGTTGTTGCCCGGAAAACCGAGGACAAGGACGGCTATGCCGCCGTGCTTCTCGGCATTGATGACATGAAACAGAGCAGGGTGAGCAAGCCCTATGCCGGGCAGTTTTCGGAGAGCATTACGCCGAAGAAGCGCATCAGGGAATTTCGGGACTTCGAGAAGGAAGTTGCCGATGGTGATGAGCTTGGCATAGAAGTGTTTGAAGGGGTCCGGTACGTGGATGTCACCGGAGTGAGTAAGGGTAAGGGTATGCAGGGTGTTATCAAGCGCTGGGGTTTCAGTGGAGGCCGTGCCTCCCACGGCTCCAAGTTCCACCGGGAGCCCGGCGGCACCGGGCAGTCAACCTATCCCGGTCGCACCTTTAAGAACATGAAACTGCCGGGCCGCATGGGCCGGGAGCAGGTTACCACACTTAGTTTGAAGCTGATGAAGGTTGATACGGAAAATAAGCTAATCATGGTTCGCGGCGCGGTTCCCGGAATTAACAAGGGAATCGTGGTGGTCAGGGCTGCGGTGAAGAAGTAGGCGGGGAAAACAATGAATCGGACAGTGTATTCCAAGGATGGCAAGGAACTTCGCAGTATAGACCTGGATGACGCCGTGTTCGGCCTTCCGGTGAACGAAGACCTTATCTGGTACGCCATCAATAACGAGCTTGCCAATAAACGGCTGGGTACCGCCAGTACCAAGGACCGCAGTGAAGTCCACGGCTCCAATGCCAAGCCCTACAAACAGAAGGGTACCGGCCGTGCCCGCCGGGGTGATAAAAAGTCCCCCATCATGGTAGGCGGCGGTGTCATATTCGGCCCCCGCCCCCGGGATTTTTCCTATACTATTCCGAAAAAGGCCAAGCGTCTCGCCTTGAAAACTATTTTAAGCCTAAAAGCCCAGAGCGATACCCTCAAGGTGGTGGAGGATTTCTCCATCGAATCGGGTAAAACCAAGGAACTGGCGAGTTTATTGAAGAATTTCGGCGAAAATGAACGGACGGTCGTTATTCTCAAGGATGACGATGCCAAGATCCGGCAGGCCGGGGCTAACATCCCCTGGCTCAGTTTCCTTTCCTATAACCGCCTGCGTGCCCACGACATTTTCTACGGCCGCCGGGTTATCATCCTGGAAACCGCCGCCAAAAACCTCGGTGACTTTTACCGCGTTGAGGAGGCCGCCGAATGATCATCTACGAAAAAGTGCTTATCGAGCCGGTGCTTTCCGAAAAGGCCAACGGCCTTCGGGAAGAGGGTAAATATGTGTTCAAGGTCGATCCGTCGGCCACAAAGATTCAGATAAAAGAAGCGGTCCGCAAACTTTTCAACGTCCACCCTATTTCCTGTACGGTCATGGTGGTTGGCGGTAAGCCCAAACGGCTGCGGAACCGCTCCGGTTATACCTCGACCTGGAAGAAGGCGATTGTCCGCCTTCCCAAGGACGAGAAGATCAGCCTCTTTGAGGGTGTATAGGTTTGATAAGGACGTAGGGGAAATATATGGGAATTAAAACGTATAGGCCGTATACATCGGGGATGCGCATGTGGCAGAGCCTGGATTATTCGGAGCTTACCAAACATACTGCGCCGGAAAAATCCCTCACCACGGGCCGTCCGGAAAAGGCGGGCCACGATTCGCACGGGCGGATCAGCGTCTGGCACAAGGGCGGCGGCCATAAGCGGCTCTACCGGACCATCGATTTTAAGCGGGACAAGATCGGCATACCCGGAAAGGTTGCCACCCTGGAATATGATCCCAACCGGAGCGCCAATATCGCCTTGATCAACTATGTTGACGGAGAAAAGCGCTACATCATCGCCCCCAAAGGCTTGGTGATTGGCTCAACGATTGTGAGCGGCCCGGCGGCGCCCATCGAAGCAGGCAATGCCCTGCCCCTGGAGAATATTCCCCTGGGCTTTACGGTACACAATATTGAACTTACCCTGGGTAAGGGCGGGCAGATGGCCCGTTCCGCCGGTTCAAGCGCCCTGCTCGCGGCTAAAGAGGGGGACTACGTTACCCTCAAGCTGCCCTCCGGGGAAATGCGCATGGTCTTTAAGAAGTGCTACGCCACCATCGGTACGGTGGGCAACGAAGATCACATGAACGTGCAGCTCGGTAAGGCAGGCCGCAAGCGCTGGATGGGTGTACGCCCCACGGTTCGCGGTATGGTCATGAACCCGGTTGATCACCCCCATGGCGGCGGTGAAGGAAAGAGCAAGGGTATCCATCCGGTCACTCCCTGGGGGCAGCCCACCAAGGGATACAAGACCCGGAGTAAGCATAAGCCTTCGTCACGGTTTATCGTAAGCCGCGGCAAGAAGAAATAGGAGAAAGACGGGTGTCAAGATCCATTAAGAAGGGGCCATTCATAGAGAAGAGCCTTTATAAGAAAGTGCTGGAAATGAGCAAGGCCGGGGACCGGAAGATGATTAAAACCTATTCCCGCTGTTCTACCATCATCCCTGAAATGGTCGGGGGGACCATCTCGGTGTATAACGGCAAGACCTGGGTTCCCGTGTATATCACGGAAAACCTGGTGGGTCATAAGTTGGGCGAATTTTCCCCCACCCGGATTTTCCGGGGCCATGCGGGTTCGGATAAGAAAGCCTCCAAGGGGTAGGATGTTATTATGGCAGAAAAGCAAGTAAAGTCCGGTTACCGGGCCATATCAAAGTTCCTTCTCGCCTCGCCCTTCAAGGTGCGGCCTGTGGCAGACCTTATTCGCCGCAAGCCCTATCCCGAGGCCATGTCGGTACTGGAAAATATCCCCCACAAGGGCGCCCGGCTGCTCCGCAAGACGGTAAAGTCTGCGGCCTCCAATGCGCTGAGTACCAACAAGCAGCTTGATGAGGGTATGCTCTACGTGCGGGAAGTGCTGGTCGACGAAGGCCCCCGGATGAAGCGGGTTTGGTTCCGGGCGCGGGGCCGGGCGGATATGTTATTGAAACGAATGTGCCACATAACCGTGGTAATTGATGAAACCGTAAAGGCGGGGAAATAAATGGGACAAAAAGTAAATCCTATCGGATTGCGGGTTGGCATCAACAGAACGTGGTCTTCCCGGTGGTATGTGGACCCCAAGGAATACGCCGATACCCTGCATGAGGATCTGCGGCTCCGGAAGTTTATCGTCAATATGAACGAAACCAAGGGGGCGGATATTGCGGAACTGGAAATCATCCGCCATCCCCAACGGATCACCATTGTGATACATACCGCCCGGCCGGGGGTTATTATCGGTGTCAAGGGTGCGAATATCGAGAAGATCGGCGCCGAGCTGCAGAAGCATGTTAAGAATAAGAAGATTCAGATAAAGATCAAGGAAGTCCGGAATGCGGATAACAACGCCCAGATCGTGGCCCAGAATATTGCCCGTCAGCTTTTGGCACGGGGCAGCTTTCGGCGGACCATGAAGCAGGCTATCTCCAACGCTATCAAGAAGGGCAATGCCCAGGGCGTGAAGGTCAGGCTTTCCGGTCGTCTCGGCGGTGCGGAAATGTCTCGCACCGAGGAAGCCAAGGAAGGGCGTATCCCCCTGCACACCCTGCGGGCGGATATCGACTACGGTTTTGCGGAAGCCCACACCACCTTCGGCTCCATCGGGGTCAAGGTTTGGGTATATAATGGTATGAAATACGGCAAGGAACAGAAAGAAGATGCGGGTGCCCTTGTCCGGAAGCGGCGTGACCGCGCCCCTGCGAGGAGTTAGATATGTTAAGTCCGAAACGTGTCAGGCATCGGAAGGTGCAGAGAGGCACTATGCCCGGGAACGCCACCCGGGGAAACACCGTGGCTTTTGGGGAATTTGCCCTGGTTGCTATGGATCGTATGTGGATCACCAACCGGCAGATCGAAGCCGCCCGTATCGCCATGAACCGGCATGTAAAGCGGGGGGGCAAGCTGTGGATACGGATCTTTCCGGATAAGCCTTATTCCAAGAAACCGGCGGAAACCCGCATGGGGAAAGGGAAGGGCGCCCCCGAATATTGGGTCGCGGTGGTAAAACCCGGGACGGTTATGTTTGAGCTTGGCGGTATCGATAGGAGCCTGGCGGAAGAAGCTATGATCCTGGCGGGGGCTAAGCTTCCGATTAAGACCAAGTTTGTGGCCCGCTCGGATCTTGAGCTTGGCGCGTAGGATAGAGGGAAGGGTATGAAGAATTCCTTTAAGAATTTAAGTTTCGCCGAGCTGAAGGTTAAGCGGGATGAGCTTAATAGAAAGTATATGGAACTCCGGTTCAAGATGGTTATCGGCCATGTGGAAAATCCGCTGGAGAAGCGCACCATGCGCCGGCAGATCGCTCGGCTCAATACTTTGGTTCGTGGGCAGGAGATTGCCCAGGCAAAGGCCCAGTTGAAAGAGCTGGCGGCAAAGGCCTAAGGAGTAGATGATGTCAGATCAGGCGGCGGCGAAAGTTGCGAGCGGGAAAAAAGAGTTTGTGGGGATCGTGAAGAGCGACAAGATGGATAAGACCATTGTTGTGGCGGTGGTAACCAAGACCCTGCATCCGCTGTATAAGAAGTATATTACTCAGACGAAGAAGGTTAAGGCCCACGATGAGGCAAATGACGCGAAAATCGGGGACCGGGTGCGGGTTGTGGAATGTCGTCCTATCAGCAAGGAAAAATGCTGGAAACTTGCGGCGGTTCTGGAACGGGCGCGCTAAGGGAGTATGAGAAATGATCCAGGTGGAGTCTTACCTGAATGTTGCCGACAATTCAGGCGCCAAGGTTGTGCAGTGTATTAAGGTGCTTGGCGGTTCCAAACGGAAGTATGCCAGTATCGGTGATATTGTGGTGGTTGCGGTCAAGGATGCCCTCCCGACCTCAACCATAAAGAAGGGGTCCGTCGAAAAGGCGGTGGTGGTGCGGACGCACAAAGAGTACCGCCGGCCCGATGGCACCTATATCCGGTTTGACGATAATGCCTGTGTCATTATCGACGCGAACCAGAATCCCAAGGGCAAACGTATTTTCGGGCCCGTGGCACGGGAACTGCGGGAGAAGGACTATATGAAAATTGTGTCCCTCGCTCCCGAGGTACTTTAGGAGTTAGGTATGGCTGAAGCGGCGCATAAGTTTAAGCTGAAAAAAGAGGATACGGTCCAGATCATTGCCGGTAAGGATAAGGGCAAGCGTGGAAAGATCCTCAAGATCCTCCGGGACAAGGACCGGGTGGTCGTGGAAGGGGCCAATATCGTGAAGAAGGCCCAGAAGCGGCGGAGCCAGCAGGATCGGGGGGGGATTGTGGAAGTAGAAGCGGCTCTGCATAGCAGTAATGTGCAGATCGTCTGTAAAAAATGCGGGCCCACCCGGATAGGGTACAAGCTTGACGGGGATAAAAAGACCCGGGTCTGTAGAAAGTGCGGAGAGGCCTTATAATGAAGAACTACGAACCGCGGCTTAAGAAAATTTACCGGGACCAGATTGCCCCGGAATTGTTCAAAGAGTTAGGCTATAAGTCGCCCATGCAAACACCGAAGCTGGACAAGATTATTGTCAGCATGGGGGTAGGCGAGGCGCTTCAAAATAAGAAGTTCCTGGATGCGGCCATTGATGACCTTACCCTCATCACCGGTCAGAAGGCGGTGAAGACCAAGGCCCGGAAGAGTATCGCGAACTTCAAGATTCGGGAAGGCCAGGAAATCGGCGCCAAGGTGACCCTGCGGGGGGCTATGATGTACGAGTTTCTGGACCGGCTGGTGAATGTGGCGTTGCCCCGGGTTAAAGACTTCCGGGGGGTGAATCAGAATGCATTTGATGGTCACGGGAATTATTCCCTCGGGATCACCGAGCAGATTATTTTTCCGGAGATCGATTTTGATAAAATTGAACGGGTATCGGGACTGAACATAGCCATCGTCACCACGGCGAAGACCGACGCGGAGGCTAAGGCCTTCCTCGCCAAGTTCGGCATGCCCTTCAGGAAGTGAGGTATACATGGCAAGAAAAGCGATGATTATAAAGGCGCTGCGGACGCCTAAGTATAAGACCAGAAAAGTTAACAGATGCCGTATCTGCGGACGGGCCAGGGGCTATCTGCGGAAGTATGAAATGTGCCGCCTTTGCTTCCGCAAGTTAGCAAGCGAAGGGCTTATCCCCGGTGTCACCAAATCCAGTTGGTAAGGTAGGAGAATAGGATGAGCGTTTCTGATCCCGTTGCGGATATGCTGACCAAAATCCGGAATGCCGGAATGGCAAAGCATGAAAAGGTTGATATCCCTACCTCAAAGCTGAAACTTGAGATTGTCAAGATTCTGAAGACGGAAGGGTATATCAAGAATTTTAAGAAGGTAAACCAGCAGGAGGGTTCAAATACCATCCGGGTTTTCCTGAAGTATGATGATCTAACCGTTCCGGTTATTCATGGTATCGAGAAGGTCTCGAAACCGGGCCGCCGGGTGTATACCGGCTACAAGAATATGCCCCGGGTATACAACGGTTACGGTACCCTGATTGTGTCAACATCAATCGGGGTAACCACCGGGAAGAAGGCCGCCGAAAAGCAAGTCGGCGGAGAAATTATCTGTACCGTTTGGTAAGAGGAAAACTATGTCGCGTATCGGAAGAATACCGGTTAAGGTTCCTGCGGGGGTAAAGGTTAGTTTCCAGGGTGAGGTAATCACTGTGGAGGGCCCCAAGGGAAAGTTAAGCCAGAAGTACCACCCGGTTATCACCTTTGAAACAAAGGGTGATGAAATCCGGGTGGAACGGGCCAACGAAGAAAAGCAGACCAAGTCCTTTCATGGCCTGTACCGCAATTTGCTGAACAACATGGTCATCGGGGTATCAACGGGCTTTACCCGGTCCCTGATCATCACCGGGGTCGGCTACCGTGCGGAGGTGCAGGGGAAGCTGCTCACCATGAACCTAGGCTTTTCCAATGAAATCCTGGTGGGCATCCCCGAAGGGCTTACGGTGGTATCGGAACCGAACGGGAAGCTTACGATAAGCGGTGTGGATAAACAGCGGGTGGGCGAGTTTGCCTCCCAGATTCGGAAGCTCCGGCTCCCTGAACCCTATAAGGGCAAGGGTATCCGGTATGAAGACGAACAGATCAGAAGGAAAGTCGGCAAGTCCGGCGTGAAGTAGGATAACACTATGCTGCGAAAAATGGTCGAAAAAGACAGAAAACGGACGAAGCGGAAGGTACATATCCGCAAGCGTATTGCCGGTACCGCCGAGCGGCCCCGGATGAGTGTGTACCGGAGTAATAAGGCCCTGTCCATCCAGATTATTGATGATGTGGAGGGGAGTACCTTGGCGTCCGCTTCCACTCTGGAAAAGGACCTCCGGAGTATTAAGGCTAACGTGGAAGGCGCGGGGCAATTGGGGGAAGTGATGGGGAAACGGCTCCTTGAGAAGAACATCAAGACCGTTATTTTTGATAGAAATGGCTATCTGTATCATGGGCTGGTAAAGGCCATGGCGGATGGCGCCCGGAAAGCCGGGATCGTATTTTAGGGGGCGGAATGGAACATTCACGGGACAGAGACAGGAATCGGGACCGGGATCCGGCGGACAAGGAATTTGTCGAGAAGCTGGTAAAGCTGAACCGTACTGCCAAGGTTGTGAAAGGCGGACGGCGTTTCTCCTTCTCCGCCCTTTCGGTGGTTGGCGACCGGAAAGGCAAGGTTGGCTATGGTTTCGGTAAAGCGAACGATGTGTCCGAGGCTATCCGCAAGAGCGTTGATAAGGCCAAGCGGAACATGGTCAAACTGCCCACCAAGAACGGCACCATCCCCCATGAGATCCTGGGCCTGTTTAAGGCATCCCGGGTTTTGTTGAAGCCCGCTTGTTCGGGGACCGGCATTATCGCCGGGGGGCCGGTGCGGGCCATCATGGAAGCCGGCGGGGTTACCGATGTGCTGAGCAAGTCTATCGGCGCTTCCAGCCAGTATAACGTGGTAAAGGCCACCTTTAACTGTATTTCCCGTATGATGGACGCCAAGGCGATAGCTAAAAATCGGGGCAAGTCCCTGAACGAGATGTGGGGGTAGGGCATGGCGCAGAAGATTAGGATTCGCCTGAAGCGTAGTGTCATCGGCTCCCTTCCTAAACAGCGGGCCACGGTTCGTTCCCTGGGATTGCGGAAGATCGGGTCTGTTTCCGAACAGGAAGACACGCCGGTTATACGGGGTATGGTAAAGGTTGTTTCCCACCTGGTTGCGGTGGAGGAGATTAAGTAATGCACGATTTCGATTTGCACGCCCCCGAGGGCGCCAATAAAAAGAAACGTATCATCGGCAGGGGCCAGGGTTCCGGAAGGGGAACCACCGCCGGGAAGGGTAATAAGGGGCAGCAGTCCCGTTCAGGGGGGAAAACCTACCTGGGCTTTGAAGGCGGGCAGATGCCGCTGTACCGGCGCTTGGCCCACCGGGGTTTTTCCAACTATCCCTTTAAAAAGTCTGTTCAGGTAGTAAACCTGGAGGAAATAGAAAAACGGTATGCGGACGGAGAAACCGTTGAACCCGCTACCTTGTTTGCAAAGAGGCTGGTGAAGAGCGCTGTCCCGGTGAAGATCCTCGGCAACGGGGAGATCACTAAAAAACTCAGCTTCAAAGTCGTGGCTGTTTCCGCTTCCGCAAAAGAGAAGATCGAGAAAGTCGGCGGCTCTGTCGAGTCTGCGGGGAATGAATAATGGCTAATCCGCTGGTTGGAATTTTCAGGGTAAAAGAGCTTCGGGAACGTATTCTCTTTACCCTGGGGATGTTGGTCGTGTTCCGTCTTGGGGCGGTGCTTCCTATACCGGGGATCAATGTCCGGGAATTGAACGCCTATTTCCTCTCCCAGCAGAATTCGGGGAACGCCATCGTAGACTACCTCGACTTCTTTGCCGGCGGCGCGTTCTCCAATTTTTCGGTGTTCATGCTGGGGATCATGCCCTATATCTCCATGTCCATCATCATGCAGCTCCTCCTTATCGTCTTCCCCAGCTTGAAGAAGCTCTCCCAGGAAGAGGGGGGGAAAAAGAAGATTCATGCCTACCAGCGGTACGGTACGGTGGCGATCTGCCTTATCCAGTCCTTCGCGGTTACCCAGTATGCCCAGAGCATTTCCCGGAGCGTGGATAATCTGCTCACCTTGAATATGCTGCCCTTTACCCTCTTGGCCATGCTTACCGTCACCACGGGAACCATGTTCCTCATGTGGATGGGGGAGCAGATCACCAAGCGGGGTATCGGAAACGGTATTTCCCTGTTGATTTTCGCCGGTATTGTGGCCCGGCTCCCCAACGCCCTGTGGGAGTTAGGCGGCAGGGTACGAAGCGGGGACCTGAACCTGGTCTTTGTGATCGTAGTTTTTGTGATTTTTGTTGCCGTGGTAGCCCTGGTTGTCTTTGAACAGCAGGGGCAGCGGAAAATACCGGTCCATTATGCCAAGCGGGTGGTTGGCCGGAAGATGTACGGCTCCCAGAATACCTACATTCCCTTTAAGATTAACCCTTCCGGGGTTATTCCGGTAATCTTTGCCTCATCGATCCTCACCTTCCCCCTGCAGATAGCCTCTACCATCGGGGGTAATGTGGCGTGGCTCGCGGCAGTTTCCCGGGCATTGAGTCCCCGGGGCACCTTGTATAATATATTGTACGTATTGCTTATCATATTCTTTGCCTATTTCTATACCCAGGTGAGTTTGAACCCCATAGAGATTGCCAAGAATATCCGGGAAAACGGTGGTTCCATACCGGGAATCAGGACCGAGAAAATTGAGGAGTACCTTACCAGGATATTGAACCGGATTGTGCTCCCCGGTTCTCTGTATCTGGCGGCAATCGCGGTGCTTCCTACTATTATACAGTATTTGTTCAATTTTCCCTCCTCGATTTCATACTTGATGGGGGGTACTTCCCTGTTGATCCTGGTAGGGGTCGACCTGGATACCATGAGCCAGGTGGAGGCGCTTTTGAAGATGCACCACCATGAGGGTTTGACCAAGCGGGGCCGTCTGCGGGGCCGGAATTTGTAGTTGGATTGACGAGTTCTAAGCAATTCGTTATAATAGATAGCTACCCTATGGCGATGTCCGGGGGTTTTAAGGGAGTATATGGGATGAAAGTCCGAACCAGTGTTAAACCGATTTGCGATAAGTGTAAGGTGATTAAGCGCAATGGTATTATTCGTATCATTTGTCAGAACCCCAAGCATAAACAGAAGCAAGGCTAGGAGCGTCTATGGCACGTATAGCGGGGGTCGACCTCCCCAATAAGCATGTTAATATCGCGTTGACCTATGTCTTTGGGATTGGCCGGTCCAGCGCCGATGCAATCTGCGCCACAGCGAAGATAGATCCGTTGCGAAAAATCAACGATCTGTCCCAGGAAGAACTGAACGAACTGCGGCAGCTTATTGAGAATGACTATAAGGTAGAGGGGCGGCTGCGTACTGAAATCGCCCTGAATATCAAGCGGCTTATGGATATCGGCTGTTACCGGGGGCTGCGGCACCGTAAAGGGCTGCCCCTGCGGGGTCAGCGGACCAGGACCAATGCCCGTACCCGGAAGGGTAAGAAGAAGACTGTGGCCGGGAAGAAGAAGTAATGAACAATTATCGCGGAGGAAATAGTGGCTGCTAATACGAAAAACACGAAAAAGCGGAAAGAGAAAAAGTCCGTCTATGAGGGAAACGTATATATCCAGGCTACGTTTAATAATACCATTGTGACCATCACCGATCTGATGGGGAACACGATTTCCTGGGCGAGTTCCGGGGGCTTGCAGTTCCGTGGCGCCAAGAAATCGACTCCCTTTGCCGCGCAGACCGTTACGGAAACTGCGGCACAGAAGGCCCTCCAGGTGGGGCTGCGGGAAGTGCATGTGTACGTAAAGGGGCCCGGGATTGGCCGGGAATCGGCGATTCGCCAGCTCGGTGTCCTGGGTATTAAGGTAAGGTCCATCAACGACGTTACTCCGATTCCGCATAACGGCTGCCGGCCGCGTAAAACGCGGCGCATCTGAGGGAGGATAAGGAATCATGGCAAGATATACCGGGCCGGTTTGTCGGCTCTGCCGGGCGGAACAGAAAAAATTGATGCTTAAGGGAGCCCGCTGTAAGAGCGATAGGTGTCCTATCAATAAAAAACGGCCCGCTCCGGGGAAGGACCCCAAGGCGAGGCCGGGGAAACGTTCCGATTACGGCGTTCAGCTTCGGGAAAAACAGAAGCTTAAGAGAATTTATGGTATGCAGGAAAAGCAGTTCAGTCTTTTCTTTGAGCGGGCGCTCCGTATGCCCGGCATCACCGGTGAGAACTTGTTTGTATTGTTGGAACGCAGGCTGGACAATGTGGTGTACCGGCTGCGCTTTGCGGTAAGCCGAAGCCAGGCCCGTCAGATTGTGCTGCACGGACATGTGGCGGTGAACGGCAAGCGGGTTAATGTGCCGTCCTTCCTGGTGAAAGCAGAGGATGTGATTGAGATTAAGGAACCCAGCAGGAATCTGGTGGTTGTAAAGGAAGCTCTCAAAGAATTCGGTAAGGCCGGGGTAATGCCCTGGCTGCAGCTTGATCCCGATGAAATGAAGGGAACGTTCCTTGCTTCTCCGCGCCGCAGTGATATTACCGACTTGGCGGACATCAAAGAGCAGATGATCGTCGAATTGTATTCGAAATAAGGAGTTCCAATGGCTCGTAAGAACCTGCTTAAAGGTTTTAAACGCCCGAAAGGTATCACCTTTGAACATGGTGATCTTAAGCCGAATTACGGCAAGTTCACCGCCGCCCCCTTCGAACCGGGTTTCGGTACGACCGTGGGCAATACCCTGCGAAGGATCCTCCTTTCCTCGATTCCGGGTTACGCCATTACGGCGGTTAAGGTTACTTCCTATGACGCCGAGGGGATTGCCCACAACGTTTCCAGTGAGTTTGAAACCATCCCGAACATTGTGGAGGATACCCTGGAGGTTATCAATAACCTCAAACAGATCCGGCTCAAGCTGCCCCATGAGGCGGAGCAGGATATACTGGTGTATGAATGGTCCGGGAAACGGGAGATTAAGAGCGATGATTTTGAGCGTACCGGTCAGGTAGAAGTACTGAGTACCGGCCAGCATATCATGACCCTCATGGAAGACGCCAAACTTGAGTTTGAAGTACAGATAGACCTTGGCCGGGGCTATGTTCCATCGGAGGTGAATGAGCGGTATGTGGAGGTGATTGGCACTATCCCCATGGACGCGATTTTCTCACCGGTGAAGAAGGTTAAGTTTGCGGTGGAGCCCACCCGGGTGGGACAGCGCAGTGATTATGACAAACTGGTGCTTGAGGTGTGGACCGACGGAACTATCAAACCCGATGACGCTTTGGCGGATGCTGCGAAGATAGCCAAGGATCATTTTTCGGTGTTTATCAACTTTGATGAAAACAACCTGGGGCTTGATGAGGATTTTGATGAGGATGATGAGCGGATTCGGCAGCTCCTTAATACGCCGGTGGAGGAACTGGAACTTTCCGTGCGTAGTTCCAACTGTCTCAAGAACGCGAACATTAAAACTATCGGGGAATTAACCCGGAAAACCGAGGATGATATCGCCAAGACCCGGAATTTCGGTAAGAAATCCCTCCAGGAGATCAAGGAAAAGCTCAGGGAGTGGAATCTGAATTTCGGTATAACCGATGTCAATATTTTGAAGAATGCGGTTAAAATAAACACCGCCTCAAAGGAAGAAGAAGATGAATCATAGAAGCGGCTTTAATCCCCTTGAGCGGATGGCGGCCAGCCGGAAGGCGCTGCACCGCAGTATGGTAACCTCCCTTTTCCGCTACGAACGGATCAGGACTACCAAGGCGAAGGCTCTGGAGATCCGCCGGAGTGCAGAAAAGCTTATTACCCGGGCCAAAATTGATTCGGTCCATAACCGGCGGCTCGTTTCCGCCCGTTTGTACGATGAGGGAATTGTTGCAAAGCTTTTTACCGACATCGCTCTGCGGATGAAGGAACGTCCCGGCGGCTATACCCGGATCATCAAGCTTGGTGAACGCCTGGGGGATGCTGCGGAAGTGGTTATCCTTGAACTGGTGGACTATAAGCTGGATACCGAGGGCGCCTCGGATAAAAAGGCCAAGAAAGCCGATAAAAAGAAAGACGATGCCGGGGATGCCAAGGAAAAGAAGACGGATAGCAAGAAGGGAAGCGAAAAGGGCGCCGCCAAGGCCACCGCCGCGAAGGGTAAGGCTAAAGCGCCGAGGAAGACCGCTCCGGCGGCTAAGTAAGGGGAGTAACGCATATGTCGAAAGCACATAGAGGTAAGGGTATTCGGGAGCTTGCTTTCCGCGGACGGGGGACCTGCCCGGTCTGTTTAAGGGAAAACACAAAGATTCTCTACGAGCAGGAAGTGGGCGAGGGGGACGCAAAAAAGAAAATACAGATATGCAAGACCTGCAAAGCGGCGGTGAAACACGGCAAGAAGAGTCTACCTACTGCGTAAATTATTCTAAGCACGAAGAAAAGAATAAAAACCGCAAAGGCGACTAAGGCGCGCGAAGGAAAGAGGGTTAGAAAAACTGCTTGGCAGAGTTTTCTACCCTTCTTTTTATTTCTCCCTTCTCTTCTTCGTCGCTTTCTTCGCCTTTGCGGTTAAATTTCTTTTTCAATTCAGCGAGATGATACTGTAAACCGCCGGAATCCCCCGTATATTTTTCATTACCTTTTTAAGATCCTCCGTTTGTTCCAGCTTCATGGTGAAAAACCCGGTGAGGTGGTTAGTCGAAGTTTCTTCCAGGCGGCCTTCGACAAGGTGCCCCTGCTGTTTGCGTACCGCCCCTTCAATTTCTGAGAACAGGTCTGTGGACAGGCGGGCTTCGATCTTGAAGCGTTTGACCTGTGTTCCGCCGTTTTCCCATTCCGTGTCGATACGCCGCTCGGCAAAATCGGGGATGTTTGCCAGGTTGCTGCAGTTTTTCCGGTGGATGATAATGCCCCGGCCCCGGGATACGTAGCCGAGTATGGGGTCGCCGGCCACGGGGTTACAGCATTTGGCAAAACGGATCATCATGTTTTTTTCATCTTCAACCCGTACCTGAAAAACGGCGGCCCCCCCGAGTTGTTCGGGGACAGTGTCCCTGACAAAACGTTGAACCGGGCAGTCGGGCAGTTTTTCTGTTTCAGGCGGCGGGGCGGGTTTAACCGGATCAGGCGGAGGCGTCTTTTTTTTGGCGATGACGTTTTTTTCAATGATCACCGAATCGTCGTTTTCCTGGAGCCATGAACGGATTTTGTTCCGGGCCTTAGATGTTTTTACGATCCTGAGCCAGTTCACATGGGGCCGCGCATTGGTGGCGGTTAGTATTTCTACCACCTGGGTGTTTTGTAATTCTGCGCTGAGGGGGATGATGGACCCATTGGCTTTGGCGCCCGCACAGTGATCCCCCACGGCGGAATGGATGTGGTAGGCAAAGTCGATGGGGGTGGAACCCATGGGTAGTTCTACTACCTTGCCCTGGGGGGTGAACACGTAGATAGAATCCTTGAGGAGTTCCCGCTTGATATCCTCCAGGAATGATTCTGAGGACCCGGTCTCCTTGACCGCGACACCTTCCCCTTCAATCTGTTTCCAATCCTTTAGACGATTCACAATGGAGAGATCCTCCGGGCGGATCACTTTGCTGGCGGTACCCTGCTTGTAAAGCCAATGGCTGGCGACGCCGTATTCCGCGATGTGGTGCATTTCCCGGGTGCGGATCTGGATTTCCAACAATCTGCCCTCATCGCCGGTATCCTCAGCCGAAGGTTCCCCTCTGGAGGAAACCATTACGGTGGTGTGGAGACTTTGATAGCCGTTGGCCTTGTGCATGGCGATGTAGTCCTTGAAACGGCCGTCCTGGGGCTTCCACAGACGGTGAACCAGACCTAAGAGGGTATAGCAGTCATCAATACTGTTGCAAAGAATACGGATGCCCAGCAAATCGTAGATATCTCCCACAGATTTATTGCGTTTCCGCATCTTCTGGTATATGGAGTAAAAGTGTTTTGCCCGGCTTTCCACTTCTATAGTGATACCCGCGGCTTTTGCCTCGGCGGTGATGGTATCGCAAACCTTCTCCAGAAAATCCCGGCGTTCACTTTTTTTAAGGGATACGATTTCCTTTATCTGGAGAAATGCTTCCCGGTTAAGGTGCTTGAGGGAAAGATCCTCCAGTTCATCCTTCATCCAGGAAATTCCCAGCCGGTCCGCCAAAGGGGCGTAGATATCCAGACATTCCTGGGCAATGGCCTTCGGACTAAAGTCCGCCGGACCAGGGTCCGGAAGGGTTCTCATGCTGTACAGTTTATCCGCCAGTTTTATCAGGATGACCCGGATGTCGCTGACCATGGCAAAAAGCATCTTCCGGATATTTTCGGCTTCGTGGTTGGTTTTATTTTTTGCGGAAATGTCGGCGATCCTGGTGATCCCATCAACCATGAGGGCGGTATCCTTGCCGAATTTTTCTTTGA
The DNA here is from genome assembly GCA_025997655.1 of Spirochaetia bacterium. Taxonomy (GTDB): domain Bacteria; phylum Spirochaetota; class Spirochaetia; order Treponematales; family Breznakiellaceae; genus Termitinema. The sequence continues at coordinate 18,234 of BNUW01000005.1, forward strand.
CGGCTATTTGCCCGGAAGGATTTTGAAGCAGCGCGGCAATAATGGTGTCGGCGTCCATCTTAAGGTCCGCCAGGATTACGGCGACCCCTAATGTTTGGGAGAGGGATTGTGGCGGCGCCCAGCTTAAAGCCTGCCTGATCCGTTCCCGATCCTCCGCAGAATAGCAGGCGGTGATTTTTTCGGTGAACGCGGACACGAGTCCGGTTGAAACAAGCGATTCCATTTTTTCATCCTAGCTGTGTACGCGGCCTTCTATCACCCGGTCCCGGCCGGACAGGTCCTGATAGATTCTGATATCCCGGTATCCCTTTTTTTCCAGTATCAGGGTAATTGCCGCCATTTGTCCAGGGTCCGCTTCCATAAGGAGGCTTCCCCCCGGCAAAAGATGCGCCGGTGCATCGGCTATGATCCGCCGGATGAGGTCCAGCCCGTCTGTCCCGCCGTCAAGTGCCTCAAGCGGTTCACCCCGGACTTCCCGGGTAAGGCCGGTGATTTCGCCGGAAGCTACGTAGGGGGGGTTGGCGGTGATACCAGAGAAAAGAGGGTATGGGGTTGCGTTAAAAAGGTCGCCCACAAGGAAATGGATTGCTTCGGCGTTTCCCAGAAGGCGGCGGGCGTTTTCCCGTGCTATTGCTAAGGCCCTGGGGGAAATGTCCGAGGCGTAGACTTCCAGGGAGGGCCGTTTGTGTTTCAGGGCAATAGCTACTGCCCCCGAACCGGTACAGAGATCCAGCACGGGCCGAGGTAGGTCCTCCGTAAGTGTCAGGGGCAGCGCAGCGAGGGCTGCATCCACCAGGGTTTCGGTGTCCGGGCGGGGGACCAGGACATCGGGGGTGACGGTGAAGTCCAGGCCGTGGAATTCCTTGCGGCCCAGGATGTAGGCGGTACAAACGCCTGCAAGGCGCCGGTCCAGGAGATGGGTAAAGTCCGCTGCGGCATCTTCGTTCAGGGTTTCGGCGTCCCGGAGGATAAGTTTATCCCTGGTGGTTTTGAGGATGAATGCCAGGAACAGGGATGCATCCAGGGCGGGGTTTTCGATACTGCCGTCAAGGAGACGGTTGCCATCCTTAAGCCGTGCCGCCCCCTGGATGCGGGCTTCCCGGATAGTCATGGGGCAATTACATTGTGCATATTACGAAGCGGCGGGGGTTGATGCGGATGACTGGAGCAATTCCTCACGGGCGGAGAGTTTGAGGGCGTCGAAGAGTTCCGCAACATCACCCTGCATGATAAGGTCCAGCTTGTAAAGGGTGAGATTGATACGGTGATCCGTGAGACGGTTCTGGGGAAAGTTGTAGGTGCGGATACGTTCGGAACGGTCACCGTTGCCGACCTGGCTTTTTCGGGCTTCGGCCCGTTCACTGGCGGCTTTAGCTTCCTCCAGTTCGTAGACCCGCGCCCGGAGTATGCGCATGGCCTTAGCCTTGTTTTTTAGCTGGCTCTTTTCATCCTGGCAGTGGACCACCACGCCGGTGGGGATGTGGGTAATCCGTACCGCCGAGTCGGTGGTGTTGACGCACTGGCCTCCGGGACCGCCGGCGCGCATTACGTCGATGCGGAGGTCCTCGGTGCGGATATCGATTTCGGTTTCGTCCGCCTCGGGGAGTACCGCCACGGTAACGGCTGAGGTGTGAATCCGGCCCGATGCTTCGGTGGCGGGGACCCGCTGGACCCGGTGCACCCCGGATTCGTAGCGGAGGTTTTCGTAGACATTGCTGCCGCTGATGGAAAAGATGATTTCCTTAAAGCCCCCCAACTCGGTTTCGTTGGAACCCATGATTTCAAATTTCCAGCCCCTGGTTTCGGCAAACCGGGAGTACATGCGATAGAGGTCCGACGCAAAGAGGGCCGCCTCATCACCGCCGGTACCCGCCCGGATTTCCATGATGATGTTTTTTTCGTCCAGCGGGTCCTTGGGAATCAGAAGAAATTTGAGGCGATCCTCGGCATCCTTCAGGCGGGTTTCCAGTTCCCGGCTTTCTTCTTTGGCCATTTCACGCATCTCCGGGTCCTTTTCGTTCTGGATTAGGGATTTGGCGTCATCAAGTTGTCCGGTAATTTCTTCAATCTCCCGCTGTGAAGCGACAATGGTATCCAACTGAGAATATTCCTTCATTATGTCGCGGTATTTTTTCTGATCCCTTACCAAGTCCGGGTCCTGGACTAAGCCCGACAGTTCTGTATGCCGCCGTAATAGGGATTCGAGACGTTCATTCACCTTAAAGTTTCTCCTGAAAATGCGGACAGGAATAAACCACCACTTCCATGGGATCGTCCTTGGCGGAAAATTCCTCCATTGCCTTGAACAGGGTACCCTGAACACGGCAAGCGCCGTTCTGATCACAAAGAGGACAGGCGCCGTTACCCCGGGGGTTAATTATAACATCCATTATGGGATAGAGTATAGCAGAAAGAAAATTATCCGTACAAGGGGGGGCCGTATCAGACCGGAGGTCTGCGGCCGGGGCTGGCACAGGTTATTTTTTTGAGTAAAATGGTACCATGCAGGTAGGGGAACTGTTGGCGCAAATTCGGGACCGTATCCCGCGCAGGATGGTGGTATTGGGCCTTGGGGGTGCAGCCTTGGTTTTAATGCTGGGCTTCGTTGCGATAGCGTTGATACAAAATCATAGTGGGCAGGTCAAATCCCAAGCTGCCGCCAGGGAACTGGCGGATTCCTTCAAACCCCTGACCATAGCGTCGGAGGATTTCTTTTTGCCCGAAGAACCGGATAGTCTCCCCGAATTTATCCCCGAGCGTCCTCTCCGCTCTGCCTGGACCGTCGAAGATGCCCGCCTTTACTGGACCGATCCCCTGGCGGGAAACGAAAAACTATGGCGGGATCGTTTTGGCGCGGTGATTGACGATCTGATGGAGGGCGTTCCGTGATCCCCATGAAAGTCCCTTTGCTGATTCTGTGTTGTTGTGCCCTGTCCTGCAAAAGCCTTCCTCCGTCGGCGGGCGGCTCTTCAGCGCCCTATCAAGGCGGGACTCAAGTGGACGATGATGAACCGGCGGAAACCGGTATAGTGGAAGCATTTCCTGAACCTGAAGCTGCGGAACTGCCACCGGAGTTGCTCCCGATAGCTGTAGTGGAAGATGAGCCGTCGCTGGAGTTGCTTCCTGCGATGCCGGTTATAGCGGAAGAAGTGCTTTCTTTGGAAGATGAGTTTCTGCCGCCGCCGTTCCGGCTGATCATGGTGGAAGAGGAACCTCCACCGGAACCGGTTCCCCCGGCTATAGTGGAGGATGAATCGCCGCCGGAACCGGTTTCTCCGGCCATTGCGGAAGATGAACCATCGCCGGAACCGGTTCCCCCGGCTATAGTGGAGGACGTACCGCCGCCGGAACCTGCTCCCCCGACTATAGTAGAGGACGTACCGCCGCCGGAACCGGTTCCTCCGGCTATAGTGGAGGACGTACCGCCACCGGAGCCACTTCCACCGGTTATAGTAGAAGATGAACCTTCACCGAGACCGGCTCCCCCGGTTATAGTGGAAGACGTATCTCCACCGGAACCGCTCCCGCCAGCTACGCCTGAACCGGTTGTTCCCCCGCCTCCGCCACGGATTGTCAGGCCTGCGGAACCTATACCGCCGCCGCCCCCTGCCCGGACGCCCCTACCGCTTCCGGTAAACCCCATTCCGGATCTACCCGCCCAGCATCCGCCAACCTTTACACCGGCGCCTGTCCCTGATGGTTCTTCCCGGATCGTCCGGGCTGCGGTTGGGCAAACCATAGAGGTTCCTTTCCGCTTAACCGGGTGGGTTTATCTGGGAGAATCCGCTTCCAAACAAGGTATACGCTATATTTCCCGGCGTTTGGATACCGATGGCCAGACCTTTCTTTTCCAGGCTGTCTTAGCGGGGGCGTATGAGCTTAAATTCTACCGTCAGGATTTTATCCGGGATTATATCATCAACGACTTGGTGACCCTTATTGTTGAGGAGGAGGCTGGGACAGTGCCCTTGGCGGCGCCAAGTTTCGGCGTCCCGGTTGATCGGGGTAGGGTGGCCGCCGAACCCCGCTGGCCGGGCACGCCTGAGGGAACGGTTCCGGGGGCGGAAACCGTTCCACCTGCCCCGACCACCCCTTCCGTTGCGCCGCCCCTTGCAGCTTCGGGCAGGGGCGAAAGCGGGCAAGCTGCCCCGTCAGGCGGGACGGCGCCCCTTCCGGGACCTGCAGCTTCCCCTGCTATTTTGCCGGAGACACCCGCCCCCCAGCCGGTTTCGCCATCCGCTCAGCCAACGGCAGGGGCATCGGGCACTGTTCCCGGAACTGCGGAACCCGATCCCCTGCCGCTCTTTCTTCCGGATTCCTCTCCCGAAGAGTACCTGCGTAAGGCCCGGGAGGAGTATGATGCCGGTCATATTCCCCAGGCGCTTGCTGTTCTGGACCAGTTTATGGCGCAGTTTCCCCTGGGGAGTGACGAAGCCCTGTGGCTTTATGGTCAGATGTATGAAGCGGCAGGGGCCTCCCGGAATATCCGTTCAGCCCTGGACTGCTACCGCCGTCTGATACAAGAGTATCCCCAGAGTAACCGGTATGCCGATGCGCGGCGAAGAATCGCGTATCTGGAACGGTACTATATAACTATACAGTAACGAGGAGATGGGCATGCTGGAAGCGATATTGGGCCGCACCGGCCTCCGGGTAAACAAGGACGGATTCGGCGCCCTGCCGGTACAGCGGACCTCTATGGAAGAAGCCATAGTATTACTGCGGCGGGCTTTGGATGGGGGGTTTAATTTTTTCGATACCGCCCGGGCCTATACGGACAGCGAGGAAAAACTGGGGGCAGCCTTCGGCGGGCGGCGGAATGATTTTATTCTGGCCACCAAGACCCAGGCAAAAAAGGCTGAAGATTTTTGGAAGGACCTGGAAACCAGCCTGAGGAATCTTAAGACCGGCCATATTGATATCTACCAGTTCCACAATCCCGGCTTCTGCCCAAAACCCGGTGACGGGACCGGGCTCTACGAGGCTGCGCTTAAGGCCAGGGAGCAGGGCAAGATTCGCTTTATCGGTATTACTAATCACCGCCTGGCGGTGGCCCGGGAAGCCGTTGAGAGCGGCCTCTACGATACCTTGCAGTTTCCCTTTAACTACCTGTCGGATGAAAAGGAACAGGGGTTAGTACAGTACTGCGAAGAAAAAAACGTGGGCTTTATCTGCATGAAAGCCCTGAGCGGGGGGCTCATCACCGATGTGGCCGCTTCCCGGGCTTGGCTTGCGGACTTTAAAAACGCCGTCCCTATCTGGGGGATACAGCGGGAAAACGAACTGGACGCCCTCTTTGCCGCCCGGAAAGGTGAGCCACATGGTGGCCCGGTCCTGAGCGCCGAACAGCGCCGCCGTATTGAGACGGACCGGGCGGAATTGGCGGGGCATTTCTGCCGGGCCTGTGATTACTGCCGGCCCTGCCCCGCGGAGATTACAATTTCTACCTGCGCCCGTATGTTCCTGCTGCTCCGCCGTATGCCCTATCAGCAGTTTCTGGCCGAGGGGTTTCAAAAAGAAATGGCCAAGATCGAAAACTGCATCCACTGCGGGCACTGCAAGGACAACTGCCCCTATGGGCTTGATACCCCGGCGCTGCTGGAGCGGAACCTGGCGGATTACCGGGAATTTTTGAAGGAACATCAGGGTACCGTTTCCTGACTGTTTTGGTATACTACTTTTCCTACCGGCTACTTGTATAACTTTTTTTGTTTCGGTAGACTATGGTATATTTTCGAGGGAGTCATGATATGGGTGTACTCAGTGTGGTGTTATTGGTGCTTTTTATTATTGCGGCGATCCTGCTTATCCTGCTGGTCTTGATACAGAACGAGGAAGGGGATAGCCTGGGGGGGATCTTTGCGGGAGGTTCCTCCTCCGCCTTTGGTTCCCGGTCCGGCAATGTGCTCACCAGGGCAACCTCTATTTTGGGCGGTACCTTCCTGGTACTCAGTCTTGGTCTTGCGCTGTTAAACAGGACCCCCGGCGGTACCGGGGTTGAATCTGCGGGGCGGCAGCTCTCAACCGAAGGTACTAATGACTGGTGGCAGGAGTCAGGCGGCGCCGACAATGCGGATTCTCAGCCGGAGATCCAATTACCTGAAGAATAGGCTTGAGGAGGCTTGATGTTTTTATACGAACTGTTCTCGCCGGAATTCATACAGATTGGCTTGCAGGCTGAGGATAAAGAGGAAGTGTTTGAGGAATTGGTAGACCGTTTTTGTCAGGTTATTAAGTCCGATTCCCGTGAGGATATTCTGGAAGCCTTGAGGACCCGGGAAATGAAGATGTCCACGGGGATTCAAAAGGGTATCGCCATTCCCCATGGAAAGACTAATGCGGTGGATAGGGTCTACGGTATGCTGGGAATTTCCCGGAAGGGGATAGACTACGAAGCTTTGGACGGGAATCCGGTGCATCTCCTCTTCCTGGTTCTTGGGCCCCCGGGGGATTCGGAACAACATTTGAAGGTTCTCCAGCGGCTGGCGGAGTTGCTGGTCAATCCCCAGTTTTTTACGGAGTTGGCGGCCCAGAAGGATGCACAAAGCGCCAATGGGATTATAAAAAAACATGAGGATATTCTTATCGCTTTGAACTAGGTTTTCAGAAGGTAACAATGGATTCAGATAATGGCGAAACGGATGTTTTGAAGCATCTCCTGGATGTAGAGGCCCAGGCTTCAAGCCTGGTTGACGAGGCCCAGGCGGAGGCGGATCGCCGTGTTTCCGAAAGTGAAAAGGAAAACCGCGCCCGTTACGATGAACAGTACGGCGTCTTGGCGGCACAACTGAACCGGGAGTACGAAGCGGCGGTGCTGGCGGTAAAAGAGGACTATACCCGGCAGCTTGACGGATACTCGTCGAGTTTGGCGGCTATGCCGGTCCATGGGGATGCCTTTTCCGCGCTGGCGGAACGCCTGTTTTTCGGGGACCGTTAGGTGCCGGGATCCGGGGAACGGGCATATGTGTATGCCAAGGCTTGCGGGATTACCGGTAAGTCCTTTATCGGCAAAAATCGTTCCAAGCTTACCGGATTAACCCGGCTCTCTGAACTGGACCGGCTTATCTTTGGAACCGATGCCCGTGATCTTCCTGAGCGGGAACTGCTTCCGGATCTGGAACGGCGTATCATCAACCGGAATGCGAAACAAATTATCACCATTGTGAATTCCTTCAGAACACCCCCGGAATTACTGGCCCGCATGGTGCGGGACTTTGAATACGCGGACCTGAAACGGGCGATCAATGCCGCAGCCTCCGGGGAACCCGCGCTCCCGGAGCGTACCGAAATCGGTCGTTTTGCCGCTATAGATTTCAGCACCTATCCCCATTTTGACAAAATGCTCACGGGAACGGAATTTGAGTTTATCCTTGGGGATATTGGGGATCTTCGCAGCCGTTCCGGCGGTTCAACCGCGCGTATTCAAAGCAAACTGGACCGGCACTACTATACCGGCCTCTGGAATTCCCTGTACAAGCTTGCCCCCTCTGATCGTTCTTCTATTGAACGGATACTGGCGGAGGAGTTGAGCCTGCGGAACGCCGCCTGGGCGCTGCGGATGCGGACCTATTACGGCATGTCTGCGGAACAGACCCGGGAATACCTGGTGTGTATCCCCGCCCATAAGAACACTTCCGGCGTCGCTTCCCCGGCGGATGACGCCTTGGCTTCCTTGACCATGGCCCTGGACAGTCCAGCCGACTGGGCCAGATGGCGCTGGGTGAAATTCCTGAACCGTCCCGGTGAGCACTGGACTGCGGATCCCCGGCATTTTCAGAACGCCGCCGCGCAGTATCTCTACCGCCTGGCCCGTCATTCCTTCCGGCGGAAGCCCTTCTCCCTGGATACCGCCGCCTGTTTTATCAAGCTCAAACTCTATGAGGAGGATCTCCTGACCAGTGTTGCCGAGGGATTGAGCATGGGTATGGGCGCCCAGGAAATCCTTACCATGCTGGAGGCCGCTTCATGATCCGGCCCCGGAGGATGAAACAGGTTGAACTCAGCGTCCTTGACCGGGATGTTGACGGGGTGATTGAATATCTGGGCCGCCGGGCCGTGATGCACTTCCCCAAGAAAGAGGAAGCTGTTGCTCCAAAGGACGCTGCCCGGAACGGTGTCCTGGAAAATCTGGAAAAAATACGGGCCGCCGCAGTATATCTGGGGATGGAACTCCCTAAGGAGTCCGGTGAATCCAGTACGCTCCCCGGTCCCGGTGAGGCTGAGCTTACGGAGAAGATCTGTTCACGGATAGAACTGCTGAATCGGCGGGAAAACGAAACCCGCAGGGAGAAGAAAAAAGTTGAGGATGCCCTGAACGAGGCCAATGCCTTTGCGAACCTCAACGCCCCTTTTGCGGATCTGGATCAGCTTTCCTATTTGACCCTGCGTATCGGCCGGATGGAACCGGACCGGCTGGGTGCATTACGGGATACCCTGGCGGATCGTGCGGTGTTTATTCCCCTGGGGGCTGGAACCGGCGATGGCCGTATTCTTGCCGCCGCATCCCGAAAGGGCCGCTTTGCCCTGGATTCGGAACTAAAAAAGCAGGGCTTTGCCCCTATAACGGTCCCCGCAGGCTTCCAGGGGGTTCCGGAGGAGCTTCTGACGGGGCTGCAAACCCGGCTTGCGGGGCTGGATGCGGATTTGGAAGCCCTTGGGGTTGAGAAAAAACAGGTGAAAGAGGAATACGGTCCCGCTCTTGTATCCCTGCATGGCAGCTTCCTGATGGCTTCCCTCACCGAGGATCTCAAAAATCGGTTGGTGTCCACCAAAAACGTTTATGTCCTTTCCGGCTGGGTTCCCGCGGACAACATAGAGCGGCTGGTGGAGGATTTGGAGAAACGTACCGGGGGAAGGGTAGGGGTGCGTACCTTTGATCCCAACGAGATTCCCGCTGTCAGGGAGGGAAAGGCCAAGGTACCCGTATCCCTCCGCCACGGCGCTTTTGTTAAGGGCTTTGAAGGGGTGGTGTTCTCTTACGGGGCGCCCCTCTACGGCACCATCGATCCCACACCCTTGGTGGCCTTCTTTTTTACCCTGCTCTTTGGGATCATGTTTGGTGATGTGGGGCAGGGCTTCGTGCTTTTTCTGGCGGGAGTGCTTACGAGCCGCCATGGACTTAAGGCCTTGTCGAAATTTAAGACTTATTCCACCCCGCTCATTTCGGTGGGCCTTGCTTCCATGGTCATGGGTTTCCTCAACGGGGAGATTTTTGCAACCGAGGAACTGTTCATCGGGCCCACCAGGGCGCTTACGGGGTTTCTTACCGGTCATCCGGTGGACCGCATACTCACGCTCATGCCCCTTGCCGAAAAGGGGGGGAGTGTAACAAAGCTGTTTTACTTTTTTGGGTTTACCATTGCGGTGGGGATTATTTTCAATTCCATCGGGCTCTTGATAAATATTCTTAATCAACTGAGCCTTAAGAACTATGCGCGCGCCTTTTTCTCCAAGACCGGCGTTTCCGGGCTGCTCCTGTTTTGGTATGCAATTGCTATTGCTGTCCGCTGCCTTCTGGGGGGGCGTTTTGCCTGGTTCGACGGTATTGGCCTGGCCCTGCCGGTATTCTGCATCTTCTTTGGCCCCGTGGTGTGGCGCCTTTTTGCGGGGGAACGGCCGGTGCTGGAAGAGGGGCTTATGGTGTTTGTTATGGAAGGAATTGTGGAGATCCTGGAAACGGTGTCCACCTATATTTCCAACACCGTGAGTTTTCTCCGGGTGGGGGCCTTTGCCCTTTCCCATGCGGTGCTTTCGTTTATCATCTTTACGCTTTCAGAAATGGTGATGGAGGCCGCCGGGAGTATCGCCGGTCCCGCAGTATTCCTGTTGGTGATGATCTTCGGGAATACCGTAATAATACTGCTTGAGGGAATGATCGTTGCCATCCAGGTGGTGCGTCTTCAATATTACGAATTTTTTAGCAAGTTTTTTACCGAAACCGGGATGGCCTTTGCACCCTTCCGGTTTCGCAGGGAGGTTTGATTATGAAACGCAAAATAGTATTGGCCATCGGTATACTGTCTGCCCTGTCGGTTCCGCTCTTTGCCCAGGAAGCTGCGGCTGCAGCCGAAGCGGCCGGCAGCAATACTGCGGCATGGCGGTATATCGCGGCGGCCTTGGCGGTGGGGCTTTCCTGTATCGCCGGGGGTATCGCCGTGGGTCAGATCGGGGCGGCCGCCATGGGCGCCATGAGCGAAAACCCGGAACTTTCCGGGAAGGCATTACCCTACGCGGGGCTTGCGGAAGGTATCTGTCTTTGGGGCTTCCTGGTTGCTTTATTGATCATGATATTGTAATGGACTATTACTTTATCGGGGATGCCGAGCTGGTTACCGCCTTTCGCTTTATCGGTATAGACGGGACCCTTGCTTTCAATGCCGAGACTGCCCGCGCCGCATTTCTCCGGATAACCCGGGGCTGGGATGAAACCGCCGGGACGGTGTTGCCTATGACAAGTGGCGGCACGGGCTGCCGGGTGCTGATCCTCACCGAGGAGGCCGCAGACTGGCTTGGGGATGAGCTTACCCAATGGCAGCTTGGCGGTGAGTATCCCCTGGTGGTGGAGATTCCCGGCATCCAGGGGCGTCAGAGCGGCCGTAAAACTCTGGTGGACTCCATCCGGGAAGCGGTTGGGATTCACGTGTAGCGAGACTTGAGGAATACATATGGAAGAACTGCGATCAACCGAAGTATTGGACAAAGAGATTCTCGAGGATGCCCGGAAAAAGGCCCGGCGTATTCTGAAAACGGCGGAGGATGCCATTGCCGCCTCCGCCGCAGTCTGGGAAGAGCGGATTGCAAAGGATACCGGGGAACTGAAACGGAATTTCGCAAGCCGGACCGAAAAGATTCGGGAAGAACTCATGGCCCGGCTGCCCCTGGATAAACGGCGCGCCTATTCAGAAAAGGTGGAAGCCCTCTTGCGTACCGCCATGCAGGATTACCTCGGGTCTTTATCACGGGAGAAACTTCTCGCCCTGCTTGAAAAGGAACTTCGCCGCTGCGCCGCGGGGCTGCCGGAAGCCGCAGACCAAAGGTCTGACTCTGACGCCTCACCCCTCTTGATGGGATACCGGGCGCTTACGGAGGAGGAACTTAAAATCCTGGTAGACAGAGCCCTTCCGGGGATCAACTGGACGGTACAAGGGACAAAAGACTTCCATAAACTTCCCGGCAATTTTCCCGCGATTATCGTGGAAACACCCGCGGTACGGCTCACCGCCTCGGTAGATGCCCTGGCGGCCGCCCTGTTGGAGGATAGCCGGGCGGAGTTGGTAAGCTCCCTTTTGGGAAGCGCGGCCTTGGAAGGAGGCGGGCAATGACAGCTATTAACGGAAAGGTCCGGCGCATTTCCGGGCCCATAGTACGCGCCTCGGGGCTCGAGGGGGCGGGGCTCTTCGACCTGGTAGAGGTGGGGGAAAAGCGGATCATCGGGGAGATCGTGCGGCTTGAACAGGACGAGGCGGTGATCCAGGTCTACGAGGATGACACGGGGCTGATGATTGGCGCCGGGGCGTCCTCCACCGGCAGGCCCCTGTCGGTGCTTCTGGGGCCGGGGCTTATCGGTACCATATATGACGGAATACAGCGGCCCCTGGAGGCCCTTTTTAAGCAGAGCGGCGCTTTCATGGATCCCGGCGCACGGGGTGAGCCCCTGGATACCGCTAAACTATGGCCCTTTGTCCCCGATCCCGCGCTGTCTGCGAAGATTGCCGCCGGGGAAAAGCTTGTCCCGGTTCCGGGTCTGGTCCTGGGGACGGTGCAGGAAACCCCGAGTATTGTTTGCAAGATCATGGTTCCGCCGGGGATACACGGGGCGGCGCTTACGGAACTCTCCAAGGCTGGGGATTACAACTGCAATGCGGTCATTGCCCGGACGGACCACGGGGAGGAGATCACCCTGGCCCAGTGGTGGCCGGTGCGGATTCCGCGGCCCAGCGCGAAACGGCTGCCCCAGGATCAGCCCCTGGTTACGGGTCAGCGGGTCATCGACGTGTTTTTCCCCCTCTCCAAGGGAGGCACCGCCGCCATACCCGGCGGCTTCGGTACCGGCAAAACCATGACCCAGCACGCCGTTGCCAAGTGGTGCGATGCCGACGTGATCATCTACATCGGCTGCGGGGAGCGGGGCAACGAGATGACCGATGTGCTCACCGAGTTCCCCCACCTGACCGATCCCCGGTCGGGCCGTTCCCTGATGGAGCGGACCATCCTCATCGCCAATACCTCCAATATGCCCGTGGCCGCCCGTGAGGTGTCCATTTACACCGGGGTCACCCTGGCGGAGTTCTATCGGGACATGGGCTACCATGTGGCGATCATGGCGGATTCCACCAGCCGCTGGGCGGAGGCGTTACGGGAACTTTCGGGGCGCATGGAGGAAATGCCCGCCGAGGAGGGCTTTCCCGCTTATCTCCCCACCAGGCTTGCGGAATTCTACGAACGGGCGGGCAGGGTGCAGACCCTTTCCGGCGTGGAGGGATCGGTCTCCATCATCGGCGCGGTATCCCCGCCGGGGGGTGACTTTTCCGAGCCCGTCACCCAGCATACCAAGCGCTTCATCCGCTGCTTCTGGGCGCTGGACCGGGACCTGGCAAACGCCCGGCATTACCCGGCCATCAGTTGGATAGAAAGCTATTCCGAATACGCCGAGGAGGTAGGGCCCTGGTGGGAAAAGGTGAACCCCCTCTGGGCAACCCTGCGCCGGTCAACATTGGATTTATTGAAGAAGGAACAGCGGCTTTCAGAAATAGTGCGGCTCATCGGCCCCGACGCGTTGCCGGACGATCAGCGCTTAGTATTGGTAACGGCGGATATTATCAAGGACGGGTTTCTCCAGCAGAATTCCTTTGACGAGGTGGATATGTACTGCATCCCCGCAAAACAGGTGCGGCTCCTGGAACTCATCATGGCCTTCTATGAAAAAGCCCAGGTCTGTATCAAGCTGGGAGCGCCCTTGATCAAGATTAACTCCCTTACGGGCGGCGACAATCCCGAACCCATACGGGGACGGCTTTCCCGGTTGAAGGGGGATGTAAAAAACGAGGATGCAGCAATGCTATCGGACTTTGAACATGAAATGCGGAGCGCCCTGGAAAACCTGGAGCGGAGTTACCGAACTAAGGAGACTTTATGAGGGGCGTTGAATACCGTGGGCTTACCCGGATAGAAGGCCCGGTGGTGATCACCGAGCGGAGCCGTAACGTGGGCTTCAACGAGGTGGTGGCGGTGTATGACCGTGACGAGGGCCGCCGCCTGGGCCGTGTGGTGGACATGAGCGAGGACTGGACGGCGATACAGATCTTCGGCAGCAACACCGGGCTTTCTGCGGCGGACTCCCGGGTGGAATTCCTGGGGAAGCCCATGGAATTGAGGGTAGGTCCGGGGCTTCTGGGCCGCATCTTTAACGGCCTGGGTGAACCCATTGACGGCTACGGAACTATTTTCTCCTCCACCTGCCTGGACGTGAACGGCCTCCCCATCAACCCCTACGCCCGGACCTATCCCCGTGACTTTATCCAGACCGGCATTTCCTCCATCGACGGCATGAACACCCTGATCCGGGGACAAAAGCTGCCGATCTTTTCCGGCAACGGCCTCCCCCATAACAAACTGGCCGCACAAATAGTGCGTCAGGCAAAGATACTCAACCTTGATGGCTCCGGCGAACCCTTCGTGGTAGTTTTCTGCGCCATGGGGGTCAAGTACGACGTGGCCCGGTTCTTCCTGGACGACTTCGAGCGCACCGGGGTCCTGGCCAACGTGGTAGTATTTCTGTCACTGGCGGACGCCCCCTCCCTGGAGCGGCTGGTGGCCCCCCGCTGCGCCCTTACCGCCGCAGAATATCTGGCATACGAGCGGAACATGCACGTCCTCGTCGTAATGACCGACATGACCAACTACTGCGAAGCCCTCCGTGAAGTAAGTTCCATCCGGGGTGAAGTCCCCAGCCGCAAGGGTTACCCCGGCTACCTCTACTCCGATTTGGCAAGCCTCTACGAGCGGGCGGGGAAGATCAGCGGTTCCTCGGGCTCCATCACCCAGATACCCATCCTCACCATGCCCAATGACGATATCAGCCATCCCATCCCGGATCTTTCGGGGTACATCACCGAAGGGCAGATCGTACTGGACCGGGAACTGACCCAACGGGGGGTCTATCCCCCGGTGGCGGGCCTCCCCAGCCTGTCCCGGCTTATGAAGGACGGCATCGGCCCCGGCATGACCCGGGAGGACCACAAGGATGTGTCCAGCCAACTCTTTGCCGCCTATTCCAAGGTCAAGCAGATTCGCAACCTTTCATCGATCATCGGCGAGGAGGAACTTTCCGGGGCGGATAAACGCTATCTCCAATTCGGCGACCGGCTGGAACAGGACTTCCTTACCCAGGGTGAATTCGAGGACCGCAGCATAGACCAAACCCTGGACCTTGGCTGGAAGGTGTTGGCCAATCTGCCCCGGGAGGACCTGCTGCGGATCAAGAAGGAATATATTGAGAAGTACATGGGCGGCCTAAACGTCGATGCCCAGGCGGCAACACCCGATCCCCAGGGTTGGGGCGATGGGATGGGCGGGCGCGGGGGATTGTAACCAGGATTGACAGGATACCCGGATTACCGCTATCGTAGCTCATTATGGATACCAAAACCTTTAAGGGCCGATCCCTGCTTACCTGGCTTGATTATACGGGTGAAGAAATTCGCGCACTTCTTGATTTGTCGAAACAGGTTAAGGAAGAAAAAAAACGGGGCGAAACCCACCAGCGTTTTGCGGGGAAAACCGTGGCCCTGATTTTTGAGAAACATTCTACCCGGACCCGGAGTGCCTTTGAGACCGCCGTGGGCGAAGAGGGGGGCTATCCGGTGTTTCTTTCGCCGGCGGACATCCACCTGGGGGAAAAGGAAACCATCGAAGATACCGCCCGGATTCTGGGCCGCATGTACAGCGCCATCCAGTTCCGGGGTTACAAGCAGGCCACGGTGGAAGCCCTGGCAAAGTATTCCGGTGTGCCCGTGTACAATGGGCTTACCGATGATTTTCATCCCACCCAGGTTCTTGCGGATGTGCAGACTATAGAAGAAAACTTCGGCCCCGCCAAAGGGAAGAAACTCTGCTTTGTAGGTGATGGCCGGAACAATGTTGCCCGTTCCCTGATGGTGATAAGCGCAAAGCTGGGCATTCATTTTACCATCGTCACTCCCCCCAGCCTCAACCCCGATCCGGTTTTGAAGGGCACGTGTGAAGCACTGGCTGCGGCCACCGGTTCAAAGATATGTGTTAGCGCCGATACGGCGGAAGTCGAAGGGGCCGATGCAATTTATACCGATGTCTGGGCAAGTATGGGAGAGGATGCGAAAAAAGCGGAACGGGTTACGCTATTAAGCCCCTACCAGGTCAACCATGCACTCATGGACAAGACCGGCCGCAGGGATACTATTTTTCTCCACTGCCTCCCGGCAATCCGCGGCGAAGAAGTGACCGCCGAAGTGATTGACGGCCCGCAGACCCGCGTCTGGGACGAAGCGGAAAACCGGAAACACACGATTAAGGCGATAATGCTCGCCACAATGTAGCGGCCGGTGAAATGTAACGGGGGAACTATGACACAAGTGAAAGAGCGGGCTGTTGAGATAATACAGCGTATTCCTGAAGAAAAAATGGCGTTTGTTTTCAATATTTTACAGAACGTTGAGGGAATTGCAGGAGCGGGGGCAGCAGCGCATGATGTTTTAAATGAAGAAACCGACCTTGCTGAAAGACAAGCGGCGTATCAGCGTCTTTTGAAATATAAAGGAACATTACACCGCCATATTGACTATAAAAAAGAATTAGCAGAATACAGAGATGAAAAATATGGTCATCCTCGTTGATACAAATATCCTTCTTGATTTTCTTCAAGAGCGATAGTGTTTAGTCAATATAACGCCTGCGAACATACCTCCCCGTAAAGGCCCGGAGCAAATAGGCTGCAATTTTGGTGGTCCGGCTACAGGAAAATGTAGTCTAGTTTCTGTCCCGGTACTGGTTGGGGCTCAGGCCCGTGTATTGCCGGAAGATCTTTATAAAATACTGGACATTGTCATAACCGACACGGCCCGCTATCTCGTACACCTTCAGGGTGGGGTCTTTCATCAGTTCAACCGCTTTTCCGATACGGTAACGGGCAAGATAATGGGTAAAGGATTCGCCCGTTTCTTCGCGAAAGATTTTGCTGAAATAAGACGTATTGAGCGTGATGCTCTCCGCCACATCCCGCTGGGTTATGGGGTTCGTGTAATGTTCGTCGATGAAGCCTTTTGCCTTCTCTATCATTTTTTTCATTCTGCCGCTTTGGCTTTTATTTTTTTCAATAGCGGAAGGCGGCGGCCCCAGACGAATATAGCCTGATTCAATCTCTATCTGCCTGATACATTTTTTTACCACCTCAATCATTTCACTGTTTTCAACCGGTTTCAGAATGTAGTCAAACACCCCCAGTTTGATGGCTTTCTGGGCGTAAGAAAAATCGTTGTACCCGCTGATAATAATTATCTTTGGATTGATACCGCATTCCTTTATGGCTATGATGAATTCCAGACCGCTGACAGCGGGCATACGGATATCGGTGAGTACAATATCGGGCCTCCGGGATTTGCAGAGTTCCAGCGCTTCTTCCCCGTCCGAAGCCTGTCCCGCCACCGTAACGCCGATCTCTTCCCAGTTGATAGAATTGATAATCCGTTCCCGAATCCAGCGCTCATCATCGGCTACAATCATGGTATACACGGCGCGCCTCTTTTATACGGATAACCGGATAGGAATAGAAACGGTCACCGTTGTTCCCTTGCCCCAGGCGCTGTCAAGGTGAAGCCCGTACTGCGTGCCGTACCTGAGGATGAGCTGCTTGTTCAGGGTTCTGAGGGCAAAGTTATCCGTATCCCCGTTCCGGTCCCTGTTGATGGAGTCCCTGAGGGATCGCAGATGTTCTTCGGTCATACCGACTCCGTCATCGCTGATCCGTATATAGAGCGTATCCCCCTCTGTCTGACAACTGATGTTTAAATGGCCCTTGCCCTTTTTCCGTTCCATTCCGTGGAATATCGAATTTTCCACTATGGGCTGGAGCAGCAGCTTTGGTATGCTTATATCCTTGTACTCTTCGGGAACGGAGATCGTATATTCAATTTTATTATTGAACCTGATGTTCTGGATGATGAGGAAATTTCAAAAATCGTAGCGGCGCTCTCAAAGTTTTTCCGCATAGCCTTGAGCGAGGGGAAGCCGGAC
>BNUW01000006.1 GCA_025997655.1 Spirochaetia bacterium
AAATCAAGGAAGGAAATTAGAAAACTATAAAAAGATACACGATGACAAACAAGGGGAATTGTTTCCGTGGTTGGAGTAAGTTTTCTGATTAAAAGATACCGCAGAGCTTGCTCTGCGGTATTTCATTATAAATATTTTGAAAAAAAGGTATCGATAAAAATAAAACTATTCCTATGGAAAATAATATTAATACTATTATTCCCATAATATCATTACCATTAACTGTTATACATTTATTTAATATTCTTACAAAATATCCATGAAAAATATAAATAATGATAGATTGCTTTCCAAATATGGCGAGTATATTTTTTGATTTTGGAATACAAACCAGTACGAATGCACAAAATAATACAGATAAGGGTATTGATAATATCCTAAGAGCAAGCCCATATATTTGGCCTATTCCTAAATTTTTATATGCTGTACTCCTCCACAATGTTCTCGTTATGCCTCTAATATGCGCTAATCCAAATTCTGATATACAAAACAAATATATTATTATACCTGCTATTATTGTAATAACAATTATAATTATTTTATATGGAACATATTTTCTTTTTTTATGCTATTACCTATTTTTTATAATGTCAAGTGTTTTTTATATTTTTTTACGGTTAGGGCATTGCGCATAACGTACGGTTTACGCTTCGTCGCTACGCTCCTCGGGGTTTCGTTCGCCTAGCTCATTGCATTCGCACGGCTCACTCCACCCACATTTTTTGCGGCGCTGGAATGCTTCGCATCGCATTCCTTTATCGTGCCGCAAAAAACGTCGTAAACCTTTCAGCGTTATGTGCAATGCCCCTATGTTTTTTTGAAGATATTGGAAAAAAGATATTGACAAAAAATAATATATTACATATTGAAGGTTTTATCCAGCAACGCCTATTTAATGCCGTTATCCAAAAAAAGGAACCAGTGAAAATGCAATGATACAATTTCCCGCTGGCAATTATGTCAAGTTCCGGGTGATATTAAACCTTGCCTTCCGTACCATCTAAAGGTATACTGTCATTTCATAAAGGGCTAAAATGGCAAACTATGAAAAACTTGACCACTGGTCGCTCAAAGCTCAAAAAGAAGGCTATCCCGCCCGTTCGGTGTACAAACTGAAGGAGATGAGCGGGAAGTTCGGCTTGTTCCGTCCTCCCTCCGGGTCTGCGGCGCTAAAGGCGCTGGACCTGGGAGCCGCGCCGGGAAGCTGGAGTCTCTACGCCCTGCGGAAACTGGAAAAGCGCTGTCTCCTGACCGCCGTGGATCTCGCCCCCCTTTCCCGGCAATACGATACGGGCTTGTTCGACGGGGAGAACTTCTGTTTTATCCAGGGTGATATTACCGCTGCGGAAATCCGGGAGGCCATCCAGGCCCGGGGCCCCTTTAACCTGGTGATTAGTGATGCTGCGCCGGCCACCACGGGAAACCGTGCCGTTGACACCCTCCGTTCCCTGGCTCTGGCGGAGGCGGTTCTGGACTATGCCGAAACTTTTCTGGAACCCGGGGGAAACCTCGTAGTAAAGGTGTTCCAGGGCGGGGATACCGCAACAATACTTAAACGTATCCGGGAACTGTTCAAAACCGGCAAAAGCTTCAAGCCCGAAGCCTGCCGCAGTGAATCTTTTGAGACCTACTATTTGGGGCTAGGGAGGAATAGGAATATTGGATAAATCGAACTTGAGTCCGCATGAAGCGGAGGAACGGAAGGAAGCGGCCAGGAGTCTGTCGGGCTTTCAGCGGGGGATCGTCAAGGGAAGTTAAAAAATGATAAGATTCCCGAATGAGTATGGAAGCGCGGCTTGCAAAGTTACGGGAAGCATCTGAGCCAGTTCCAAAATAGAAGAATTCCCTTCACCCTGAGTTTAATGTTGACAAGGAAACAAATATTTACTATACTGTTGTAAAGGCGCCAAGGGGTGGGAGGATAGGCCGTGAACAAAGAAGAACAGTTCATGATGAGTTTCACGGACTTATTTAACAAGATGATTTGGCTTAATAAGCCTAAGGTGGAAGACCGGCTTAAGGATTATAAACTTTCTGAAGTACAGTGCATCGAATACATTGGAAAAAATGGGGATTCCAACGTGACAAAACTTGCGGAGTCCTTTTATATGACCAGGGGCGCCATAAGTAAAATAACGAAGAAGCTCATAAAAAAAGGCCTTATCGAAAGTTACCAGAAACCGGATAACAAGAAAGAAATTTATTTTTGCCTGACTCCACAAGGGGAAATTATTAACAAGGTACATGACACACTGCACAAAGAGTTTTTAGAACGGGATAGATCCGTATTTGAGCAGATAACCGGGGAACAATTTGACATCATGCTTAGTTTCGCAGAAAAGTATAACAGGCATTTGGACGCAGAAATAAAGAAACTGGGCATAGCTGTCAAGCCGTAATAGATCCATATACAGCGTTAAGATTCTGGTAATACGCTATATATAGCGTATACAATTAAATTGAACTTTTTTGTTGACAAGGAAACAATATCATGTTATGGTAGATATGTTTCCAGAGAAACAATTTATTGTATGATAAAAAAGGAGTCCCGATATCCATGGGTAGAAAAGCGCTGTTTTCAAAAGATTTTACACTTGTTGTAATAGGTCAGATTATTTCCATATTTGGAAATCAGATGTTGCGATATGCCCTTCCGCTTTACTTGCTGAATCAAACCGGTTCGGCCGTCTTATTTGGGACGGTTTTAGCCTGTTCTTTTATCCCCATGCTTTTACTGTACCCGGTAGGCGGGATACTAGCGGACCGCGTTAACAAAAGGAACATCATGGTGGTTCTGGATTTTAGCACAGCAATACTGATTTTCCTGTTTTATGTGCTGGCGGGGAAACTGGATATTGTTTCGCTTATTGCAATCACCATGATTATTTTGTATGGCATTCAGGGGGCATATCAACCGGCGGTCCAGGCAAGCGTACCCGTTCTGGTAGAAACGGAACACATCATGCAGGGAAATTCGGTGGTGAATCTGATTACCTCCCTGGCCAGTATGATTGGGCCGGTAATCGGCGGCATTTTATTTTCTATTGTCGGACTAAGGCCTATTCTGTTTGTAAGTACCGGTTGCTTTTTCGCGTCTGCGGTAATGGAAATTTTTATTCATATTCCATTCGAAAAAAGGAAACCCGCAGGGAATATATTCAGTACCGGATTCAATGACCTTAAAGAAAGTTTTATCTTTATGCTTAAGGAGCGGCCTGTTTTATGGAAAATATCTATCATATTTGCTTCCATTAATTTATTTTTAACTCCTTTGACGTTAATCGGACTTCCTGTTTTAATTACCCAACATTTGGGATTCGAGCCGGATACTGCCAATCGCTTATATGGATACGCCCAGGGCGTAATAGCCGCCGGCGCGGTATTGGGCGGGCTGCTCGCAGGAGTACTGTCAAAGAAACTAAAATCAACGGCAAGTCCATTTCTCTTAATTGGATGCGCGTTGTCCATGCTTATGGGGGGAATTGCACTGCAAACGTTGAGAGGGCCAATGGGAATCTATATGGTCCTGGTAATTGGGAGCGGTCTATTGGTGGCCTTATCAACGGTGTTTCAAATTCAGGTGATGACATACGTACAAATCTTAACACCCACCCATTTAACCGGAAAAGTCATTTCCTGCGTTATATGCCTTTGCATGTGCACCAATCCTCTTGGTCAGTTCATGTACGGCATTGTTTTTGAAACGATCGGGAACAGGGCATGGCTTCCGTTTTATGCGGCGGCATTGATAATGATAGGAATTGGTGTTTTTACCCGCCGTATTTTTTATGGCATTGACTATCTCACCGTAATTCCAACTTAGACAAAACATACTAAAAACGAGATATACCGATGAAGAATTTTAACACAGAGCACAAAGGACATCGAGAAAATTGACTAGTTACTCCTTCATTCTTCCTCTGTGTTTATTCTTCTCCTTATTCTCTTTACTATACGGTTGAATTTGGAATTGCTGTAGACATGAAACCGGCGCTATCAATGAGCCCGTTTATCCGCTATCATAAAACCATATGATCGATCTGCACACCCATTCCCGTGCTTCTGACGGCAGCCTGACCCCCTCGGAACTGATCCAAACCGCCAGGGAACGGGGCCTTTCCACCATCGCCCTGACGGATCATGATACTCTGGACGGCCTTGAGGAGGCCCGGGCGGAGGCGGCTAAACAACAAATCCGGTTTATTCCGGGGATAGAGATTGATATCCGGTATGACCCGATCACGGTTAGCGGTGAATTCCACCTCCTTGGCCTGGGAATCCGTGAGCCCGGCCCGGCGTTCCGGGAAGCCCTGGAGGAATTGACCCGCCTGCGGGAGGAGCGGAACCGGCGAATTCTGGAACGGATGGGAGAAATGGGGGTACAGGCGGATTACGATGAGGTCCGCTCTATTTCCGGGGGCGGCTCCGTTGGACGGCCCCACTTTGCAGATCTTCTGGTCCGGCGGAGGGTCGTAAAAAACCGGGCGCAGGCCTTTGAAAAATACCTTGGGAAGGGCAGGCCCCTGTATATATCCAAGGAGGGGCTGGAGTTTACCCTGGCCCTGCAAATCATCCGGGATGCCGGGGGTATTCCGGTACTGGCCCACCCCATGTCCCTCTATCTTGGCTGGGGACGGCTCCCGGCTTTTATCGCGGACCTGGCTGTGCAGGGGCTTGCGGGGATAGAAGCCTGGCACCCAACCGCCAAGGTCCGGTCCTGTAAGCGGCTGGAGGAACTGGGGAAATCCCTGGGGCTCTACATCACCGCGGGCAGTGACTTCCACGGGGAATCCCGCCCGGACCGGAAACTGGGGCTCACCGCCGGGGATCGGAAAATCGAAGATGCCCTGCTCGATTCGATTCCCCCCTTGCGATATTATTGAAAGAATGGTATACTTGGAGAATATTTTGAGAATTCAAGGAACGGCCTTGGTGTTCCGAACCTTTATAAGGAGGTTGATGTGAAAAAAACTTTGTTTATGACAACCCTGTTGATCATCCTGGTGGGGATCCTGCCGCTTATGGCCCAGGAGAATACGGCGGAAACCTATGCGCTTACGGTAAGCCTGGAAAAGGTTTATCCGTACCGGAAGGGGTATATCGTAAAATACCGGAAGGGAATCAGCCAAATGGTGGACGCCTACCTGCCCTATGAGTGGTTCAAGAAACCCGATGCCAAGAGTGCCGAGCCTCCCAAGGGGGAGCTGATATTGATGGGTTCCGGGTCCGATTGGCCTCACCTGACGATATTTTACAAGAATGGGGCATTTGACCATCTCCGTCTTTATGTGCGGAAAGAGCGATCCCATGAAACCTGGGGTAGTGTGCCCCTCGAGGTGAATATTGATGACCGGTTTGAGAATGTAGAAGGCATTACCCTCGAATTTTAATGATTGTTCCGGAGGTGAACGCCATCCAGGAGATCGCCGTCCCGCCGTCTTTGCTTGAGTTTATCCGCAGAGGCTCGAAGTTCCTGCTGGCGGGCCACAAGGAACCCGATGGGGACTGCGTGGGGAGTCAGCTTGCCCTGGCCTCGGTCCTGCAAAGAATGGGCAAAACGGCTGTCCTTTGTTCCGCCGGCCCCTTTAAACGTACCGAAATAAAGTCCTATGCCCCCCTGTTTATCCCCCAGCCCGGGGATGCGGAACGGAATGGCGCCCGGCTGATCATCCTTGACTGTAGCTGCCGGGAACGTACCGGGGACTTGGCGCCTTTTGTGGAGGGGCTTCCCACGGCGGTAATCGATCACCACGCTACCAGCGACCGCTCTGTCCCCCTGTTGTACCTGAACCCGGAGGCCCCCTCGACTACCTTCCTGGTCCTTGACCTCATTGAAGCCCTGGGCCTTAGTCCCACGGCGGAGGAGGCGGAACTGCTTTTCTTCGGGCTTGCGACGGACACGGGTTTTTTCCGGCATGTGGACCAGGGGGGCGCCGAAACCTTCCGCTGCGCTTCCCGGCTGATTAGCGCCGGGGCAAGTCCCAAGAAGGTGTTCCAGGCCATCAACGGCGGTAAAAGCCTGGATTCCCGGATATTGATGGGGAAGGTTCTGTCGGCGGCGCGGTCCTTTTTCGGGGGGAAGCTCCTCCTCTCCACCGAGTCCCTGGAGGATACAAAGCGTTTCGGGCTTGAGGGCCGGGATTCGGACAACCTTTACCAGCTTTTGCAGTCCGTGGCGGGGATGGAGGCCATCGTTATCATCCGCCAGGAAAGCCCGGAAAATTGCACCGTCGGGTTCCGTTCCCGGGACGCAGTGGATGTGGGGGCCATCGCCGCGGGGTTCGGCGGAGGCGGGCACAAAAATGCTGCGGGGCTCAGCATCGCCGGGACCATCGCAGAAATAGAGCCGAAGATTCTCGAAGCGTTTCGTAACGTTTTGTAAAAAACATGACATAGATCACCTTTTAGAAAGTAAAATTCACTTTTTTCGTCAATACCTCCGGTAAATCTATATTGTAGTACTATGAGTGACAAAAAAACGTATGAAAGTTTTCCCTTAACAAAACTCCTGAACCGTTATTCCGCCGGGGCCATCAGTAAAAAAGATCTGGAGGGACAGATCTACAAATTTATCCTGGATAATTATCAGCAGTTTCATCCCTATGGGTGGAACAGGGATGATTATATGGATTATATTTGCTGGCTCTACCCGCGGATCAGCGCGGCCATTGAAAATTACCGGGACACGGGCGCCTCCTTTGATGCTTACATCAATTCAATGGTGCGCTGGTGTTCCAAGGAATACCGTGCCCGGGAGGCGGAGCACCAGACTGCGGAATATGCCTGCTGGAAGGCGAGGGCCCAGGACGATGCGGCCTGCGCGGAGGAAGAGGCGGTATACCTGGAACCGGAACCGGTCTTTGATGCGGTAAAAAATCCCCGGCAAATATTAGTATTACTGCTTAAATCGTATCACTATATGTCGGCGGATTTTCTGGAACGCATATCCCCGGCCCTTAATATGGATCCAAAAAAACTCGGTGAACTGGTTGAGGGCTTACGAAAACTGCGTTTAGAGCGGGAGGAGGGAATCCGCTTACTCCAGGAACGGATACACAGCCAATTCTACCGGTGCATCATCTTTGAAAGAAAGCTCATGAAGGTGTCTCCGAATTCCGGCCGCCATGAAACGCTGGAACGCTGTTTGGTCCGGGGCCGAAAGCGGCTGGTGTCCATGCGGGAACGTTTGGCGGGGATGAAAACCGGGGCGAGCAATCGTCAGGTCGCAGAAATCCTGGAATCAAAAAAGGGAACGATTGACGCTCACCTTGCCGCAGTAAAAGCCAAGTGGAAACAATATGATGACAACGATACTGATTAGCGGTATGATGCAGTAATGCTGAGCTATAGGCACGCCTTCCACGCAGGAAACGCGGCGGATGTTTTGAAACATGCGGTTTTGACGTACTGCCTGGACTATTTGGGACAAAAGGAAACCCCCTTCCTTGCGGTTGATACCCACGCCGGGGCGGGTTTTTATTCGCTGACAGAAGGGTACGCCGCCCAAAACCGGGAATGGGAGCGGGGGATAGGACGCTTGGTGGACATGCCCGCCCTTCAAAGCGGCCCGGCCCCCTTGCCGCCCCTGCTTGCCCGATACGCCGCACTGGTGAAGGAAACGCTTGGTGTGGAACTACCCCGGTATCCCGGTTCTCCGGCGCTCATACAAAGGCTGCTCCGGGGACAGGACCGGGCGGTTTGTTTTGAATTGCACCCTGCGGATTTTACCGCCCTGGAGGAAAATTTTTCCGCCGACCACCGGTTCCGGCTCCTGCGGGAAGACGGTCTTGGGGGGCTCAAGGCGCTGTTACCGCCGCCATCCCGCAGAGCTTGTGTTTTTATCGATCCCCCTTACGAAATGAAAAGCGATTATGCCGCAGTTCCGGAACACCTTGCCGAAGCGCTCCGGCGTTTTCCCACGGGCATGTACATCACCTGGTACCCGCTGCTGGGACGGAGGTCCGGGACGGAGTCCGGCGGGGAGGGCGCGGCGCTGCGGGAAACCCTGCTCGGGCTCTACGATGGGAACCGTTGTGCAGTAGAACTACGCACCGCGAAGCCGCCGGCTTTACCCGCAGCCCTGCCGGAGGTTCCCGGCGCCGCAGCCCCGCGTATGTACGGCAGCGGGCTGGTGATCTACAATCCGCCCTGGACTTTGCGGGAAGCCCTGGAGGAGAGCCTGCCGGTCCTGGCGTCAATACTGGGGGATGAACAGGCAGGAATTCTCATTTTACATCAAGAATAAGAAGAAAAACCACGAAAAAGACAGGAAACACACGAAAAAAGAATAGCACATTAATGTTTCTTTTTCGTGTGTTTCGTATTTTTCGTGGTTTTTTAATCAAAATGAGAATTGCTGATGAACAGGGGAGCTCTGTCTATTTATTGCAACCATCCTCAATAATTTGTGTCCAAACATCATGAAACAATCTATAAAATCTTCCATTTTGCCCCCCCTGCCTTTTCAGACCCTGGGTGAAGAAATTGCCAATGCTATTCTCCACGGACTTGGGGCGCTCCTGGCGGTGGCGGGGCTTGTCCTTCTGGTACTCCGGGGCAATGGCTACCTGGGCGCAGACCCGAGGTCTGTCGCCGCTGCGGGGGCTAAAACCATCACCTCCTATGTGATCTTTACCACCGCCATGTTTTGCATGTTCCTGGCATCCACCCTGTATCATGCTATTCAGCATACCGGGGCTAAACGTATCTTCCGCATCCTGGATCATGCTGCAATCTACCTTTTTATTGCCGGTACCTACACCCCCTTCTGCCTGGTGGGACTCCGGGGCGCACTGGGCTGGGCTATCTTCGGTGCCGAATGGGCCCTGGCCGCCGCCGGGATTACCCTCCACGCGGTAAATTACCGGCCCCTGAAAAAATTTGAACTGGCGGTGTATATCCTCATGGGCTGGGCCATCGTTATAGCAACCGTGCCACTGGTCAGGGCTATTTCCCTTTTGAGCCTCACCCTGCTGGCCGGAGGCGGCGCGGCGTATATGCTGGGCGCCCTCTTTTACCGCAAGCACGAAACCCGGGGCGCCCACGTTACCTGGCATGTTTTTGTATTAGCCGGGGCAACCTGCCACTGGCTGTCTATTTGGTGGTTGTAATAGTAATACTGTTGCAGGCTATTTGCTTAAAACGATGGTTGCGCACACATCGCATAAGGGGAAATAGGGGATATTAAATTCTTGAGCATACTTTTCTACGGCAGCCTTTCCTCCGTACATATCACCATTACAATCGTGTACAAAAATGTAGCCGCCCTTTTCCAGCCGGGGATAAAAATACATAAGCCCCTGATATATCGGCTCGTATAAATCCGCATCAATACTAACAAAGGCAAATTGCTCCTCGACGCCCTCTGCGGTTTCCGGGAAATACCCTTTTTTGACGATACAGTTTTCCGGATACTTCATTTTATTCAAAACCACCTCAACGCTGGTATTGGTAAAATCGCTCGTCACCACTGCCGTTGAGAAATTCTGCGCTATTTCCGCGTTTACATCACGTGCGTCAAACCCCTCAAAGGTATCAAATAAAAATAATTTTCTGTCGGGGAAACAGATATTGATTCTTTTCGCAAAATCACCCTTGTACACCCCCAACTCTGCAACGCAGCCCGCTACTTTTTTTTCATATATCCCGTTTGCAACCAGTAATAACGATGCGTACCGAACCGCGTCGTTTGAAGTGAATATCTTGATTATCCAGGAAATCACCAGGTTTCTTATAACTTTTATGACCGTTTCCATTTTTTACCTCACAAGATACTATACAGGGAAACGCCCGGTCTGTATACGGTATTTAGGTATAAAATGAGGGAAATTTAAGTAAATTGAGCTGGTTCCAAAATAGAAGAATTTTTAACCACAGACCTCACGGACAGCACGGACAAAGGAAAGGATAAGAAAGCAGGAGTCCGTGGCGTCAGTGAGGTCGACTTTTCCACTCTTTGGGTGGAAAAGTGGTTAATCCTTATTTTGGAACTGGCTCAATTGGTCATAATTAATACTCTTTTATAGATGCAAACCGCTATATATAGCGTTAGGTTAAGGAGGGGGGCGTCAAATTACTTCCCTATTTCCTTTCCCTGTGATTAAATACCCTAATGCACGCCGCAGCCGCCTTTGGAAAACCCCGGTTCCCCACCCTTCTGCTCCTTCTTTTCGCACTTAGCCTCACCGTCGCCGGCTGTTCCACCGCACGCAAAGAGGCCCCCCAGGAAGCGGTTTCCGGTGAAGCGGAGCTTGCCCCGGACCCAGCCGCCGGAACCGATACTGCAGAAGCAGGCACCGCAGATCAGCCTGGCCCCGATGCGGCGGCGGTAACGGCTGATCAGGAAGCCCCGGTCGAGGCCCCGCCGTCCCAGCACGCTGTCTTGCATATCGCCCTTGCCCCGGAGGAAGTCCGGCCCGGTGAGCCGTTTACCGTTGCCTTTGTGGCGGATGGAGATGGGGCGGCGCGGAACTTCCGGGTAGTTTTGCTCAACAGCAGGGGGGAGCGGCTTAGTAAGGCGGCGGTTTTTAGCCTGGGCGGGGAGGGGAAGCGGGTGTTGGCGGCGATTATGGCGGTTCCCTCAACCGCAAAGACCGGGGAGGCCTTGGTGCGGGTGGAACGGGACGGGGTAAGTCTGGGGGAGATTGCCCTGGGTATTCCGGAACGGGAATTTGCCGCGGAGGAAATTGCGCTGAACCAGCAGAATACCGATATACGTACCGTGCCGGACCCCCAAAAGACGGCGGAATCGGAGCAGCTCTGGGGCATCATTAATTCCACGGGGACAACGATATTCACCGAAGCTCCCTTTGTTCCGCCGGTGACCTCCACCCGCAGAACCAGTTTCTACGGAGACCGCCGGGTATACCGGTATGTTTCAGGCAAAACCGATACGGCTATCCACGCGGGGGTCGATTACGGGGTTCCAAAAGGCACATCGGTACGGGCCTGCGCCGCCGGGAAGGTGGTCCTGGCGCGGTTCCGGATCGTCACGGGAAACTCGGTCATTATTGAGCACCTGCCGGGGGTGTATTCCATCTATTATCACCTGGACAGCATTGGGGTGAATGAGGGGGATATGGTGAACCCCGGTGATCTTTTGGGGGAATCCGGGTCTACCGGGCTTGCCACCGGCCCCCATCTGCACTGGGAAATCCGGGTTTCCGGGGAAAACGCCGACCCCGATGCCTTCACCGCCCGGCCGGTGCTTGACAAAGAGGCGCTTTTGAGTAAACTGGGGGAATAGGATTTCGTTCTATACATTCTTACCGAGGCAGGAAGGGAGGTGATTTAATTGGCGCATATCATCGTGGATGATAACGAGCCGCTGGAAAAAGCTATCAAGCGGTTCAAACGTTCCGTGGAAAAGGAAGGCATCATTCGGGAATACAAAAAGCGGGAGTATTATGAAAAACCCTCCACCATCCTCAACCGGAAGAAAAAGGCTATTGCACGAAAATTGATGAAAAAATCCCGGAAAGGCCGGTCGGACTACTAATCTGATTAGAACGTGAAGGGCGCACCGTGAACGGGCCTTTCACGTTCTGTCCTCACAAAGTTTTATTCATTTGAGCCAATTCCAAAAAAAGGATTAACCACTTTTCCACCCAAAGAGTGGAAAAGTCGACCTCACGGACGCCACGGACCCCTGCTTTCTTATCTTTTCCTTTGTCCGTGAGGTCTGTGGTTAGATTCTTATTTTTTATTCGTGTAATTCGTGTTATGCGAAATAGAAATGAAGAAATATATTGACAAAAAATGTAAATTGAATATATGTTTTAAATAAGTAGAGGATATTATTGATGGATTCAAGTAAAATTATGATTTTTGTTGTTTTTCCAATAATTGCCTTATGATGGTATATTTCGACCGTAACAGTTCTTATTGTTCTCTATAAATATGATCCAGATGATCCAAAAAACAATGATATTGAAATTATTGGAAATTATAATTCTTGTTATAAAACATATATATTTTATGTAGTTTTATTCTTAATACTACCTGTTATTATTTGTCTCACTTCTTTTATCGAATATGTTAATCGTGGATTACTAATATCATGTGGTTTATTTATTTTAGGTATTTTATTAAAAATATTTATTGACAAACAAAAAATTATAGAAATTGATTGTAGTTATTTTAAAATGGCAAAAATAACCTTTGAATCAAAAATAATAACATTGTTATTATCACCAATTTCACTATTATTTTAATATAAAAATATGGAAGAAACCCAATGGTTCACGGCTTCGTAGCATCATTTCTACTTCGTATAACATACGCTATACGTGCAGACCAATTGAAATGGGGGATATATCGATTGTACATTGATAGTCTATTATATTTTGGTAATGTTAATCAAGGTTATGATTCTTTATGTAATAAGAACGAATTATCTTTATCTCAATTTTTTGAATCAAAAAGATTTCCGACAGAAAAGATAATACAAAGAGGTACTGCATTGGAATTTGAAGAAATAAAAAAGGATGATAGGTATCTTATTTCAGAAATGGCATGTAAAACATATGGATCAAAAGCTGATTCTGAAGATGATTTAAAAAAATATCTTATTGATAATTATAAAAATGCTGTTAAGCAAGGGAAAAAGAGGGTGCTCATTCTTATCATACTCAAAAGTAGTACGTAGTGTGTCAGGACATCATATACATATTCTCAAATGTTGATCAAAATGGATATAATGGCAGTAGATTTGTTTTTGGAGAATTATTACAGGGGGTTAAAAACAAAAGAGAGGAAGAAATTATTTTAGATTACTGGAAACATTTGCCAAAAATAGACAACGATACGGAAATAACAATATCGGCTGGAATATATTCCCATAAAAATAAATTAATAGATAAAGGAGTTGGATTAATAGATTCAATAATATGGACATTAGATACAAATATACCGCCAATATATAAAGTACCCGGAACAAGTTCTCACCTTGCATAGTTTCCCCTATTTTTATACTATATATGTCACCATGAGGAGGCTGAATGAGGGCAGTTGAACTGGAAAAAGCCTATGATCCCAAATCCTTCGAAGACCGTATCTATGCCCAATGGCAGGATGCCGGCGCTTTTAAGCCCCGCCCTGGGGCAAATTCGGCAGTCAGGGCTGCGTTTACGGTGGTCATTCCGCCCCCCAACGTTACCGGTGTCCTCCACCTGGGTCACGGGCTGAACAATTCGCTGCAGGACATTGTGGTCCGCTTCCACCGTATGCGGGGAGAAGCCACCCTTTGGGTGCCGGGCACGGATCACGCGGGGATTGCCACCCAAAATGTGGTGGAGAAGCGCCTCAAGGCGAAGGGGCAGAGCCGCCGCGACCTGGGGCGGGACAAGTTTGTCGAGGAAACCTGGAAGGTTAAGCAGGAGCATCATGCCATTATTTCCCGGCAGTTACAGCGTATTGGGGCCAGCGTGGACTGGTCCCGGGAACGGTTTACCCTGGACGAGGGCCTGTCCAGGGCGGTCCGGGAGGTCTTTGTCACCCTTTACGAGCGGGATCTCCTCTATAAAGGCAATTATCTGGTAAACTGGTGTCCCAGTTGCGGCACCGCCCTGTCCGACGACGAGGTGGACCATGAGGATACGCCGGGAAAGATGTACCGCCTGCGCTACCCGGTGGCGGGCGCTCCGTACAGTTTTATCGAGCTTGCCACCACCCGGCCCGAAACCCTGCTGGGGGATACCGCCGTGGCCGTTCACCCCGAAGATGAACGCTATGCACATCTGGCGGGGAAAACGGTGTGTCTCCCCTTAACGGATAGGGAAATCCCGGTGGTTCAGGATACCTACGTGGACCGGGAGTTCGGCACCGGGGTGGTAAAGATAACCCCCGCCCACGACCCCAACGACTGGGAAGTAGCCAAGCGCCACAATCTCCCGGTGATCAATATCCTTACCCCCGACGGGAAGCTCAACGATGCGGTTCCGGAAAAGTACCGGGGCCTCCCGGTAAAGAAAGCCCGGGAAGCGGTTCTGGAGGACCTCATAGCCGGGGGCTTTTTCATCAAGGATGAGGATATCACCCATGCGGTGGGGCATTGTTACCGCTGTCATACGGTGATAGAGCCCTACCTTTCGGAGCAGTGGTTTGTGCGGATGAAGCCCCTGGCGGAAAAGGCCCTGGCGAGCTGGCGAAGGGGGGAGCTTGTCTTCTACCCCAGGAAGTGGGAAAACACCTACCAGCATTGGCTGGAAAACATCCGCGACTGGTGCGTAAGCCGTCAGCTCTGGTGGGGCCATCGGATTCCCGCCTGGTACTGTAAGGACTGCGGCAAGACCGCCGTTTCCCGTACCGACCTTTCCTGTTGCCCCCACTGCGGTTCCGCAAACATTGAGCAGGACCCTGACGTACTGGACACCTGGTTTTCCAGTTGGCTCTGGCCCTTTAGCACCCTGGGCTGGCCGGAGGACACGGCGGATTTGAAAGCCTTTTATCCCACCACCGCCCTGGTAACCGCCTACGACATCATTTTCTTCTGGGTTGCCCGGATGATCATGGCGGGGCTGGAGTTTACCGGCAAGGCCCCTTTCCGGGACATCTACATCCACGGCCTTATCCGGGACAAGCAGGGCCGGAAGATGAGCAAGAGCCTGGGCAACGGCCTGGACCCCCTGGAACTGGTGGACGAGTTCGGCGCGGACGCCCTTAAGTTTACCCTGGCCTTTATGTGCGCCCAGGGCCAGGACCTGCTGGTGGACAAGGAGTCCTTCAAGATGGGCTCCAAGTTCGCCAACAAAATCTGGAACGCCAGCCGTTACATCCTGATGAACCTGGAAAACAGGAACCTGGTCTCAAACCCACCCCTCCTTCCGGCGGATAAGTGGATCTACTCCCGGCTTAACGGGGCCGCCAAGGCCATGGCCGAAGCTTTCCTTTCCTACCGCTACAACGACGCCGCCCAGACCGCCTACGAATATTTCTGGAACGACTTCTGCGACTGGTATGTGGAGGCCACCAAGCTTTCCCTTAAAACCGGTTCTGATGCTGCGAACCAAGGTTCGGAAAAAGACCGAGCCGCCACGGTGCTCCTGGATGTGCTGGGGGAATCCCTCAAGCTGCTCCACCCCCTGCTGCCCTTTGTCACCGAGGAGATCTACGGGAAGCTCAATGCCGCCAAAGGTGCGCCCCTCGACCTGCTGATCACCGCCGCCTATCCTGAATATGATGAAAAACGGCATGATCCCAAGGCGGAAGAGGACTTCGCTTTTCTTCAGGAATTGGTCAGGCAGGTCAGGACCCTCCGCAGTGAGTGTACCATCACCCCGGATAAAAAGGTGCGGGTTTTGGTCCGGCTGGGAGGGGAGGCTCTGGGACAGATCCTTACCGAAAACGCGGAATTGGTTAAGATGCTGGCGGGTATCGGGACCCTGGAAACCGCAAAAATCTCAGAGGCAGGGGGCTCCACGGTTCGCCCCCAGGGGTCCATCGCCGTGGTAGGGGCCGGGTTTGAAGCCTTTGTGTATATCGCCGAGGCGGCGGATTTGGCACAGCTTAAACAGAAGTTCACCAGGGAAATTGAGAAGGACCGCAAGTTTATCGGCGTCCTTGAAGCGAAGCTCGCCAATGAGAACTTTCTGAAGAACGCCCCGGCGGAACTCGTTGAGGGTGAAAAAGTGAAGCTCCGGGAGGCCCTGAAACGGACGGGCAAGCTGGAGTCCTATATCCGCGATATGGCATAAGGAGCGCAATGACCACAGAAGAGATGCTTCGCCTAAAAGGTACCTTTATGGCCCCCTACATGCAGCTTGCCACTGCCCTGATCGGGAAGTCCCGTGAGGGGGGGGGTAATATGTTCCGGCACCAACTGGATACCATGGCGACCCTCATCGACTATGGGTACATCGACTCGGTGCTCCTCAAGGCGTCGATTGTCCACGATCTCATCGAGGATATCCCCGATTTTAACCGCAATCTTATTCTATCTACCGATTTTGAGGGCCCCAATGTCTACGACCTGGTGATGGAGGTCACCCGTTTCCCCAATGAAACCAAGCCGGAATTTCTTACCCGTATCCTGAAAAATGGTTCCCGGGAGGCCAAGATCCTCAAGGTAGCGGACCGCATATCCAACATGATTTCCCTGGGCTTTGTGAATAATGTCGATTTCATCCGCCGCTACACCGAGGAAACGGTGCGGTATATCATTCCCATTGCCGAAGAAGTTAATCCGGCCATGCTTGCGGAACTGCATTCCCTGGTGGAGTCCCGGCGAAAATACGTATCCGTTTTTACCAGGCAGGAAGACGGGAATGACTAAGCCCGTATGGTGTATCCCCATAGCGATACTGTTATTCTCCTGCTCCCCCGCTGAGCGGCAGCAGGCCGTTGCGGGAATCCTTGCTAAAGCCGCCGGAAATTCCGCAGAGGCCCAGACAGCGCCAACCGGGGAGGGGCTGGTGTATCCCGATATGGTACGGCGGGTCTTATCCCGCTCCCTGATACCGGGGGATCTTTCCCGCCGGGTGATGTCCTCCGCCGCAGAGGGCCCCAACTTTATTCTGGATCTGCTTGCCTGCCTTGAGGGCGACCCCTATCTCAGGCGCTTGGTGGACAAAGGCCACGCCCTGCCCGAAGGCTATGCGCCTGCGGACCTGGTGGAACTTACTGGGGAGGGTTACTACCGGATAAGCCGCCCTGGGCTCATGCTCCGCCAAGCTGCCGCAGATTCCCTGGAAGTGATGGCCGCCGCCGCCCAGGCTGAGGGGGCAACCCTCACCGCCGCATCAAGCTACCGGTCCTATGACTACCAGGTGGAGGTCTATGCCCGGAATGTGGCCTTCGATGGCCAGGAAGAGGCGGACAGGGTTTCCGCCCGCCCCGGCTACAGCCAGCACCAGACCGGCCTGGTGCTAGACTTCGGCCCTATCGACAATTCCTTTGCCGCAACCCCGGGGGGCCGGTGGATGCGGGACAACGCCGCCCGTTTCGGCTGGTCCCTGTCCTTCCCCGATGGCTGCGAGGATATCACGGGCTATGTGTGGGAAAGCTGGCACTACCGCTACGTGGGACC
This sequence comes from Spirochaetia bacterium, assembly GCA_025997655.1. GTDB lineage: Bacteria > Spirochaetota > Spirochaetia > Treponematales > Breznakiellaceae > Termitinema. The sequence continues at coordinate 17,024 of BNUW01000006.1, forward strand.
GGAACTGGCCGCCTTTATCGACGCCTACTTCGACGGGATACAGCAATATGCCTTGCAGTTTATCTATGAATGGGAAAATACCCTTTGAATCAACATCATACAATTAGGTCTATTTTTTCTGCTTGCATTTCATGGTGAACCGTAGTATTAGGGGAGGTTATTGGCATCCTTTGGACCTGCCCCCATTTGGAGACAGATGCTTTCTTCTGACCCTTGCCTATTTTGCCCTAATATAGTATCCTCGTAATATGCAGATGACCTTGAATATACCTGATGCTGCCAATATTTCGGAAGTGGATGCCCAAATCTTATTTGCCATCAAGCTTTTTGAGGCTGAAAAACTCTCTTTGGGGAAAGCTGCGGAAGTTGCCGGGCTTTCATACCGTACATTTTATGAGTTGCTTATGCGGTATGACATTCCCATAGTTACCTATAGCGAAGAAGATGTCAAAGCGGAAGTTAAAAATGCCCACCGGTATTTTTAACAAGCTCATTATCTCCGATACAAGCTGCTTAATAGCCCTTACAAATAGTAATCGTTTGGATATTCTTTACCGCCTCTGCCATTCAATCATCATAACACCGGAAGTAGCGGCTGAATATGGAGAGCCATTACCGGAATGGATACAAGTACTTACCGTCAAGGATGCTTCAAAAACGCAATCCATTCATACATTCCTGGGGCTTGGGGAATCAAGCGCCATCGCCTTAGCGCTTGAAACTGAAAATGCCTTAGTTCTGCTTGATGATAAAAAGGCCCGCCGCTATGCAAAAAATATCGGGCTTGAAATCATGGGTATATTGGGTCTGTTAATACAGGCTAATAGAATGGGACTTATCGAAAATGTTGATGAAATAGCGGCTGATTTACAGGCGGTAGATTTCCGTCTGCCTGCCAATGCGAGTCAACTAATAAATGACAAATAAGCAAATACCATCCTGACATACGGTTATGGTGACAGAAAACTATGGCAAGGCCGCTATTCCCGCCTAAGCAATTGCAGTGATTTGAGTACCGCCTGTTCATCAACAAGTGCATGCCCTTGCACCTTTGCTGTGTTATGCCCCCTACTGCTCGCTATAACTCCACGCCTTGTTGCCGTAATAGTCGCTAAAGTTGTTTAGAAAACTACTGCCCAGTGCTACATTGGCGCCAATGCGTATCAAGGTAAGGCCCGTGCAGCTCTGAAAGGCGTCCCCCCCCTACTGCAACTACGTCCATTCGGAAATATCCTTTTTCGATACCCCCCATTCTAATCCAAATACGGTATTTTTGATATTACAGTATTTACAAAAAGAAACTGGTTTTGCTAAAAACTCAAAAAGCTCTTCCTTCGTTTTTACTTTATAAATATCTATACTATCGTTATCGCCGACCGTCAATTTTTTATTAAAATACTTGTTAAAATATTTCATATATGCAATCACTATGCAAGTATATAGTTTTCCGTCTATTAACTGGACACAGGTATTTATCATGTGGCAATGTTTATAATTGTACCTGCTATTTTGCTTTCGTAAACGTCAAAAGCGCCCCACCTTATAAAAAAACAGCCACGGCCCTAAACTTCCGGGAATCAAATATTTCGGAGGCGAAAATGAAGCGTTACAGCGAGGAAGAGAAGCGGATGTGGGTGGAGGACTGGAAGGGAAGCGGAACCGGCCGGTACACCTACGCAAAAAGGAACGGCCTAAACCCGGCAACCTTAAAGAACTGGGTGAGAGAAGCCGAGGGACCCCAGGATTTTGTGGAAATAAAGCCCCCATTACCCGTTCCCATGGGATGCGTGCCGGAAATCCTCATAGAAAAAGGGGACATCAAGGTTCACATCCCGGCGGCCATCAACCGGCAGGATTTACGTACGGTTATCCAAAGTCTGGGGTGGCAGCCATGACCATAGACATAAGCAAGGCAAAGATCTACATCCGGCCCGGACACACGGACATGAGAAAAGCGGTCAATGGGCTGACCCTGCTGGTGAAAGAAAAGATGGAGCAGGATCCCGCGAACCTCTGGTTCGACAGCGGAAGCGTGTATCTGTTTTGCAGCCGGAACGGGAAACTGCTAAAGGCGGTGTGGTGGGACGAGACCGGGTTCTGGATGAGTCAGAAACGGCTAGAGAAGGATCGGTTTCCCTGGCCGTCTACGGCGGAAGAAGCGCTGGAGATAACGGGCGAAGAAATCCAGATGCTGTTGCGGGGGATCGATTTTTTCAAAGCGCACAAAGCGTTGAAATATAAACGGGCAAGTTAAAAAAAAGTAAAAAAAGTATTTACAAGGATCGCCTATTGTGGTAGAATAACTGTCATGGAAATGGCAGCCGCAATAGGCGATGAAATAAAAAACTATATCCTGCAAATTGAAAACGAAAACAAAGAATTAAAACACGCCCTTGATGAAAATACGAAACAGCGGAAAGAACTTGAAGCGGAAAACCAGCGGCTTGAAGAAAGGTTACGGCTGGCTCTGTTCCGGCAATTTGGCCGGGCAAGCGAACGGTTTATCGGGAAAGGACAGCAGCCTCTGTTTGGGAACGAAGAAATTCCGGATGGGAAAGCAGAACCGCCTGAGCCTGCAGGCATACCGGTAAAAGCCCACATTCGGAACGCTAAAGGGCGGAAACCGATTGACCCTAAAATCCCCCGTAGGGAAATACCGATAGACATACCCGAAGAAGACAAACAGTGCGCCTGCGGGCACCCCCTGGTTTGCATTGGCGAAGACATAACGGAACGATTAGTAATAATACCGGAACAGGTATATGTTGAGCAGTATCATGTAAAAAAATATGCCTGCCATCATTGTGAAGGGTCCGGGGACGTCAGACCGAAGGTCTGCGACAAACCAGCAGTACGGACCGGGAAAGTACCGGAAACCATTATGCCGGGAAGCATAGCGACGGCGGGATTGTTAAGTTTTATATTTGTGAAGAAATATGACGATCATGTGCCGTATTATCGCCAGGAAGCGGGTTTTGAACGAATCGGGGTGAATATATCCCGGCAGGACATGAGCAATTGGCAGATGAAGACAGGGAACCGGCTGGAACCCCTGATAGAAAAACTAAAAGCCCATGTGAAAAGCGGATCGGTGATGCAGATGGATGAAACCCCCATGATGCGAATCTTTGGTTCGAGTGATGCGTGAACCGGGCCGAAGCAATACCAGCAAATCGTATATGTGGCTTGCCTGCGGCGGGCCGCCCGACAAACCGGCGCTTTTCTATGAATACAATGAAACTCGTGCGAGCGAAAATGTGATTCCCTTTCTTGAGGGGTTCAAAGGATACCTGCAAACGGACGGATGGGGCAGTTATAATGCTGCTCTTATAGGATATCCGGATGTTATTCATGTCGGCTGTTTTGCCCATGCCCGAAGAAAGTTCTTTGAAGCGATGAAAGCGGCGGGGGCAGTAGGGACTGAAAAAACATGCGGCGCAGCACAGGCGATCTCATACATAAAGGGGCTGTACACCGTTGAAAAAGATTTGCGGGAAAAGGTGAAGAAGCGCATCATATCATTGGAGGAGTTCCTTGAAGAACGGATCCGGAGATGCACACCAATAATAGTAAGTTTTCATAAGTGGCTTGAAAAACAGTCGGAAGAAGTATTGCCCAGCTCTGCCTTAGGAGCAGCGATAAAATACACGCTCAACCGATGGCCCACCCTGATCAAATATCTCTGCCATGCGGAACTGACCCCGGACAACAACGCTACCGAACGGGGGATACGGCCGTTTGTTATGGGGAGGAAAAACTGGGTCATGTGCGGCTCTCCGGAGGGCGCAAAAACTGCCTGCGCTCTTTATTCCCTTATTGAGACGGCCAAGGCTAACAACCTGAACCCCTACAGTTACCTGAAAACCGTTTTTGATAAAGTGCCAACCTTGGCCCCCGGCGACGATTGGGGGCAACTGCTGCCCTGGAACATCACCCCCTGATTTTTCGGGAGTGGCTGCTTTTGACGTTTACAAACCGCCGCCCTTGATGCCGACAAGCTGCTGTTGCTTGCGGTGTCAAGAGCGGCGGGCAGGGACGGCAGGCGCGTACCTGCCTTGTTATTCGGACACACGGCGTACCGCTTTAGTCCTGCTAACCGTCCCTATAAAAAAATTGGCATAACACGACAGGCTTTATAGTTCCGCATTATATGCCTCGACCATGTAATTTATTGTAGGAACAATGGAAGGACCTATTGTACTCCAATATGATGAGTAGGTGGAGCTGGAATAGGTACTTTTTAGGGTTGCTGCGCCTGAGTTAATTTCCTGTAACGTTGCATTGCTTGAATCAGCAGTCACGGAAATAAGCTCATCAAGTTTATCCATTGCCTGAGTATGTGTGGCGCTGAGGCTTAACGTTGTTATTGAACCTGAGCCGCCGCCGCCATCGCCGCCATCGCCGCTGTCACCAGCTACTTCCGCATTATATGCGTCGACCAAGGCATTTATTTGAGTAATAGCGTCACTACCATATGTACCCCAGACTGATTCGGCGGCGGATATAGAAGTTTTCCCGTTTACTGCGGATGTGTTAATTCCCTGTAACGTTGCATTGTCTGAACCAGCAGTCGCGGCAATAAGCTCATCAAGTTTTGCCACTGCCTGAGCATATGTGGCGCTGGCGCTTAACTGTTCTATTGTGCTGCCACCACCACCACCGCCGCCGCCGCCGCCCGACGAAGTCGCATTCGCGCACCCTGTCAGAACCATTCCCAATACCAGCGCTGCCGCTAAAGCAGCTAATACCGGCAGACCAAAAAATCGAAGCTTTTTCATAAAAAGCCTCCTTTCCAGATATGAACCACCCCGGAAGGGACGGTTTCTTCCACACCGTTCAGCGGCGTAAAATACAGGGGGATATGAAAAAAAAGCCCCCGGGACAATACGGATAACCGTACCGGAGGAGGGCGTTCTGTTGAGTGTGCGCGTAATTCGTTGTATAGTAAGGAATTACATGGGGGGGGTAAAGGCTTCAGGACATGGGACGCTGCGCCCGGTTAGAGCCAAAGCCCCGGCCGGGACGAACGGAAACATCAATCGTAAAGCGCTGTCTGCCATGCCGTATTCCCCTTACGGCTAACAACTATAGAGGTAAAAATTTGTTTTGTCTAGAGTGTTTTGCTCAAAAAGCTGTGCAAAACTCGCAAATATGGGGGATTGTGCCTAAGTCATTAACAGCCGCCCCGTACCCTGGAGCCTTGAATTTACTTTACATAACCGGTATACTATTAATTACTCATGAAGAGCGATTTTTCATCCTTGCGGCTTGGAATAGATGTGGGTTCCACCACGGTAAAAGTGGTCGTCCTAAATGAAAGTAAAAAGGTTCTTTTTTCCCGGTATGAACGGCATAACGCATACCAGGCCGAAACGGTACATACCCTTTTAAGGGAAGTTTTCTCCCTTTTCCCCGGCATTGAGTTCAAGACGGCGGTTTGCGGTTCCGGGGGCAAGCCCATTGCGGATGCCATACACGCCCACTACATTCAGGAAGTGGTGGCAAACGCCATCGCGGTGCGTATCTTTTATCCCCAGGCCCGGGTCGCCATAGAATTGGGCGGCCAGGACGCCAAGGTGGTTTTCTTCTATTACGATGAGGGAATCAAGCGGCTTGTCGCCTCGGATATGCGGATGAACGGGAGTTGTGCCGGGGGGACCGGCGCCTTTATCGACGAAGTGGCCTCCCTTCTGCGAATCCCCGTGGAGCAATTCGAGGCCATGGCCGCCAGGGGCACCGCCGTCTACGATATTTCCGGCCGCTGCGGGGTGTTTGCCAAAACCGATATCCAGCCCCTGCTGAACCAGGGGGGCCTGCCGGAGGACATTGCCCTTTCCGCGTTCCACGCCGTTGTAAAGCAGACCATCGGCGGCCTTGCCCAGGGCCTGGAGCTCAAGCCGCCCATCATCTTTGAAGGGGGGCCGCTGACCTTTAACCCCACCCTGATCCGGGTATTCGCCGAACGGCTGGGGCTCAAGGAAGCGGACATTATCCGCCCGGAAAATCCGGAAACCCTCATCGCCTACGGTACCGCCCTGTCCCTGGACGAAATGTTTGCCGATTCGGTTCAGCCATTCCGGCCGGAGAAGGCGCTTAGCGCCCTTGCCCATTACCGTGAAAATATCAACGTTACGGCGCCTTCTAAAAGAAACGTGTATTTCGAAACACCGGGGGATCGCAGGGTGTTTGAGGAACGGCATAAAATCCCGCCGGCGCCGGAGCCAAAGGTGCAACGGGGGGATACCTTGAAGGTGTATCTGGGAATAGACGCGGGTTCCACCACCTCAAAGTTTGTGTTCCTTGATGAAGATGAAAACGTGGTGGACAGTTTTTATGCCAACAATCAAGGCGAGCCTTTGAAGGTTATCAAAGAGGCTCTGCTGGATATAAAAAAGAAGTACGATGCAATGGGGGTACGCCTGGAAATAATCGCCCTGGGCACCACCGGTTACGGGGAACTGATTTTCGATAAGGCCTTTGGCGCCGACTACCACACCGTGGAAACCGTGGCCCACGCCGAGGCGGCCCAGAAGTATATGGACGGGGTTACATTCATCCTGGACATCGGCGGCCAGGATATGAAGGCTATTTCCATAGCCGGCGGCATTGTTACAAACATTACCCTGAACGAAGCCTGCTCGTCGGGCTGCGGGTCCTTTCTGGAAAACTTTGCGGCGAACCTTACTATCCCCGTGGATAAGATCGCCGAGGCGGCTTTTAACGCGAAGAACCCTGCGGAACTGGGAAGCCGTTGTACGGTGTTTATGAACAGCACGATTATTACGGAGCAGAAGAACGGGAAACAGGCGGAGGACATTATGGCCGGCCTCTGCCGTTCAATCATAGAAAATGTGTTTACCAAGGTTATCCGCATGGCGAACTTCGCGGAGCTTGGGGACAAGATTATTGTGCAGGGGGGGACCTTTAAAAACAACGCGGTGCTCCGCGCCCTGGAACAGTATTTGGAACGGCCGGTGATCCGCGCTCCCTATCCGGGGGAGATGGGGGCAATCGGCATTGCCCTGCTTACGAAAAAACATATTGCCGCCAAAGGATTTACCTCCCCCCACGGCTCGGCGGACAGAACCCGCTTCATCGGCCTGGATGGTTTGGCGGATTTTGAGTATACCCAGGACACAAACAACAGGTGCACTTTTTGTACAAACAACTGTAACCGCACCATGGTGAACTTTTTCTACGGGAAAGACGCCGCAGGAAAACTGCTGCCGGGGCCCTCCGGCGCCGGACCTTCCTCCGCAGCCACCTGGGTTACGGGGAACCGCTGCGAGCGGGGGGAAATAATCGGCAGCCTTGATGATTCCACCGTCCGGGAAAAGATCGCCCAGGTCAACACCAGGATGGAGGCAGTTCCCGACATGATTAAGTTCCGGGAAAAACTGCTCTTCGCCGATTATCCCGTTACGCCGGTCTCTGCCGACAGGAATACTACCATCGGCCTGCCCCGTGCGCTGGACTTCTGGCGCACCATGCCCTTCTTTACCGCGTTTTTCCAGGCCCTGGGCTTTAGGACGAAGATTTCCCACCCCAGCACCCGCGCCCTCTTTGACCGGGGCCTCCAGTCCGTCGCCTCCGACACGGTTTGCTTCCCCGCAAAACTGGTGCACGGGCATATCCACGACCTTATCGCCGCTAAGGTTGACCGCATTTTCCTGCCCCTCTTTGCCCACCTCCCCTCGGATAATCCCGAGCCCCTCAGCACCTATACCTGTCCCGTGCTCAAGGGCTATCCCTTGGTGGTGAAGTATTCCGACGATCCCCAGCGCAACTGGAACACCCCCCTGGATACGCCGGTGTTCCATTGGTTTAAGCAGGAGGATCGGGACCGGCAGCTCTGCCGCTACATGCAGGATACCTACAACATTAACCGGGAGGATGCGCTCGGCGCCATCGCCCAGGGGGATGCCGCCCTGGCAAGTTTCAATACCCAACTGGTTGCGGAGGGCTCCCGCATTATCGCGGAAACGGAGAAGGCGGGGAAGTTTGCCGTGGTGCTCACCGGGCGGCACTATCAGTTTGACGAACTGGTAAACCACCACTTGTCCCGTTATTTTATCGACCAGAACATACCGGTTATCACCGTGGACGCCCTGGAGGGTTTGAAGGACCTGGACCTTTCCCGGACCATGCTGGACATTAACAACAGTAACCATGCGCGGCTTCTTTCCGGGGCCATCTATACCGCCCGGCATCCCGCCCTTGAGTATGTGCAGATTTTCAGTTTCGGCTGCGGCCATGACGCAATCTATACCGATGAGGTGATCCGGCTCATGAAGGAGATTTCCGGCAAGGCGCCCCTCATCTTAAAGCTTGATGAAAGCGATGTATCCGGCCCCTTGCGGATACGGGTCCGCTCCTTTATCGAAACCGTGCAGGCCCGGCGGAAAGCGGCGCAGGGAGCGGGGCGGGCGGAAATTAAACCCCTGCCGGATCCCTATCCGGTTAAGTTTACGAAAAAGAACCGGGACAAGATTTTTCTGATACCCAATGTAAGCCGTGCCTTTTGTAAGGTCATGACCGCAGTCATAGGGAAACAGGGTTTTAAGGTTGCCCCCATTCCCATGGGCGGCAAAGAAGCCGTACAGTTGGGCAAAAAATATGTGCACAACGATAGCTGTTTCCCCGCACAAATGATGATAGGCGAAGCCCTGGCGGTTTTGAAAAGCGGGGAGTACAACCCTGACGAGGTGATAGTCGGATCGGGAAAAGCCTACTGCGATTGCCGGCTGGTGAATTACATGTTCCTCACCCGGAAAGCCCTGGATGATGCGGGATACCCCCAGGTTCCCGTCTATTCCACGGATATCAACGATCTTAAAAACATACATCCGGGATTTAGATTAAGCGAGTTATCCTTTGCCCGGGGCGCCTGGATTCTGGTGATGGTGGAGGTGTTAGAAAATCTGCGCCGCAAGATCCGCCCCTACGAATTTGAAAAAGGGGAAACCAACCGGGTGTTTGAAACGGCGGTTGACAACATTACCGATGCCCTCAGACAGGGGGGGATGTTGAGTGCATTCCGCTCCTATAAAAAGGCCATGAAAGCCATGTGTGCCATACGCTACGACCGGAGCGCCAGGAAGCCCCTGGTTTTTATCACCGGTGAATATCTGTTAACCTTCCATCCGGGGTCCAATTTCTATATTGAAGAGTACCTTGAAAAAAACAACATGGAGGTGGAACTTCCCCGGATGCACGATATATACCGGAATCTCCTGCTCATGAATGTTGTTTCCATGTTTACGATACATCATGTAATCTTTTCCCGGATGGAAATATTCCGGGCATTTGCGGGGGATAAATTTTTTGCACTTGCCCTGCGGATCATGGACGGCCCGGCCCGTAAACATCCCCTGTATGAATGCGCGATGCAATTGCCGGACCTTGCTAAGTATAGTGATCCTATCATTGACCGTTCGATCAATTCCGGGGAGTCCTTCATGATGGCGGCGGATATACTGCACAAGGCGGCCCAGGGGGTAAAGTCCTTCATCCTTCTGCAGCCCTTCGGCTGCCTGCCCAATCATTTTGCCGGGCGAGGCATTGTTAAGCGCCTTAAGGAAGAGTATCCCGGCATCCAGATCCTTGCCCTGGATTATGACCCCGATACCAGCTTTGCAAACATCGAAAACCGTCTGCAAATGCTGATCATGAATACCCGGGTTGCCTAGCATGTTTAACCCCTTTGCCCTGGGCGCGGATAAATTTATTTTCCTGTTTTTCTTTTTTGCCGCAAGCGGATGGATTGGGGAGACCATCATGGAGTCAATCGTCCGCAAACGCTTTGTGAGCAAAGGTTTTTTTAAGGGCCCCTGGGTTCCGGTCCACGGTTTTGGCGGCCTTGCGGTGTATTCCGCGGCTTTTCCCCTAAAACAGTATCCCTACCTGGTGTTTGCCGCAGGAACCATGCTTTGCACCCTGGTTGAATACCTGGCGGCATTGCTGTTGGAAAAGGCCTTTAACAAGAAATGCTGGGACTACGATACCTACCCCTTTACCTGGTGGTGTAATTATAAAAAACGCATTGCCCTGACAACATCCCTGTTCTTCGGCGTGGTTGCGTTGGCAGAGGTATATTTTTACTGGGACCTGGCCATGGCGTTGATCCGCTTTACCGGCCCTGCGGCGCTGTTTCGGATAGACGTGGTTCTCCTGGTGGTTTTCGCAGTGGACGCGGTCATCACCCTGCGGAAGTATATTCGAAATAAAAAAGCGGGGATACAAAATCCCGTGGATGGACTGGCATGAAAGACGCCGCCTTGTTTGAAAACTTCGCCGCTGAAATTCTCACCAGCGGTAAATTCGCTGAATCCAGGGGCTACATTCAGCACGGCAGTATTTCTGTGTATGAACACAGCCTGGAGGTGGCGCGCCTGAGTTTCAGCATGGGTGAGCTTTTCAAAATTGCCGACATGAAGAGCCTGGTCAGGGCCGCCCTGCTCCACGACTTTTTTTGCTACGACTGGCACAGGCCTGAAAAGATGTGGTCCCTCCATGGATGGACCCACCCCGTTGTTGCCGCAGAAAACGGGCGTACCGAGTTCAACATATCCGATAAGGAAGCGTCCCTTATCAGAACCCACATGTGGCCCTATACCCTGCTGCATCCGCCCAAGTATCGCGAAGGCTGGATAATCTGCCTGGCGGATAAGGTCTGCTCCCTCTCAGAAACAGTGTGCCGGTGGAGAAAGCCAAAGTTGTGTATACCGGTGAAAGAATAAATAACCACTTTTCCACCATAGAGTGGAAAAGTCGACCACACGGACACGGACAAGACGGACTGGTTTTTTGCCTGTCTTTTTCTTTTGTCCGTGTTGTCCGTGTGGTCCGTGTGGTCGGTGGTTTACATTCTTCATACACATTGAACGCGTTCAGGAAGAGCCGCCCGCAGTTTCTTCAGCTCAAACAGAATCATTATCCCGGTAAGCAGGAATGCAATCCCGTCCGCCACCGGCGTAGCGGCGATGGCGCCCCAGAGCCCCCAGATTTTTCCAAAGATAAAGATACAGGGGATAAGCGCGATACACTGGCGCAGCATAGACAGGACTATCGATGTTTTCGGGCGGCCGGTAACCACGAAAAAGTTTGATGACACCACCGTGAAACCGTTCAGGGGCAGCATCAGCATCATCATCCGCATGGCTCGGGGCGCGAAACCGAGGAGGGCGGGGCTGCCATTGGGGGCAAATAGTTTTACTAACGCAACCGGAAAAATTTCCGCCAGGATGAACCCCAGAGTACAGACGATGGTGGCCGCCGCCGCCGCCCCGGTATAAGCCCTGAGAACCCGCCGGTACTTCTTTGCCCCATAGTTATACCCCAGGATGGGCTGAGCCCCCTGGTTGATCCCGAAGATGGGCATGAGGATCAGCATGTTGATGGATCCGGAAATATTCATCCCCGAAAGGGCGATGTCTCCGCCGTTCCGCACCCCCAGGGCCGCAGCCCCGTACCAGCCCATACTGGAATTGTAGAGCAGCTGCACCGCGGACATGGCGAATTGCAGTAAAAACTGGGCGGACCCAAAGGCCATGATCTGTGCCAGGATACCCAGGGATGGCTTAAAGGCCGCAAACCGAAGCCGGATCACCGCCTTTTTACTGAAATTGAAGGAGAGTATCCAGATAGCCGCCGCAAGCTGGGAGATGATGGTAGCCCAGGCGGCCCCTTCAACCCCCCAGTGGAAGATGAAGATAAAGATGGGGTCCAGGATGATGTTCAACCCCGCCCCAATGAGCATACTTATCATGGTGATGGTGGGGAAACCCTGGGCTCTTGTACAGTGGGAAAAACCGAAGCCCACCATGGCGAACACCTGCCCCAGGAGGATGATCCGGTAGTAACTGCGGGCATAACCCAGGGAAGTGCTGCCCTCCTGCGCGCCCAAGAGGGAAAGAATGGGGTCCAGCAGGGCCAATTCCACCGTCATGATGATAATCCCTATGCCGACGAGGAGCCAGAAGCAGTGGTTCAGGGCATTTTCCGCTTCCGGTCGGCGCCCCTGACCCAGGCGCATGGAAATCATGTTCGCCGCGCCGACGCCGAAGAGCATGGCAAAGGCCATGGTGATGGTTATCAGGGGCAGTACCAGGGAAAGGCCCCCCAGGGCGACCTCGTCTACCCCCCGGCCCACGAAAATCCGGTCCACCACATTATAGAGGGCGTTAACCAGCATCCCCGTAATGGCGGGAATGGAGAATTGGAGCAGCAGTTTGCCGATTTTTTCAGTGCCGAGCCGGTCGGCGGCGTTGGTGGGGAGTGCGTCAGACATTGACATAGTTTCCCATGTATGGAAAGCCTTATGCAAGTCCCTGCTTCCCTGGCCTACGCGTTTCCGGTCTCGAATGTTTTGATATTTTCATATAACTTTTTAAGCGGCATATCGCCGTATAAGGTACGCTGCCATTCGGTATAATTAAAGGGTTCCCGTAACATAAGGGTAATAAAACGCTCGGCTTCTACGATTCCAAGGGTATCCGCCAAAATCCTCATCCCGTCAGTTTTTATCAAGGTATCACTTTTCACCGGCATATTCCTCCACAAAAGTTATTGGAGCGGACATAGGTCCGATACCACTGCAATATCGAGTATATTCTTATTCAGAATCTTTTTATCAGTGGTAATGAAATAATCACATTTTGAATAAATAGATGATGCTACGTGCAATGCGTCTTTTGCCCGCAGCTGCCGTTCCATTAATTCACTGGCTTTGTGTAAAATGGTCTCGTTCATAGTGCACTGTGCCGCTGCAAAATCCTTCCACACACGGATCTGCTCGCGTTTTTCGTCAAATGGATTGTCATTGTTTTCATACTCATTAACCGAGGACCATACCAAATCGAGGCGGTTTTCCCTAACCAATTCCTGTATATACAATTTTGCTTCAGCCTCCAATCGAACGACAATATCAAGCTGTTCATCAAAAGGTCTGTTATAGCTGCAATTGTCCAGATATATTCTCATATTTCCAGTATACCCCAAAAAAGGGGAAGCGCCAAGCTCGCTTGTCCGGCACGCTCCCCCACACGCACAAAAGCCGCCCCCGGGGAATCCCGGGGATGGCCCGTGTTTTTTTACTAACCCTACGGCATATCGGGGCAGGCCGTCTTACCGCTTGCTGCCCCCGTCGTTTACCCGCTAGCTATTTGGCAGCGGCTGCTTGTCGGCAGCGGGCAGGGGTGCACTGGTATACGCCGCAGCGCCCGTGACCGACAGGATGTTCCCGCCGGTCTCGCTATCGTATTTCGCTATGCCGTTCGTGTCCTTCCACAGGGACGCGCCCTGTCCTGTCGCGGTGTTGCCGGTGATGCTTCCGTCGTTCATGATGAACTTGCAGTCGGCAAAGCCGCGTACCCATACCCCGCCGCCGTCGGTAGCGGTGTTACCGCTGATAGTCCCGCCGTTCATGGTGAACGTTGTTGGACCGTTGCTGAGATCTATTCGTACTCCGCCGCCATTATTCGGGCTGGTTATGCCGATGCTGTTGCCGGAACCGTCGGCATTATTGCCGCTGATGGTTCCGCCGTTCATGGTAAAGGCGCAATCGTAAAGGTATACGCCGCCGCCGGTGTTATTGCTGATTGCCGCGTTGCCGTTCATCGTAAAAGTGGACATCATAACAGTTACACCGCCATTTGCGTTGTTGCGGACCGTTCCGCCGTTCATGGTGAAAGTTGCACAATTACCCGGGGTATAGCCACTTCCCGAGGTAATGACATATACGCCGCCTGCAGTAGTTTTCGAGGAGTCACTGTTGCCGGTAATGGTTGAGCCGTCCCGCATTTCGAGTGTTGCGCCGCTCTCGTTCACCTTAACGAGGGGGGCATTGTTACTGCTGTGTCCCTGTAAGGTGAGGTGATTGTCCAGTACGAGGGTATACCCGGCGCTAATGGTAAAGAGGCTGCCGTTGCCCGAAAGGGTGATGGTCCGCTCGGCGGTAAGCCCTTCAAGGGTGATCTTTACGCCGCTTGCGCCGTTAAGGCTTGTGGAGTTCAGCCTTTTAGGTTCCGATGATTCGCCCACGCCCAGCACGATGGTGTAGGCGGTATCCTGCACCGCGTTTGACCCAAGCCACGTCAAGCCGCTCGCCAAGGTGGTTCCCGCGGCACTCGTGGGGCTTATCGCCTCCCCGATGTAGAGGCCGGCTGCGGTGTAGGGAAAGACCGTCACCGCCGCCGTGGCATCGCTGGTAACGTTCCCGGAATAGCCCGCGCGGGTTACGCGCACCTTGATGGTTTTCCCTTCATCCACCGCGACAAGCTGATAGGCCGCGCCCGTTGCCCCGCCTATAGGCGCATCGTCCCGCAGCCACTGGTAGATGGAGCCGGTCGCGGCATCGCCTGTGGGGATTGCCGTCAGGGTCTGCCCCACGTAGGGGTTGCCGCTGATGGTTACCGTGCCGGTTAGGGCGGAGAGCGTCACCGTTATCGCAACAGCATTACTGGCTACCGTTGCGGTCTTGTTGCCGTTAACGCCGGTGTTCGTGTTGGTTACGACCACGTAGTAATAGACGGTTCCCTCGGCGGTGACGGGGGGCGTATAGTTTTCGGTTGTTGCCGAAGGAATGACTGTACCGTCACTGTTACTGTCGCTCGTATTGCTATACCACTGATACGAAAGGGTTCCGCCATCGCTTACGCTTGCCGTTACCGAAAGGGCAGTTGCCGTGTCGCCCTGGACATAGGTGCTGCCCACGGGCTGGACGGTGATGGTTGGGGTTATAGCGTTGGTTGGCGCGGTTACCGAGGGCGTTGCCGTTACGGTTTTCCCGGCACTTTTGTTGCCGGTGGTATCCACGGTCTTTACCGTAAAGGTATACGCCGTGCTATTGGTCAGGCCGCTAATGGTGGCGGTTTGGGCTGCCTTGGTAACGGTGACCGGTTGGGTAACGCCCTCCGCCGCCGGGGTAAAGGTGATGAGCACTTCCTTAAAGTCATCATCCGTGGGGCCGGTCACCGTTACCAAGGCAGCCCAAACCGCCACCATTAGCGGCCTGACCAATAGCACGGCGTATACCTTTACGGTAAAGACCGTGGATACCACCGGCAACAAAAGTGCCG
>BNUW01000007.1 GCA_025997655.1 Spirochaetia bacterium
TTCAATAATCCCTGGTGATAGTTCGCCCATTCCGCTATTTCTGTCCACTGATCACAATCCGCAAGTGTCGCAAATAGGACTATCACCACGATGTCCTTTAGAATATGGTCTACTTTCCATTGTTGCCGGTCATCTTCCAAGCTTTCTAGAAATGATAATACCTCTTCCATTTCTTTAACCCCTCCCAGGTCTTATGAAAAAGTATATCACTTTCCTTTCATGCGTTTGTCGTGGTCGGGGACTAATCTCTTTCGCCTTTTTAGGCGCAAGCAGCCGAAAGGGGTCATGCTCCCGCACCGCCTCGTAACTCTTTTCTATTGTTTCTTTTGCTTCCCGTAACTTTGCAAGCCGCGCTTCCCGTATTTTGATCTCTTCCGGTATGCTCAGTCCGTCCGCTAATGGTTTGCTGTCCGCTTCTTCTAGCAAGCTTTCCACTGCTATTTTTCGGTATTTTCCCCGTCTTCTACAGCAATTCGTCCCTGCCCGCCGCCTTAATCTGCTCCACAATGCCCTTAACTCCCTGGGTCGCGCCCTTTTTGGCGATAAGCACCGCGCCGGGCCCGCCGTCCTTCCCGGACCGTACCGCCACAATGAGGTCGTCCACCCCGCAGAGGGCCACCGGCAAATCGGCGTCCACAAAGCAGCCCGACGAATCCTGGGCGTATACCTCCGCGCCGGACCCTTGAGCCGCATGATCAGAGGCTATCCGGACGTATTCATCCCAACTGCCCACATCGAACCACTCAAAGCGGGCCGCCGCCGCCACGGTGCGGGAACACTTTTCCGCGATGGCGTAATCCACGGAGATCCCCGGTGCGGTACGGTAGGCCTCCTCCAGGCCGGGCCACTTGCTCAGGACCCGAATGCCCCCCTCCACCGTATAGGCAGATGGGCCGGGCGCCGCAAGGGCTTCAAAGGCATTGAAAATTGCCGGGGCGTTCCGGCGGAATTCCTCCAGGATGAAGCGGGTAGAAAAACCGAACATCCCCGAATTCCAGTAATAATTTCCCGCCGACAGAAATGCTTCCGCCACGGCCTTCACAGGCTTTTCACGGAAAGACCGGACCTTGTATACCGCTGTCTCCACCGCCCCGGACGGACCCGCAAGGCGATCCCCGGTTTCGATATAGCCGTACCCGGTGTCCGGCCCCCGTGGAGGTATGCCGAAAACGGCCAGATTACCCTGGGCAGAGAAGGCCGCCGCCGTCAGGGCATCGGCCTTAAAAACCGCCGGGGGCTGTATGATGTGATCACTGGTTAGGACCAGCACATTCCGGTCTCCGCGATTTTCTCCGCCGGCATAAAAAGCGCCGCAGGCAATGGCGGGGGCGGTATTTTTTGCCAGGGGTTCCGGGATCAGCACCAGCCGGCTTTTCTCTTCGGCGCGGTATTTTCCGCAAACCCTGATAACGTGGGGGACATGGGCTTTCCCGGCGATAATGATGACGCGGCCATCCTCGCCGGTAACCGCCAGGGCCCGTTCTACTGCGTCGTTGAAAAAGCTGCCCCCCGCATGAACGGACAGGAACTGTTTGGGGGTTTTGGAATTGCTGGCAGGCCAAAGCCGGGTGCCGGAGCCACCGGCCATGATAATGCAGTCGTTGAACATATAGGTAGTATAGCACCGGTTGCACTAATGCACTATACCGAATAGCGCCATACATGCTGTCCCATATAGTATCGCCATTTATCCATCCTGATAAGTATCACATGCACGACAAACGCATGAAAAAAATTATTCACTGATTAAGATAGAATTTCTAAGGATTAACCACAGACCACACTGACGTCACGGACTCCTGCTTTCTTATCTTTTCCTTAGTCCGTGAAGGTCTGTGAGGTCAGTGGTTAAATTCCTAATTTTTATCCGTTTTTTTGGATTAGTATGGTTAAGAAATTCTTTCATGCGTTTGTCGTGGTATCACATAGGGGATTCCCCCGGGTGAGCTTTGAGAACGTCCAAGTTGTTTTCGAGGATCCGCGTCGTATGGAACGCCGAGGAAGAACGTGCGCAGACCATGGGTATGGCAGATGATGTTCTGTTTGTCGTTTATACCGAGCGCGCATAGCGGAGCCGAAAGAACGGAGGATTTACTATGGCGATAGTACGAAGCACCTACAAGGTTGGAGACGGATTAACCCCTGAAGGACGGGCACAAATCCGTGCCGGGTCATAGACCGGCTTCCGCTTTGCGGCGGAATGCCCGCCCCTCACCGACGAGCAACTGGCGGAGTTCCGCCCGGTGAACTGGAGGAACGGGCGCGGGAAATGCGGGAGGCCGGTATCGTAGACCCGGTACTGATCCCCGCCCGAGAGTCTGCGGGCTGAAGGAAGGAAGAAGAATCGAGTAGGAGGCTACCCATTAATTGGGTAGCCGTCCTCTCACACCACCGTGCGTACCGTTCGGTACACGGCGGTTCAACGGGTTGCGTGTAGTACCGACTTTGTTGCAACGTAATGAATAAAGATATATACTTTTCCCAAAGCTTGGGAGGGCAAAAATGGGGAAAAGCGGTAAAGATACCTATAAAATCAAAAATTGGAGCGAGTATAATAAAAGTCTGTGCACCCGAGGGAGACTCACCCTGTTTATAACAGCGGGTGTAATTTTCGAATGGGGAAAAATAGATCCCAAAAAGAAAGTCGTTGGTGAGAAAATGTATCCGGATAGCATTTGTACCGCTACAAAACCATATTTTGGGAAAAACTATCTGCACGCAAAACTAAAAATCAGGAGACAGAAGTGCAATTGAATTGTAAGCTGTTGAATGTGTATTGCGATTTAGGGATGCCGGTTTCGTACAAAGTTGATTAGTTGGATACCCGGTTGGGTATTGAGGGATTAAATCGTACCGTTGCAACAAAGTCGGATCATGGTGTTAAATTCGAGATTGCGGAAGTTGTTTTTGATGATTTTCTTCATATTAAGCGGCATGATGATGATAGTTCTGAGTATGAGGAACGCTGGCAAACGATAGGCACGGCAAGACAAGTGCTTTTCGTGGTTTATACAGAAGTAGGGGAGGACGATATACGGCTTATATCGGCCAGAGTCGCCGACCCAAAGGAACGGAGGATATATCATGGCATTGGTAAGACATACCCATACGGCTGGGAGCGAGCTAACTACTGAGCAGAAAGCTCGACTTGATGAAGCGGCAAAACGCCCCATCAACTATACCAAGGACTGCCCGCAATTAACCGACGAGCAGCTTGCGGAATTCCACCCGGCTAACGGCATGACCTGGGAAGAACGGGCACGGGCTATGCGGGCAGAGGGGATAGTGGACCCGGACACGGTTCCGGCGGAGGTACTGGCTAACACCCCTTAGCCTCGCCCCTCGTCCTCCTGCTCTTTCAGGACCTTTACCAGCTTGATCGCCAGCTTCCTGCTTCTGGGGGTAAGCTTTTCGGTGATATTCACCAGCAGGCGCAGGTCCAGGGGCAGGGCGGCAAGGGTCTTTTCCTGGCGCTTTTCATCCCCGGTTACCAGATATTCCACGGTCACCCCCAGCGCTTGGGCTATACGGACGGCGGCCTCGGCGTTGGGGATGGCGTTATGGGTATTCAGGTAGTTATCGAGGGTATGCCGCTTAATGCCCGTTTGGGCGGAAAGCTCCTTCACCAGCATATCGGAATAGGCTAATTGACCTTTTAAATTCTCCTTGAATCCCATGAATTCAAGGATTACTAGAAAAGCATAATTTCCACCTTAAGTTTATTCCTAAAAAACCGATTATGATAAAGAATATTATTCTTATAAGAATGGGTTGCCATTTTGATTATGGGAATTTACATAATAGGGGAATTGGCCATAATGGAAAGATGCTACGGAAACCGAATTCCTGTATTCATTCTATGACTGGCAATCTTATGGGAGCGCGAAAATAAACCGGTCTCTCCGGGCAGCCCTTGCATTTGAGGACAGCGGTTATGATTTTTCTATCGATGGTTATTCCGCAGGGGACGTCATTAGCCGGTATCTATTTGTCCCTTTCAAGAATTAACTATCGGCAGGGGGCTTGCAAAGTGCAAAAGAAGTTATTTGCCATTTTAGGTGTTTTGGCCTTTTCCCTTATAATAACGGCCCATGCGATAGCTCAGTCCAATGGAGCAGCAGTTTCGCCGGAAGAAGCGATACAGTTTTCCTCCGGAACAGGATTTTTTATTTCTGATGATGGGATACTTGTCACCTGTGCCCATGTCATTGAAAATGCTGAGGAGATTACCGTCAGTGTAGATAATATTAAATACCCCGCTACCGTTTTAGCAAAAAACTCAGATACGGACTTGGCCGTTTTAAAAATCAATTATAAAAGCCCCTATTATTTTAAAATCACCAGTTTTAATATGACCAATCTTGGAGATAAAGTCCGGGTTCTCGGTTTTCCTCTGAGTGGATTATTAAGTGCTGATATTCGGATAACCGATGGTATTATTTCAGCAAGGAGTGGATTCAATTCGGATCAAACATTTTTTCAAATTAGTGCGCCCATACAACCGGGAAATAGCGGAGGGCCAATTTTCAATGATAGGTATGAAGTAATTGGGGTTGCCGCTGCCATGTTGAATGCTGAATATGCCTATAAAGCATCGGGAGCAATACCACAAAACGTTAATTTTGGGGTAAAAAGTATCCACATTAATCCATTGCTTAATAATATTATTCTTAAAAATGGCAGTGTTGGGTCTATAAATGATGCAGAAAAAGCTACGGTTTTCATACTTTGCAAAGAAGCAAATAAAAATGATGGGGATTCGGTAAACATTGTCAATAAAACAGGAAAAATCGTATATTATGTGTATGTGAGTCCAAGTACGTCTGATAATTGGGGGACGGACAAAATGGGCGAAGCAGTCCTTCCTATTGGGCAATCGGTAGCGGTAGCGTTACCCCCATTAAATATGGTTGATCAGTATGACATTGGTCTTGTAGATGAAGATGGTGATTCATATACAAAAAAGAACATTCGATTAACCAATAACCAAAATATCGAATTTACAATCAATGATCGTGACACAAGAACCAATACCACAGAGGATGATGCCACTTCCTATCACAACAAAGGTCTTACGCATTATAACGAGGGCGATTATGACCAAGCCATAGCGGACTTCACTGATGCCATCAGGATTGATCCCAATTATGCCGCCGCCTATTGGTGGCGAGGTTATGTGTATGCCGAAAAAGGAGATAATGATCGAGCCATAGCGGACTATACCCAAGCAATCAGGCTTGATCCCAATGATACCTGGGCTTATAACAATCGTGGTAATGCATATTCCGACAAGGACGAGTATGATCGAGCCATAGAGGACTATAACCAGGCAATCAGACTTGATCCCAATTATGCCGCTGCCTATAACAACCGTGGTGTTACGTATAAAGATAAGGGCGATTATGACCGAGCCATATCCGACTATACCCAAGCAATCAATGTTGATCCTAATTATATACTTGCCTATACCAATCGTGCTGATGTGTATCTTACTCGAGCGGAAAACGACCCCGATGCTGTAGCCTACGGAAGTCCCTCAATTATCCGCGCCCGTGATGCCATGGCGAATATGCGGAGTGAAGCAGCGGCAGACCACTACGAATCAGCGAAAACTTATGCCCAGGAAGTGATAGCTGCGACAGAGAAAGCCATTGCAGACGGTAAAACAGGGGCTCAGCGGGCTCGGGTCGAAGCAACAAACCTGTTAAACAGCGCGCGAACCATGTTAGAGGAAACCCAAAAGAATATCGAAACTGCCCGAAGCAGAAACATCCGGATGGACTTTACTGCGATTAATGGGGATTTTAACAACGCCAGGACCCAGGTAGATCAGGCACAAACCGCCCTTACAAACGCCGATTTCCGGGGTAGCATTGAAAAAAGCCAGTCTGCTCGTGCCATCCTGGGGAGTATCGACAATAGGATCACCCAAGCAAACAGAATTGTCCCCAATGATGTAAGTGTCTATTATAATCGCGGTAATGAGCATTATAACAAGGGCGAATATGACCAAGCCATAGCAGACTACACCCAGGCAATTAGCATTGCTCCTAATCTTACCTATGCCTATTGTAATCGTGGTAACGCATATTACAACAATGGCAATTCTGACCGGGCCATAGCGGACTATACCCAGGCAATCAATATTGATCCCAATTATACCCTTGCCTATACCAATCGCGGTAATATGTATTACAACAGGGGCGAGTATGACCGGGCGATAGCGGACTACACTCAGGCAATCAAAATTACTCCCAATGATGCCAATGCAAAACAGGGGCTTGAACGTGTGCGACAAGCACGGGGACAGGTAAGCGATAGTACCACGGTAAGTTCCAAAACACCTCCAGAAAGATTATTATCCCAAGGCACTATGTCCAGAGAGAAAATGGTTGGGTTTCTGCTAAATAACAACAAGGCACTTGGGAAACGCAGAGATTGGTTAAATAATTTGATTGACATTTATATCGTTGAAGCGAAACTGGAAGGCGTGAATTATGAGATAGCGTTTGCTCAAATGTGTTATCATACAAATTATTTGAAATTTGAGAAAACCTTTGCCGGCGTAGGCATGAACAATTTTTGCGGCATAAGTTCTTTAACCTCATACAAAAAGGCGTATGTCTTTGGAAGTGAGCAAATTGGCGTAAAGGCGCATATTCAACATCTCAAGGGATATGCAACCAGAGAACCCCTCAAAGGAATTTGTGTTGATCCTCGTTATACCAATATAAAAGAGCAATTTGGCCTCGGGTCAGCCCCGACCATTGATAGACTTTCAGGCAAATGGGCTGGGGCCAGGGCTGGTTATGCAAGGGAAATCAGAAAAATATTAAACGCGATGTATGATTAGATTGGCGGGGAGTTTATGGGAGCTTGTTCCCGTTTGTAGCTTTGAAAAAGGGAGTGTGTAGTTTGTGAAAAATTTATTATCAATAATTATAGTTGGCGGTATAATATTATATTTTGTCAATGCTGGCTTCAAGTTTTGGATAAATGAAACAGCTAATAGTATTTTAGTCTCTTTGGGTATAAATTTATCTAATGATTCAGGAAGAGATAAATATGGATTATTAGCATCTGACTATGATAAGAATGGTTGGGCAATAGCAAATGGTAAATGGGTTAGTAATCCAAGAGAAGGCGCTTCTATAAGATATTCCGGGGGACGAGTTATAGCCACTTCATCTAAAAGAATTACAAGCACCATAATAGAAAATAATTCCACCGCAAAACCTTATCGCAATTTTTCATCACTTAGAGAAACTTATCCATTATTACAAAAAGTTGCAAGAGATTTACAATACTCAGACATCCAGGCATTATATGATTCATTTAAAAATTATGACCCGTTACCTCAAAATCATTTCTATACGATAGATGGGAAAAAATTTTATAGCAATCAAGCTCTATTTGATTATAAGATTCAACAAGCAAGAAGTTGGGGAAATAAAAATGATCAAAATGGCGATGGGGAAATAAATTGCATGGATTATGCTGAATTATTTTATAAATATGCACTGGAAGA
Organism: Spirochaetia bacterium; assembly: GCA_025997655.1. Classification (GTDB taxonomy): domain Bacteria; phylum Spirochaetota; class Spirochaetia; order Treponematales; family Breznakiellaceae; genus Termitinema. The sequence continues at coordinate 7,529 of BNUW01000007.1, forward strand.
AGGGTATCATGTTAGGTACATAAGTAACAGTAATTTAAATCATGCATTTAACGGAGTTAATGTAAATGGTTCTTGGATAACAATAGAGCCACAAGCCGCAGAGAGTGGATTAGACAGAAGTCCATTAGTCTCTAATAGGTTTCCAAATTATAATCCATCCTACGATACAATAAAGAAGCAAATGTAAAGGAGGATTTAAGAAGAAACGGGGGTATTGTTGATAGTGTTGTGGTAAATCCAAATGGGGTACTATTATCATTCACTATTATGGAGGAAAGTATGAAAATCAGTGTGAAAATGGTTGGTCTGGGCTTGCTTATGGCAGCCTTGGCGCTGCCGGTCTTTGCGGGGGGCGGCCAGCAAGCCGGGGCCGCAGGGGACGTCATTAGCCGGTATCTATTTGTCCCCTTCAAAGATCAACAGGTACATCCTCCCTTTGACAAGCACCTGTAATTACATTATTATTACATCAAGGAGTACCGCCATGCTGGTTTCGGTCATACCCATTGGAAATTCGAGGGGATCAGGCTTCCCAAAAACATTATTAAGGAACTCAAAATTGAAGATACGGTTGAAATGGAAGTTCAGGGCAAAGAAATTGTAATACGGCGGATTGAAAAGAAACCCCGGGAAGGATGGGCGGAGGCCTGCGCCGCAATGCACGAACGGGGCGAAGACGAACTCCTGATTTCAGATACCCTTGAAGACACCTCTTTTGAGTGGGAATGGTAATGATACATTCAAACAAAACAGCGGAAGTAAAACAAATCCTATTGGAAATGCTGGTCAACTGACCCCCGGTCAAAGTCCCTGGTCCTCGCGTACGCCCTATTATTCTCTTGCAATGGAGCGCATTATGGTACATACTACCGGGGTACTATTATCATTCATTATTATGGAGGAAACTATGAAAATCGGTGTGAAAATGATTGGTCTGGGCTTGCTTATGGCAGCCTTGGCGCTGCCGGTCTTTGCGGGGGGCGGCCAGCAAGCCGGGGCCGCCGGGGACGTCATCAAGATCGGGGTCTTTGAACCCATGACCGGGGCTAATGCTGCCGGCGGGGCCATGGAAGTCGAGGGGATCAGGCTTGCTAGAGATCTGTTCCCCACGGTTGAAGTGGGCGGAAAGACCTATAAGGTCGAACTGGTCGTTATGGATAACAAATCCGACAAGGTCGAGGCGGCCAATGCGGTTCAGCGGCTCATCGACCGGGATAAGGTCCAGGTCATCCTGGGTTCTTGGGGTTCCTCCCTGGCCATGGCCGGCGGCGAAATCGCCAAGGATGCGAAAATACCGGTTATCGGCCTTTCCTGCACCAACCCCCTGGTAACCCTTGGAAACGACTACTACTTCCGGGTCTGCTTTATCGATCCCTTCCAGGGCACGGTAATGTCCAACTATGCCTTTACCGAACTCAAGGCCAAGACCGCCGTCATCGTTCAGGAAGTATCCAACGATTACTCCGTGGGACTGGCGAAGTTCTTTGTCGATAACTTCAAGAAGCTGACGGGGAATGACAACGCCATCCTGGCTACGGTAAACTACACCACCGGCGACCAGGATTTCAGCGCCCAGCTTACCAGCATCCGGGGCCTCAAGGCGGACGTTATCTTTGCGCCGGGCAACTACACCGAATCCGCCCTGGTGATTCAGCAGGCCCGGGCCCTGGGCATCACCATCCCCATCATCGGCGGCGACACCTGGGATACCCCGGAGTTCATTGATGTGGGCAGAGACTCCGTCGAAGGGGCGGTGTTCTCCACCTTCTTTGCTGTTGAATATAATAATTCAGCGGCGGCGGAATCCTTCCTCAAGGCATACCATGCCCAATACAACAAGGAACCTGGTGCGGTAACCGCCCTTGGGTATGACGGCTATCTGCTTGCCCTGGACGCTATCAAGCGAGCCGGATCGACATCTCCCCAGGCTATCCGGGATGCCATCGCGAAAACCAAGGGTTTTGAGGGCGCCGCCGGGATCGTTACCCTGGACGCCAACGGGGACACCGCCAAGCCCGCCGTTATCAAAAGCGTTACAGGCGGGAAGTTCACTTTCCAGACTATTATTAATCCTTAAAGCTGAACGATAAGGGGCAGGGTGCATGAATTTTGATGTTTTTCTACAGCATATTTCCAACGCCCTGTCCCTGGGCAGTCTCTACGCCCTCATCGCCATTGGGTACACCATGGTGTACGGCATCCTCCGGCTTATCAACTTTGCCCATGGCGATGTGTTCATGCTCGGCGGGTATATCGCCTTTTACGCGGTTACCGTCTTTTTCATGCCCTGGTGGGTCGGCTTTATCGTAGCTTTCGGGCTCACGGGGATCTTCGGCATCGGCCTGGAACGGGCGGCCTACAAGCCCCTGCGGAATTCCCCCAAGATTTCCATCATGATAAGCGCCATCGGGGCGTCGTTCCTGCTGGAAAACCTGGCCACGGTTATCTTCGGCGGGCGGCCTAAGGGCTTCCCCGTACCGGAGCTTTTTAACCATGTGGCCCACATCGGCAGTGTTTCTGTGGCCTATATCAGCCTGCTCATCCCGGTGCTTACCGCCGTGTTACTAACGATACTGCTCATCATTGTGCTTAAAACAAAAACCGGCATGGCAATGCGGGCGGTTTCTACGGATCTGTCTGCGGCGCGGCTCATGGGTATCGACGTAAACCGGATCGTGTCGTTTACCTTCGGGACCGGCTCGGTGCTGGCGGCAATTGGGGGGGTCATGTGGGCCATCAAGTACCCCCAGCTTAACCCCACCATGGGGATGATTCCGGGGCTCAAGTGCTTCATCGCCGCAGTTATCGGCGGTATCGGCAATATCTCCGGGGCGGTTCTGGGAGGGCTCCTCCTGGGCTTCATCGAAATCATGATCATCGCCTTCCTCCCCACCCTGACGGGGTACCGGGACGCCTTCGCCTTTGTGCTGCTCATTATTGTGCTCATGGTTAAACCCTCGGGCCTCCTGGGCAGACACCAGGTAGAAAAGGTGTAGGGGGCCGCGCATGATCCTGGATAAAAAACGAAGCCGTACCGCAAGTATCATCGCTATCGTCCTGGTGCTTGGCTTCATCATCCTGGCGGACAATGTTTTTAGCTCCTTTTCCCTGCGGATATTCAACCTTTGCGGCATCTACATCATCCTTGCCCTCTCACTGAATCTGATTAACGGCTTTACCGGCCTTTTTTCCCTGGGCCACGCGGGGTTCATGGCCATCGGCGCATACGTAAGCGCCCTTCTTACCATGAGTCCCGCCCAAAAAGAAATGAACTTTTTCCTGGCGCCCATCGTCCCCATTTTAGCAAATGTGCAGCTTCCATTTATTCCCGCCCTTATCATCGCGGGCCTCGTTGCCGCTCTGGCGGGTTTCCTTATCGGCACACCGGTACTGCGGCTCCGGGACGACTACCTTGCCATCGCCACCCTTGGCTTTTCTGAGATAATCCGGGTGGTGCTCACCAACCTTCAATCGGTAACTAACGGCGCATTGGGCCTCAAGGGCCTGCCTAAATATTCAAGCACGTACATGATCTGGGCATTAGCATTCCTAACAATCATTTTCATGGCCGCCCTGATCCACTCCGCCTTTGGCCGCGCCTGTAAAGCGGTGCGCGACAACGAGATCGCCGCCCAGGCCATGGGCATCCACATCGCCCGGATAAAAATCATCAGCTTTACTATCTCCAGCTTTATTGCCGGGGTAGGGGGCGCGCTCCTGGGCCACCTGATGAATACCATTGACCCCAAGATGTTCACCTTCAGCCTGACCTATAATATCCTGCTCATCGTTGTCCTGGGGGGCAACGGCAGCATCACCGGTTCGGTAATCGCATCACTGATTGTAACCATCTCCATGGAGGCCCTCCGTTTCCTGGACGGCCCCCTGAACCTGCTGTTTTTCCGCACCCAGGGTCTTCCGGGTCTCCGCATGGTGGTATTCAGCGCCCTGCTGCTGGTAGTGGTGATCTACCGCCAGGAAGGGTTAATGGGTAAGAAGGAGTTTTCCTGGAACGGTATCCTTGACTCCAGGCCATGGCTAAAGCCACTACGAAAACTGCGCAGTCTACGTAAAGGAGGCGCGTAATGCTGGAAACAAAAAACGTAACCATGCAATTCGGCGGCCTTACCGCGGTGTCCGAGTTTTCCATGACCGTGGCGGACGGCGATATTGTGGGGCTTATCGGCCCTAACGGTGCGGGAAAAACTACGGCCTTTAACGTGATCACCGGGGTCTACACACCCACGAAAGGTTCCATTCTGTTTAACGGGAAAGAAATCGCCGGAAAACAACCCCATAAGATCACCGAAGCAGGTATAGCCCGGACTTTTCAGAATATCCGCCTCTTCCACGAAATGACGGTTCTGGAAAATCTTCTGGTGGCCTGTAACCTCCGGGAAAAGCCCAACCTCTTTGAGTCGGTGCTGCACCTGCCCGGTTACATGGCCCGTGAAAAAAAGGCTTGTGACTTCGCACTAAACCTGTTGGAATCCGTGGGGCTCCTGGATAACGCAGACGATAACGCAGTATCACTGCCCTACGGCAAACAGCGCCGCCTGGAAATAGTCCGCGCCCTGGCTACCGAGCCCAGCCTGCTGCTCCTGGACGAACCCGCTGCGGGTATGAACCCCCAGGAATCCCAGGAACTGATGGAATTTATTGTGGGTATCCGGGACAAGTTTAAGATATCAGTATTACTGATAGAACACCACATGCAGGTGGTCATGGGTATCTGCAACTGGCTCTACGTGCTTGACTACGGCATCACCATTGCTAAGGGCGCGCCCGCAGAGATACGAAAAAACCAAAAGGTCATTGACGCCTACCTGGGGGTGGACTAATGCTGAAACTGGAAAACCTTTCGGTATACTACGGCGGCATCCACGCCCTGCGGGGCATCGACATAGAGGTGGCGGAGGGCAAGATCATCACCCTCATCGGCGCAAACGGCGCGGGTAAAAGCACCATGCTCAACAGTATCGTTGGGCTGGTAAAAAGCGCCACCGGAAAAATCCTCTGGAATGGCGAAGATATTACCGGCAATGACACCAAGGATATCGTTTCCAGGGGCCTGGCGTTGGTTCCCGAAGGCCGCCACGTATTCCCCAACCTGACGGTGGAAGAAAACCTCCGCCTGGGCGCTTATGCCCGCAGCGATCATGCGGGTATCAAGGCGGACCACGACCGCTGCTACGACCTCTTCCCCCGGCTCAAGGAGCGGGCTCGCCAGCACGCCGGTACCATGAGCGGCGGCGAACAACAAATGCTTGCGGTGGCCCGGGGCCTCATGTCCAGCCCCAAACTCCTCATGCTGGACGAACCTTCCCTGGGCCTTGCTCCCCTGGTTTCAAAAATGATCTTCGATATCATCCGGGAAATACACAAGGACGGCACCACCGTATTACTGATAGAGCAGAACGCCCACGCCGCGCTGGAAATCGCGGACTACGCCTACGTCCTGGAGACCGGGGTAATCACCATGCAGGGTACGGGGGCGGCGCTGTTGAATGATGACGGGATTAGGAAAGCGTATCTGGGGGAGGGGTGAGAGAAAGTTTGAAAACACTGAAGCTTTTCAGGAATGTATTAACTCAATTCTCATAGTTAAACTCAATCCCGGTAAGTACAGATTTAAAATCACATGATGGCAGTGCTTCAAAATAATCCGTTTTTAATCCCACATCCAGTATATACATAAAAGCGTCGAAGCGGTAAATTACCGTCTCCCCATGATTGCTCATTATATTCTTGCGGATGCTCTCTGTTTTTGCAATAAGACAGGTATATTGATAATTGTGGTCAACAATAGAGGTGTTTCCGTTTGGATGTGCTGCCTGTAGATGCTGACCGCTTGTCAGCGCAATAAGGTTCTCAATATAATCTGCAATTTCCTTATATTGGTTTTTAGGGAAAATATGATGCATATGGGTAGCAATTTCTCCAACAGAAAACTTGTCCAAGACTTCGGATCTTCCCGCATTGTACTTATCGTTAAATTGCTTCAAGTATTTCATTGCTCGAGTAATCCGATATTGATACATGTCATCATTTTTCGGTGCATGGATAAAATTACCACGAGCAACATTTTTATCCTTTCCAACAGCATCATCTCTCCAGTTCGTTTGATTATACATGATTTTGTCATAAGTAATCATTGAAGGAGAGAGTCTACCTTTAACAATTCCTTTTTTATGGAATTTGCAGGCCAATGGATTTAGAACTTTAATAAATATTCTATTGGCTTCTACCTTTGTTCCAATTGGCGTATGTTTGATGCAAAAATCTGAAAAATGTTTTTTCACATTCTGTAAGGTTTCTTTGCTCTGCTCATCATAAAAAGATGCAAAGCTATCCCACAACCCGCTATCCTTTAATACTTTTTCAACATACAGACACAAGAATTCAAACGAATTTCGTTCTCTTAATGCTATATATTCCAGCACATCTATATTTTCAACACTGAACTGGATTGTATTGTGCAGAAGCCCATCTTCTCTCAGCACCCCTGCGGCGGCAAGCATTTTCATTGGCTGCCGGAAGAATTTATTATACTCGTCAAGTGTTGACCGTATCGTTGGATCCGGTTTGCTAAACAAATGCTGAACATTTGTAATAGCATATTCTGAATGCCAGATGTCCGGCGATTGAAAATGTTGCTCTCCCCCGCTACGTATGTAATCCACAATGCAGTCTGCCACAAAGCACACAGCATCCAAGGCACATTTCTGGTCAATCCATCTTCCATTGCCTGTTTTTCGAACATCATAATCACGATCTTCTATAAATTTCCTCAGTAAATTATTTGTCATCTTTCAATACCCCATAAAAGAATACACTGCTATTATCAACATTAATAGATTGTGTGGACAAATTTCGTGCAATACCATAGAACCGCCTGTATTCCGCTGATGAGAAAAATGCTTTTTGTTTCTTCGTCAATCGCAATGGCCTTTTAGGTATCAGTACAGCAACCGATCCGTCCGGTATGGTATTGGATAAATTTTCTATTACCCTCGGATTATAAGTCATATTTGGCGTTAGATATATGCTATCATCATTCACAAATCTTGATACAGATATTTCGCTTGCCACTTGTACAGGTAAGAATACATCATAATCCGCTATGTGCGTCACTTCCAAACCATCATCGTTAATGTTTCTCGCCTTGATAACCCAGAGTGTATCATCCCTTCTTGTAGAAGTTGTAATTGATTTCGTAATTTGTCTGTCCCTAAATACAGAGAACATATCAAAATTTAATTTTTCAGCTACCACATCAAATTGCTTATCCCTATAAATAAGGAAACAGGGATACTGTTCAGATGTAATATAACCTTGGTTTTGAACATGTTTTCGGTTATACTTCATGCTGTATACTGATGTATCTTTCGGTTTTTTCTTAGGATATACTATCAAACACATAGTTTCGATAGACACTCCTGTAAATCCATACCTTCCAAAATCAATAATTGTTTCCATCCGCACAGAACGCAACAAATCTCTTGTTTCCTTATATTCTTCATTTGAAAGCATATTCTTGTTGAGCACCAATGCTACGCAGTCGCTACACCTCATGCATTTTTCTAAAAACAAAGACGCAAGGTTGTTTGTCGTTTGATTCACGTTTTCCTTTAATTTTACTGTTAGCTCAGGAGAACGCTCTTTTAACTTTGAAAAGGGTGGGTTCCCTACCGCCAAATCATATCTGCAAACCATGTCCCATGTCAAAAAATCATGACAAATACGGTTAACAATAAAATTCTGAGGAATACCGATCTTTTCAAGCAGCAAATCAAATGCTTTTATACTTTCCTCATCGATGTCTATCACATCCAGGATCACATGAGGAACATTCTCGTACCGTTTAAACAAAAATGGCACAAAACTTCCTGCACCGACAGAGGGTTCCAAAATTCTTATTTCACTTTTTCCAAATGTCGGTAACTGCCCCATAATCTCATTCACGATGAACTTATTTGTGTAGAAAGCGGCATCCTTCTCCCTTCGGGCATTGCACAATTCAGTAATACGCATTAGAGAAGCAATATCTAAATCCAGAGGGTTCTTTGAAAGAAACCTAGTTAGCCTCTTTTTTTCAGTCAACTGATTCTCCAAAATAATTCTTTTGATCTCTGCAGCGTTGCTCTGTTTCACAAGCAAATCGTTCTTTATTCGTACTGCTATTTGCCACATTATTTCTGTGGGAACAGCCTCGCCTATGCACTGGCGAATATTCACCTCATGTGCCTTATAAAGTTTTTGCTTCTGTGAATTTGGCATAGCATTCAGTTCATCCAGTGAATAATTCATCCACTTGAAATCCGATGGGATAGTCATCATTTCCATCAACTCTCTGATGCTATATACTCTATCTTCTTCAGGGTGAATTGTGTTCTGAGCCGCAAGCTGGTCATTTCGCGTATGGACACACTGGACAAATCTGTCCCAAGGCTGTCTGGTGTACTTATCTCTATTCTTACGAATGTTTTCGACAATCTTACCATCCACAACCCTGTGTGGTCGTTTCGACGAGTCTTTATTGTCAAATGCAGATTCGCTTTCTCCAAGGCCATGAATCCAACTTTTCATGGCTGGGTTATATATTCTGAACGCATGGTAAAAATCATCTTTATCAATTTCGTTCCATTTCAGTCTCGGAAAATCATAAATCACTTCGCGCAAAGTCTTCTCAGATCGGTACTCCGGGTATAGATCAAACGGCGTGATGTTATTTCTATATTTCTTATCCACACCAATCATCAAGGTACGAGTTCGGGATGAATTCGAACCATAATTCATGAAATTCAAAATACGCCCGGAAATGATATACCCCCCTCCGAGAGCTTCTCTTATATATTCTCCTATTGGCACAATACGTTCATCGGGCGTGGTGCAAAGCGTTTTTTGAAAGGCCATAACATTTTCAAAAATAAAAAATCGCGGATTTATGTGCTTTATTATTTCTATGGATTCCACAACTAAGCTGTTTCGGTTGATTTCTTTTTCATTCTTCTTATGATTTATAACACTAATCCCCTGACACGGAGGAGTAGCCACAACGACATCCACTCGGTCATTTCCTTTTGTTTCCCATCGGTGTATTTCCGTATAAATCTGATGCTTAACCTCGGAAGTCGTTATGTCCCCATCTATATAGCCAGTTTCACACTCACACTTATGATTGACACGCTGCACTTCAAGCCGTCTTGGAAGAATTTCGTTTGTGGCAATGCAATGATAACCTTCCTTGTGGAATCCATAGCATCCAACGCCTGCGGAACTAAACAGTGATATATATGTTAGCGTTCTATTTTTCAGCACCACATTACCCTCTCGTTGTTATAACATATGTGTAAGTTGAACGCAATAGCATCCCCCCCCATACAGCCCCTTATAAAACCCTGCAAAATACGCTATCCTACCCCCATGGCTATCAACTTCTATTCCCTCGGCGCCGCCGAGGAGGTTACCGGCTCCAAACACGTGATTGAGGTGGACGGCGCGTCCTACCTCATCGATTGCGGCGCCTTCCAGGGCTCACGGGCGGAAACGGACCGGAAGAACCGGGACTTTGGCATAGCAAGTGACCGGATCGATGCGGCGGTGCTGACCCATGGCCACCACGATCACTGCGGGCTGTTGCCCCTGCTGGTTAAGAAGGGGTACCACCGGAACATCTACGCCACCCCGGCGACCCGGGATATCGCGAACCTCATCATGATGGATTCCGCCAATATCCAGGCCCATGACGCGATATACCTCCGCAAGCAGGCTAAAAAACGGGGTGAAAAGTTCACCTGGGAGCCGCTTTTTACCGAAAAGGACGTGATCCAGGCCACGAGCCAAATGGTAAGCGTCTCCTATAACCGGCCCATGCCCATTGGGGACAGGGTAGAATTGGAGTTTTACGACGCCGGCCATATCCTGGGGTCCGCCATGGCGTATATTACCGTTAAAAAGGACGGGAAAAAGACCCGCATCCTCTGTAGCGGCGACCTGGGCCGTAAGGGGAAGCCCATCATCCGGGACCCCGACAAGGTTCCCGCGCCGGACTATATTGTCCTGGAAAGCACCTACGGCGACCGCCGCCATGATTCCACCACGGACGCCATGCACAAGCTGGGGGAAATAGCCCGGCGCTGCGTCAAAAACAAGGGGCGGATCATCATCCCCGCCTTTGCCATAGAACGTACCCAGGAACTGGTCTACTATTTTCATCTGTTGGTCGATGAGGGGATCATCCCGGAGATTCCCATTTATGTGGACTCCCCCATGGCTACCAACGCCACCACCATTTTCCAGGTCCACCCCGAATGTTATGACGAGGATGTCCACGAGGCGTTTATCAGGCACCATAAAAACCCCTTCGGCTTTAACAGCCTCCACTTTACCACCAGCGTTGAGGAGTCCAAGGCCCTGAACAAACACCCCGGCCCGCTCATCATCATTTCCGCCGACGGCATGTGCGAGGCCGGACGGATTCAGCATCACCTTGCTAACTCCATCCAGGACCCGAACACTACCATCCTCACCGTGGGCTACATGGCGCAGAATACCCTGGGCCGGCGTATCCGCAACAAGGAAACGGACCTGAAGATCCACGGCGAATGGTTTAAGCGCCGGGCCGCAGTGGAGGAGATCAACGCCTTCAGCGCCCATGCCGATTATTTCGAGGCTACCGAATGGCTCGATTCCCTGGATACCTCCAACCTGAAAAAGCTGCTCCTGGTCCACGGGGAACCAAAGGCCCAGGCGTATTTTAAGAAGTACCTGATAGAGAAGGGGTATACCAACACGGAGATTGTGCAATACGGAAAAAGTTATGAGTTTGAGTAATGGGAAGAAAAATGGAGGTGCGATATGAAAAATAAGATTTCCGGTATTATCAGTAACGTTACGCAGACCATGCCCCAAAGCGAAATCAATGCGGGGACGAAGCTGTTTGATGACGGCCGGTGCATCGTACTGTCCCAGTCACCGGTGCGTATTGAATTTGCCATTGATGATGAAAAAAACGGCGCCGTTGATCTCTTCCTCAATGGGGATACAATTATCCCTCATCAGAAAGGCAAGGAGACCGCCTGGGATCGGTATAGTTATGCCTGCCTTTTGCGGTATGAGCATGAGTTACGGCAGCTCGATCCCGCGGTGAAAATGGAGTATAAAAAATATACCCGGGATGGTATGATACGGCGGGTTTTGAATGAACGAAGGGAAAAGGCCGAAAAGGCGGAGTACAAGATACAGTGGGCGGATACTATTTACGGCGACCACCTGCTGACCAATGAATACGGCGCAAAATACAAAATTTTTTTACGTGACTTTGATGGTGAGACCGGGTACAGCGATAATGTCGATGCTGCGTTCAATAAACTTGGTACCACAAAGCATATCATGTATGCCTTTAACGCGCTCAAGGCGAATAAGCGGCTGTACAATAAGCTGGATAAAACATATCCGTTTATCGAAATTTACTGCGACCCCCTGAATGACTATAAGATACGCTGGTACTATCCCTACGATCTGCCGGCGGATGAAGGCGCCTTGATCGCTAAGTTTTTTAAAAATAAATCGTTTATTGAAGAAGCAGATGTCCAGTCATTTCTGGAATTTATTGAGGTGGCGGAGGAATACGAAACTATCTGCATCCGCCCGGAGGTTCGTGAGAAGGTCGAGCGCCGGTATGAGGATCTGCTGCTTGCGGAATTGCGCGAAAATACCACGGTGGATTTTTCCTGCATCAAAGGGGATCTGTTTCCCTATCAGAAGGAAGGCGTTGAATTTGTGCTGTTCCGTAAGGCGGCCATCATCGCCGACGAGATGGGGCTGGGAAAAACTATTCAGGCTATTGCCGCCGCTGTGTTAAAAAAGGAAATCTTCGGCTTTCGCAAGGCCCTGGTTGTGTGTCCGGCGACTCTTAAATCCCAATGGAAAAAAGAAATTGAAAAATTTTCCGGTGAAAAGGCGCTCATCCTTTCCGGGGTTCCGGAACAGCGGGAACAGCAATACCGGGAAGCGGGATATTATTTCTCCATCGTCAACTACGAGACGGTACTGCGGGACAGCCATGCGATTAACCGGGCCGGTTTCGATCTGCTTATCCTGGACGAAGCACAGAAGATCAAGAATTACGAAACGAAAACCGCAACGGCGGTGAAGCGGTTGCGGACTAAACATAAACTGGTTATTACCGGTACGCCAATAGAAAACCGGCTGATCGATATTTTTTCGATTATCAGTTCTATTGATCCCTATTATTTGGGGCCCCTCTGGGAGTTTTCCTATCAGCACTGCCTTTTTGATCCGGTAAAGCCGAACAAGATCAACGGGTACTATGATCTCCAGCACTTGAATGAACGCCTTGCGGGGATCGTGATACGCCGGGAGAAACATGCCGTCTTTAGCCAGCTCCCGGATGTTCAACACCGGGATGTGATGGTTGAACTTACCGGTTTGCAGAAAGAATACCATGCCGATTATATGATGGGCATCGGGCGGATTCTTCAAAAAAAATTCCTTACTCCCTATGATTTACAGAAACTGAACCTGCTCCTTGCCAACGCCCGCATGGTGTGTGATTCAACATTTTTGATCGATAGCAACACTAACGATTCTCCCAAGCTGAATGAGCTTGCAGATATCCTGTTTGAAAAACTGGACATCAAAAACGGTAAACATAAGGTTATCATTTTTTCCGAATGGATCAAGGTGCATAAGCTGATCGCAGATATGCTGCGGAAACATCGCGTAGGCTTTACCGAGTTAAACGGGAAGGTTCCGGTCAAGCTGCGGGGGGATGTGATCAAAGGCTTTGAGGATGATCCCGACTGTAAGGTGTTTCTTTCCACCGAGGCGGGAGGTGCGGGACTTAACCTGCAGGCGGCGGACATTGTTATCAACTTTGAGCTGCCCTGGAATCCGGCAAAGAAAAACCAACGCATCGGCCGTATTGACCGCATGGGGCAAAAAAGCAATAAGCTGAGCGTTTACAATCTGATTTCCCGCAGCTCTATTGAACAGCAAATCGCCGCAGGACTTCTGGTAAAGCAAAACCTGTTTGAAGGGGTACTGGGCAAAGGAAAGGCCATCAACTATGTTGATTTTTCAACCAAGGGCCGTTCCCAGTTCATTCAACAGTTGGAAGCGCTCGTCAACGGGCAACAAACCGCCGACCCGGACGTTCCTGTAGTGGCAGAATCCCGGGAAAGTCCCGTGGCGGCGGCCGGGGCAATAGCCCCACCGCAGGCACAGCAAACCGAAGCGCTTGAGCAGGTACTGAACAGCGGTATGCAATTCCTTGCGGGATTGTTCAAGATGTCCACGGGGACGGAGATAAACCTGAAGGATCAGAAGATCGAAGTTGATAAGGAGACCGGTGAAGTCTGTCTGCGTTTTAAACTGAATTGAAGGGGCAGTTAATCCTTGCGCCGAATTGGAGAAGAAAACTAATGGGATATCTAAGCGGCTTTCATGCGATAGAAGAACGGATCAAGTCCGGCGGGGCCACGGGGCCGCTTCTGGTGGCCAAGGCGGGTCCCCGTGCGCGGGAACTGGTCGACCTGGCTGCGGAACATAAGATCCGCGTTGACCGGGTGGGTACCCACGAACTGGACCGCCTTGCCCCGGACCACCGGGGTATCGCCCTCTATGCCGAGGATGCCGGCGCCGCCGTGGATATTACCCTGGATGGTTTTCTCGCCGGATTGGGGGAGCGGAAGGATGTCCTGGCGGTGGTGCTGGACGAAATAACCGACCCCCATAATTACGGCGCCATACTCCGTTCCTGCGACCAGTTTGGGGCGGACCTGGTGATTACCCGGAACCGCCGTATCGCCAAATACGCCGAGGTTGTCTCCAAGACCTCCGCCGGGGCGGTTTCCTGGGTGCCGGTGGCTGAGACCCCTAATCTGGTCCGGGCGGTGGAAAACCTCAAGGATGGGGGCTTCTGGATTTACGGCGCCGACATGGCCGGGGATGCGGTTTGGGACAAGGACCTCCGGGGCCGGACGGCTATCATCCTGGGAGGTGAGGGAACCGGCGTTTCCCGGCTCCTGCGGGAACAATGCGACGCCATGATAGCCATCCCCTCCTACGGCCGCATAGATTCCCTTAACGTTTCCGTTGCCGCCGGGGTGCTGCTCTACGAAATAAGGCGGCAACAGCTACGGAAACAAGCATAGTTTTCAAATTTTTTTGTAGATGAGCTGGTTCCAAAATTGAAGAAAAAACCACGAAAAATACGTGTGCTATTCTTACTTCTTTTATCGGTCTTTTTTCGTGTGTTTCCTCTCTTTTTCGTGGTTGATCTTCTTATTTTTGTGGTATAGTGGTATATTGATATATATTATCATTTTATCAGAGGTATATATGAAACGGATAATGCTATTTACGATCCTGGGCTTGGGAATAGCAGGCGCCCTATGCGCCCAATCCTTAACGGGACGCACCATGTATGTGACCACAAAAACCATTGAAATAAAGAAATCCACCGCCTTTTTTGCGGATACCCTGGGGTCCCTGTCCTACGGCGCTCCGGTTTCGGTCCTGCAGGAAAATGGAAAGTGGGTCCGGATCAAATCCCTGGAGGCGCCTGAGATAAGCGGCTGGGTTGCCGCCGCCGGCCTGACCACCAAGCGCATCATAGCCGGCAGTTCAACCTCAGCTTCGGCCAACGAGATTGCCCTGGCGGGAAAAGGGTTCAACCAGGAAGTTGAAAATGCCTATAAACAAAGCGGAGCCCTGGATTATTCCGCCATTGACGCCATGGAGGCGATACAGATACCAAACGGGCAGCTCCTTAGTTTCCTCCGGGAAGGGCATCTGGCCCAGGGGGAATAAAGTGTATACCCAACCGATAAAACGAACCGTATTCGCTTGTTTACTTTCGTCTTTCGCCGCCCTGCTTCTTTCCTGCGCCGGTATTGCCCAGGCTATAGGGGACAGCGCCGATGAAATGGGGGATTCCCGGGCGGCCAGGGCTTTATCCCAGTCCGCCCATTCGTTTGAACGGGCCCTGGGGGATATCACGGCGGAACAGGAATACTTTATAGGCCGCGCCGTGGCGGCGAACCTCCTTACCAATTACCGGTACTGTAACGAACGGCCGGAGTTAACCCGGTACCTGAATGAAATTACCGCCGCGCTTGTGGTCAATTCCTCCGAACCTGAACTATATAACGGGTACCATGCGGCGATTCTTGATAACCTTGAGGTTAACGCCTTTGCCACTCCCGGGGGACATATTTTTATTACCCAGGGACTTCTTGACTGCGTCTCTTCGGAGGATACCCTGGCGGCGGTTATTGCCCATGAAATTGCCCATATCCAGTTACAGCATAGTATTAAAGCTATTAAGACCAACCGGGTGATAAATGCCATTAGTGATACCACGCTTTCCATTGCGGCCCTTACCGGCGTTCTTGATGAAGCGGCAATTGAAATTGTTACCACCCTGCATGACGGATATGCCGAAAGTCAGGAATTTGCCGCCGATACCCTCGCCTTAGAATTATTGGCAAAGGCCGGGTATGAACCATCAAGTTTGATCACCGTGCTGGAGGCTTTGAAAAAAAACCAACGCAGTACCAGCGGCGGGTTCAACAAAACCCATCCGGCGCCGGATGAACGGATTGCAAAGCTGGAACGACCCCTGCGGCAGTACGGGCACAAGGCGCCGGACGCGGATACTCGGACCTACCGCGAAGCCCGTTACAACGCGGTTAAGTCATGGGCGTTCCATTCCCCGCAGTGAATATGAAACTTTCTATAAAGAGTATCGTTGAGAAAATCACCGCGCCGATCATAATAGTCGCGGTATTTGCCGTAATGTTTCTGGCCGATTTTTCCGGTGTCTTCTTTGATTTCCTTGAACTGAAAACATATGACTTCCGGGTTAAGCTTTTTGCCGATTCCTATCAGACCTCCGATGATATTATCGTGGTACTTCTTGATCAACCCAGTATAGACTGGGCGGCGGAGGAACGGGGTTGGGGATGGCCATGGCCCCGGCAGGCCTACGCCGAACTGGTGGACTATATGAATACCGGCGGGGCGTCCGCAGTAGCCTTCGATGTGATCTTTTCCGAACCCTCGGTGTACGGCCCGGAGGATGACGAAGCTTTTATACGCGCAGACCGGGACTTTAACCGGACCATACATACCGTTCTTTTCAATACAAAATCGGGCAGCGTTTATTCGTGGCCTTCGGAACTTGACACAAAAACCTTTAACCTTACCGGGTTTAATTCGATTATTTCACGGTTCAATCCGGTTATTTCAGGATACGATTCGAAGGATTATAAAAATACGGTCAAGGACACACCCAGCGCGCAATTCCCCATCCCCGGCCTGATTAACACCGCAGGAAGTATCGGTGATGTAACGAGCCTCATTGCATCCGACGGAATTGTGCGCCGGGCCCGGCTCTTTACCCACTTTGACGGGAAAGCAATACCGGGACTTTCCGCAGCTTCCCTGTTAGTTTCCGGCAGGGATACAACTATTTTTTATAACGGACAAGACCGGGTCATCCAATGGGGATACACGTCCATTCCGGTAGGTGAAAACGGCGGCAGTCTCCTCCGGTTCAAGGGTGGTAATTTGGACAAATACTGGCCCTATGCCGCCAAGGACATACTCCAAAGCGCCGAAGCCTATGCACGGGGGGAGGAGCCCTTGCTGCCCCCGGAAGATTTTGAGGGAAAATATGTTTTTTTCGGTTACTATGCGGCAGGGCTCTTTGATATTTGCAGCACACCTTTGAATTCCGTATATCCCGGCATGGGGGTCCACATCACCATGCTGGACAATATCCTTAACAACGATTTTATCCGCGAAAGCCCATCCTGGTTAGCGCCTCTGATAACGCTGCTCGCCATAGCCATCATCGTCCTTCTGGTTCTGTATAGTTCCCGTACCACCCTAACCGTTGCCGGTAGTATTAGTGTGATCGCCATCATTACCGGAATAGGTTTCCTTGCTTACCGGTATGCGGGCTATTGGGTTCCCATTGTTTTCCCCCTGTCCGCTTCGATCTTCGCCTTCCTGGCAAGCTCAATCTACAAATATGTTACCGAGGGGAAGTCAAAACGGTTTATCAAATCCGCCTTTAGCCAGTACTTAAGTCCCATGGTCATTGAGCAGATCATCGCGGACCCCTCCCAGTTAAAGCTGGGGGGTGAAAAACGGGAAATGACCGCCATCTTTACGGACATCCGCAGTTTTTCCACCATTTCCGAAGCCCTGGGGGACCCGACAAAATTAGTAGAACTGCTCAACTACTACCTCACCAGGATGAGCAATATTATTCTGGAAAACCAGGGCACCATCGACAAATACGAAGGTGACGCCATCATCGCCTTCTTTGGCGCGCCGGTCCACATGCCGGACCACGCCGCCTTAGCCTGCCGTTCCGCCATCCTGATGAAAAAAGCAGAGATCGAAATCAACAAGGAAGTTCTGGCCCAGGGCCTTATCACCGGAAAGGTAATGGAAGCCATGGTGCACAAAAAAATCCTGAAAAGTACGGATGATCCCAATCCCCTCTATACCCGGCTGGGGATCAACACCGGGGAAATGGTGGTGGGCAACATGGGCACCCCCAACAAGATGGACTACACCATCATGGGAAACGCGGTAAATCTGGCCGCCCGGCTTGAGGGGGTCAATAAGCAATACAACACCGGCGGCATCCTCGTCAGCGAGTATACCCAAGCGAAAATCGGGGATGAGTTTCTTTCACGGGGCCTGAGCCGGGTCCGGGTTGTGGGGGTTGATACACCGCTGCGGCTCTACGAATTACTTGATCTCCGGGAAGGCGCACCCCAAGCCACGCTGGATATGCTGAGCCTGTGGAACCGGGGCTTTAGCGCCTACGAAAACCGGGATTTCCCGGCGGCGCTGGAACTTTTCAAAACCATATACCGGGGAAACGATCAGGATCGGGTAGCAAAGCTGTACCTTGACCGCTGCGAAAAATATATCGCCGCACCCCCGGCTCCCGAAACCTGGGATAACGGGGTGGATAATTTAACTGAGAAATAAGAAGAGGAAAAACAACCACAAAAGCGAAATAAGGAAAACCAGAGGAGTTCACCTTATTTTGCCTTCTTCGCGGTTATTCTTCTGAAATTATTGTTTTTTTATGAAAATACCGCTTGCATTTGAAGCAAATGATTAACTCCTTGGTATTCGTATACATACCTAAATTTGTGATATATACGCAACTACATTCGTATATATCACAGATTGGGCGTACCTATGCGAATTGCATAATGAAAGAGCTATACGGCCAAGCCGCTACTGCGGCGTCAGACCTTTGGTCTGCGCGTATAGCGTATATTATGTGCAGTGCTGCCGTACACCATGTTTTATATTTTTTTTTGATAACAATATAAATATACCAATACTTGTTATAAATGCCATTATTCCACCAAATATAAAAGGCATTGACTGTCCCATTAAATCCCATAAAATACCTGCAATTATTGAAGCGGGTAGGAGCCCTAACCCAACTATTGCCGAATGTAAACCCAGCGAACTTGCCTTTTGTGTTTCCGGTACAATTTCCACAATAAGAGCCCGTTCTATTCCTGTCGTTAATGCAGTATAAAATCCATATATTACAAACAAAACAATAAATACTATTTTATTTGAAAATAGTCCTATACCCAAATATACAATTCCATATAAAAAATATCCAACGCACAAAATGTTTTTACGCCCAATTCTATCAGATAATTGCCCGAATGGAAATGATAAAACGGAAGCAATACCATTATATAAAAAATAAAGTAAAATTGCATTTTGTGCGGTAAACCCGGCATTATACATTCGGAGTAATATAAAGGCATTTGAAGAATTTCCAAGCGTAAATATGAATATAAAAACAAGGAATATTTTTAACCGCTTGTCAATACTTTTCAAATTAAACGAAACATTCTTTTGTGCAATTTTTTCCTTATTGTCTTTTACAAATATAATGCATATAACACCGATTATTGCCGGTATCAATGAATATAAAAATATTTTTCCATAATCACTTTCATTTTTTGATAAAATAATATAAGCCAATAATATTCCAATAGCCGTCCCTAACAAGTCCAATCCTTTATGCAAACCGTAGGCTTTTCCCAGTTGCGACTTATTTGAAGATTCAGCTATCAATGCATCACGCGGGGTGGTTCTTATACCCTTTCCAAAACGGTCAATAATTCTGGCAACCAATATGCCTGCCCAAGTGGTTGATAGTAATAAAACTATTTTATTTAATACAGAAGATGAATAACCAAAAAATGCCATCCTTTTTTTGTTTCCATATTTGTCTGCAATTATTCCTGAAAATAATTTTATTACGCTTGCCAAACTTTCGGCAATACCTTCAATAATTCCTATTATTGTGGGAGAAGCCCCCATTACTGACGATAAATATAATGGAAGAATTGGGTAAACCATTTCCGTACTAATGTCTGTAAAAAAACTGACCAAACCCAAAAAAATTATATTTGAGGCAATAAATGTCTTTTTAGAACTATCCGTCATACGTTCTCCAATGTTATTCACATAATATTTTATTTGTATCATTTATATATTCAAAACCATTTATTTCTTTTATGCCTTCATTTACTCTATAAAACGTTATTTTTGTAGTAATTAGTGTATCATTATTTATGTTACTTAAAAACGATAATATACCAGATATTTTCGATCCACCATTTTCAACCTTTCCAATAAAATTACCACTATCAAATCTATTGATTTTACCATCAAGTTTGTGTGTCGGAAAGACGGTTGAAGAAAAATGATTTATTGTATCTTATGAATATTTTAGAATATATTGGGAAAGTATGGTAAACCGTTAAAGCAGTTTTATCAGGCGGATTTTGTTTGTTTTGAAAAGATCATCATAGAAATAAAGGTGGTAACCAAGCTTGCCGGTGAATCCAGGGCGCAGGTTATGAATTATTTGGCAGCAACCGGCTGGCAGGGCGCCGGATTTTTTGTGCTGGAACTGACCGGCGAATCGGTAAAACTTGCCGGACGCCCAAAGGGTTTCACCCCGCGCGAGTGGCCGCGGCCCTAAGGTATATCCCGGCACTGTATTCACCACGGTTCCGCATCTGTCAGCGAAACCGTGGAAAATACGAAAATAGTTAAATGCTAATAAATATACCGTACTGCACGAACGAGATGTTGAGTATACTTGTAGCCGGAGTTCGAGCTGCCGCTGGAGAAACCCAGTGTCTCTGCGTTACTAACATTGGCCTCCGACGAGGATAAATAGACATCAGTAGAAGAATCAAGCCCTATGAACGATCTCTGTGAATACATCTCGGACAGTTCACCTATGCTCGGCAGAAACCAGTCATTATATCCGGAAACGGAATAGGATTTGCAGACCAATGCCGCCGGTGCGCTCGGGTTTGCCGCCAGTATCTTTATAGTATTTTCCCGGCCGCTTCCTACAGTGGTATCGGTCGTCCCCAGGTAACTTAAACTTACAAATGGCCACCATGCGAACAATCCAATATCCGCTGGGGCGGCTTCAAGGTAGTCCCATGGTCCATCGGTATGGTTTGCATTCCAATAGATGATTGTGCCCCCTGCCTCACCGGCCCCGCCTATGCTATCAATGGCTATAGTAGTGGAAGCAGTCTCGAATCCTGAGTTATCTGAGTAGCTTACATTTACGCTTATGATAGTGTCTTCATCCTCGGCAGTAAGTCTATAGGTTGCACTGGTTGCGCCATCTATGGCAACGCCGTCCCTTTGCCATTCGTAGCTGATGGATCCGCTTCCGCCCAGGGAAGTAGTATCTGCAAAGAGATCTTGCCCCCACGTGGGGGTGGTTAAAGGAGTAATGCTTACCGATCCGCTTAGGGGGGGGAGGACGTTGAAAACCACCTCCAGTATCGCGCTCTCGGCGCCCCCCAGTTCCGCAATGGCTTTAACCGTTACAGGACCGGAGCCGGAGAGCGTAAAGGGGGGGGTGTATAGGGTTGAACTTGCCGTGGGGGTTGTTCCATCGGTAGTGTAGTAGATGGCTGCTCCTGCGGTGGCACTGGTGAGGGTTATCGACTCGCTAGAGTCGATATTCCCTCCATTCGGGGTTGCGGTGGGCTTGGCAACGGTAACGGGGGGGAGCGTCCCGCTCCCGACGTTGGGGCAGCCGGTGAAAACTAATGCCAGCGCTATGCCGAGCATTACCACAAATAAACCATTCTTTTTCATTTTCTATCTCCTTGCGTTAAAGTCCGCCGCCTGCCAAGAGACGGCGAAAATCCCCCTATTCTTACCAGGGATTATTCATTATCAGAAAAGATCAACATGCCCACTCCCCACCCCTCAAATGCCCGCAGGCCATTCTCCACAAGATAGGTAGTTTCTTCCTCCAGGTTCCGCCGTTCTACCCGCGCCAAAGCCTCCACCTTCTCCTTGAGCGAAGGTTCCACCGGGATTGATATGAGCGTTTCCTGCATGGCATGTCCTTATAACTAATAATAACTTATAATAACCTATATTTCGTAATAATGTCAAGTTTTTTTTAAAAATAGCTATAAATATCATACTATAACTTCCTTAGATCATGCGTTGAATAAGGTTATACTTTAGTTGAATATATTTCAGAGGAATATATGGCTGTTTTAAAAGACGGAAAAACTGAAAACCTTACCATCAAGGTCGAACCTGACTTTAAGAAGCGGGTTGAGGCGGTCCGGCAGAAGTATTTTAACCGCATACCGATGAATATTTTCCTGGAAATGATGGTTGAAGTGGGCATGGAGGTTGAAGAGCAATTTGCGGTGTTAAAACAGGAATTGTTTACCGAAATGATAAAGAATAAGTACGATATTCTTGTATCGCACCAGGAAAAGGGCCCTACTTAGCCAGTTCCAGCCACGCGGCCCGGTAGGGGAACAGCTCCGGAATATCCGCTTTCGCCACTTCCTGATATTCTATCTCGAAATCCTTCGCCAGCGTGGAAAGCCCCTGACCGGTTAATGCCATCTTGGCGGTCATGGCGGCTCCGAAGGCGCTGGCTTCCGCGATGTCGGTCAGGAATGTGGGATTGTCCTTTAGGGCTGATGAGAGCAAAACATTGTAGGCTTCGTTTTTTCGGAAGCCGCCCTCGGTAAAAACTTCCTCCCCCGGCGCCAGGCCTATCCGTTCAAAGGCGGTAAGGGACTGCATCACCAGGGATATCCGCAGCAGGGCAAAACCTGTTTCGTAGTTTTTAAAGCACGGCGGTATCTCTTTTCCCTTGGACAGTAGTCCGTAGTGATAGTCCCGGCCGTCCTCCACTACCCGCGGCTTGGAAAGGGGAAACTGGCCTGACCCGGCGCTTAGTTCCGGGGTGAGGAAGGCCTGTTTTTCCCGCAGCACCCGGCGGTAGAGTTCCTCGTCATAGCCCGGCAGGTCGGCGCGTTTATGGATGTCCATTAGTACTTTGGACCAGGTTTCAAATTCCTGCCCCCCAAGGAAGATGCCGGTCTTTACCGGTTTCCCAAAGGCGGAAATATTGAAGAACACCACCTTGCCTAGCTCATCCGGGGCAAAGCCGTATTTCTGTACCGGATTCATGCTGACACACCAGGTGCCGGTGGAGTTGAGCAAAAAGCCGGTTTCGCCCTTCTTGGCAAAGTGGGGCAGCAGGGAGGAATTGGAGTCGTGGATACCCATGGTAACGATCACATCCTCTGCGAGGCCGGTTTTCTGTGCAAACGCTTCGGTGATGGTTCCCAGGACGTCCCAGGAACGGTTGAGCTTCGGGGGCATCAGAGGGGAAACGCCCAGCTCATCGGCCACCGAGGAGAGGCGGTTATCAATCTGATCCCAGAGGTAGGCGTGACAGCCCATGTAGGTACCTTCGGCGCCGGTCTTTCCGGTAAAACGGTAACCCCAATACTGGGGGTACATCAGTAAATGTACTGTGTTCTTAAACTCCTCTGGATACTTTTGCTGCGCGAAAAAAATACCCTTGGCCGTATTGATCATCGACTTCAGATACGGGGTTCCCGTCCTGGCCTGGAGTGCGGCAGGGGAGCCAAGGCGTTCGTAGAATTGGCGGTGAAAATCATCACCCGGTTCGTAGGTATAGTACACACAGGGGACCGAAGGTTTACCAAGGAACCTCCCCTCCCCTACGCAGACAAAGGTTGCTCCATGGGTGCTGACCGCAATCGCCTTTATGGCATATTTTTTCGCAAAACCCGCAAGCTGCTCAACAAACCAATCCTCCATGGCCTCAAGGTCGTGGGTCTCAATGCCGTCCACCATTTTTGGGGGGAAATTCCGGTACCGGGCATCAAGCTGCACTAAGTTACCGTCATAGACGGCCACTTTTTTATTGGTCATTCCAATGTCAATAACCGCGATATAATCCATGTCAGACTCCATTAATCTGTAATCTTAATACAGTATTGCGGTAAAATCTATCCCCAAATCAGCTTATGCCAATCCGAAGGCGCAATCCCCGTCTTACTCTTAAAAAGCCGTGAAAAATGGTACTGATCCTCAAACCCCAGGTTATACGCCACCTCTTTTACCGACGCATCCTTCTGCTCCAGCAAACTTTCAGCCTTAAGTATCTTAATATGGATAAAATATTGGTAGGGAGTCATGGATGTATAGGTTTTAAAAATCTCATTCAGCCGGGAAGTGCTTACCCCTATCTGTTCGGCAATATCCGATAGATTGATGGCGCTAAAAATATTCGTTTCCATGAGATATTTTGTCTTTTCCACTATCTTTTGATATGAATTTGGCTGATCCTTCCGCCGTTCACGGGTCAGGATCTCCGCAAGCAGGGAAACAATAAGCGAACAGGCTTTTAACTGAAAGAGGGGCCGCTGGGTTTTGACCTCCTCGATGATCTGGTTAAAGGCGGATATCATAAAATCGTGGAGCCCGGCTTCAAAAAAAATGCGCTCCCGGGAAAGGACGCCCCGTTCCATCAGCCTGGTAAAATATTCCCCCTGAAAACCAACCCAGTATTCATGCCACCCGATTTCAAAGACCGGCTTGTACCGGTGTTTCATCATCGGAGGCAGGATAAAGACCGAACCGGGCCTAAGGGTATAGGCGGTATTCTCCACCTCAAGAATGCCCCGACCGGCGGTGATGTATATTATTTGAAAGGTGGGCAGAGCACGTCCCTCCACAACCGACCGGAACAGGGCGGGATGCTCGTTTTTATAGGGAGGATACTCGGTATTCGGGGACACCTCCATGCTGCCCACGTTGGCGCATACCATCCCCAGGTTCTCGTCCTCTTCGCTGTAGGGGAGATAATGCCAAAAGGGCCCCCGGAAATTACCGGGTGTTAAGTTCATAATACCTATTTTAATGAAAGGGAATGTTTTTTCCATCCCCGGAAGAGAAATATCCATTTACGCCATGAAAAAACCGGGTGAAACTGGAGCAACCATTTTATAGAAGGAAGCCATGGAACGATTTGCGTGGAAAGCTAAGCTGCTCCCGGGGGCCAAGGCGGAAGGATCAGCCAAATTCATATCAAAAGATAGTGGAAAAGACAAAATATCTCA
>BNUW01000008.1 GCA_025997655.1 Spirochaetia bacterium
CCCGCAGCGTCTCCGTGGTCAGATGCTTGCGGTAATCCCGGTCAAACCGGAGCAGCATAACTTCCTCGCTCTTCGGATCATCGGCGTTCAATATAGTGCCCTTGGATTCCACCTGGTCCTCAATATCCTCCAGCACTTCCGCATCAGCATCAACGTCCTCGGCGCCGGCATCTTCGGTCTCCGGTGACGCTTCACCTTCCTCCGCCGGAGCCTTAGCCTCCGGGGCTTTGGCCTTGGCCTCCTCAGCAGGCTTTTCGCCCGCGCAGAGCAGAGTCATCGCTTCCTGCAAGGTGGAAACCATCCGGTACTCGGCATATTCTCTCCGCTTCGTCACAAATTGCCTGATAGACTCATCCGTGGTCAGGATCTGCAGGATTCGGCGTTTTGCTTTGGAAGCCTTCAATAATAGACGCAGCAATTTTTCCAGTTTCCCAACATCGGCGCTTCCGCCCTTGAGATTGAGGTTGAGATCGCTGAGCATGATGATTATCCGGGGGATGCTCATCTCATACAGGGTCAGCAGTTCCGTGATCCTATAATAGAGCATATCCAGCTTATCATGGTTAAGGCCCCGGGCAAGTTCGATGAACAGGATATCACCATTTACATGGACATCCATAATCCCGGCACTGGTATCAATCACATAGTTGACCCCCAGGAGTTCCGAAACGGTTTTGAACAGGGCATCCACTTTGAGGGGCTTGGTAAATACCTTTTTTACCCCATAGGGGAGGAGTTCGATAATCTTTTCCTGGTCGATTTTTTGCGCCATGAGGATTACCGGAACTTTAACTGTATTTGGATTGAGCTTTTTCCCCATTAAGACCTGCATATAGGAATCCCCCATGGGATAATCCAGGAGGATCAGGTCCGGAGATTCAAGGCGCATTTTTACGGCCGCCTCTTTGCTATCGCCGGCGGTATCCGCCGCAACATCCCCTCTGTTTTCAAGGAATTTGGCTTTAAGGTATTCCCGTAAGAGGGGAGATTCATCAATAATAAGAACGTTTTTTTTCATAAGATTTTATTTGATATAGTATATCAGGAAAGTCGGTTTTTTGCTATACTTTTTAAAAGAATTTTGTGATTTTACGCACAAGAAAGGAATGAAAAATGGTGAAACAAGCGCTTGTTTTTTTGGCCGATGGTTTTGAGGAGGTGGAAGCCATCACCCCCATTGATTATCTGCGGAGGGCCGGCATTACGGTTACCACGGCAGCCATTTCAGGGGGCGAGATGGTTAAGGGCTCCCACGCGGTCGGTATCCTCGCCGATACCACCCTGGAAAAGCTGGCTCCCCAGGACACGGACTGGGACGCGGTGGTGCTCCCCGGCGGCGGTGTGGGTTCCGATAATCTCGCCGGGTCTGAGGGGGTGGGCAGCTTCGTCAAAGCTATGGCGGCGGCGGGCAAACTGGTCTGCGCCATCTGCGCAGCCCCGGCGGTGGTTCTGGCTCCCCTTGGTTTGCTAAAAGGCCGCCGGTTCACCTGTTACCCCGGCATGGAGGACCGGACCTCCGGGTCCGCGGTTTCCGGTGCGGCCTGGTCTGCAGACCGGGTGGTGGTTGATGGCAACATTATCACCAGCAGGGGGGCGGGGACCGCGGGGGAATTTGCCGCGGCGATTATCGGGAAGCTGGTAAGTGAGGCGGAGGCGGAGAAGGTGGCTGGGGCGGTGCTGCTTTAGGAGTCTTCGTCCAAAATAGTACTTGCTAGCTGCCAGACAGTACTTTTTCATACTCTCTGTGCCTGATACCTTGTTTTGTCGATCTTTTATGGGGTATAGTAAAAAGTATGGAACAGGTGGTACAGGCGGAGCTTGATATGCTTAAGCGTATAATCATACAAACAGTTCCCGTTGATCAGATTTTCCTTTTTGGCTCCTATGCCTATGGGACACCCCATAAAGATTCAGATCTGGAGTGGATATTGTGGTGAGCCGGCATAGCGCCTTTGGGCGGCGGAAAGAAGCCCCGGTGATTGAGCGGAAGATAGCGCAGGACGGGCTTTGTATTTATGGAAAATCCCTGGTAAGCACACGTCAGCTTACATCTTGCGATTCGGTAGACGAATGACTATGATTATAGGTAATCAGCGCAAGGGGGCAGATAATGTTTAAAAACCTTTCAATTTATAATTTTAAGGTACTAAAGGAATTGAAAGATGTTCCTCTTAATAAAATTACGCTTATTGGCGGGAAAAATAACACGGGGAAAACTACATTGTTGGAAGCTCTTTTTTTGTTGATTGACAGAAAAAATTCTCGCGTTTTAGAAAAATTTTTTATTTGGCGTGAATCTCCCGGAATTCTTCCTAATGCGGAGTATTTGTGGTTGCCATATTTTTACCGTTTTAATTTTTCTAATCACATTACGGTAGAAGCACTTGACGATACTGATAAAAAAGAAAAACTAAATATTGTATATCAAGAAAATTATACACCGAAAACACCGCTTCCTATGAACAATAACGGTTTTCTCTCACCTATGGGCGGAAACATGAACTGCCAGGCACTTTCTTTTACTCATACGATAAACGAACAAACTGATTATATAGCTCATTCACTTATACACAACAGTGGTGGTTATTACGCAGTCGAAAATGATAGTGCCGATAAAGTTCCCCATGTATTTTTTGCTGTTTCACGTAAGGCTCACGACCCTGAAAATGTGCAACGATTAGGGCGGCTCGATAAAAACGACGAGCAGGAGAAAATATTGGAATTGATGCGTATGTTTGAACCGAAATTGCAGCGGTTTCTGCCGATCAAAGAAGGACAAAATGACGTAATTTACGCGGACTTTGGTAATAAATACAAGATTCCAATCTATGAGTTAGGTGATGGATTTTGTCGATGCTTTACTATCGGATTATCTCTTGTCGCTGATACTACCAACATACTACTGATAGATGAAGTCGGCAGCGGCATTCGTCATTCTTTCCAAAAGGCTTTTTGGCAGTTTTTGATGAAAGCGTCAGCCGCCAATAATTGCCAAATTATTGCGACGACTCACAGTTACGAAACGATAGAAGCGTTTTATGACGCAACAAATGAGAATGATTATGACGATGCTGCTTATATCCGTCTTGAAAAACAAGATAATGAAGTTACTGCACATTATTTTGATTTAGATAGTCTTTGCAGAACATTATCCTCAAATTGGGATGTGCGTTAATGGCAAAACGACCACTTAGAGACAAAGAAGAACCGTTAACCATTACCCAAAAAAAGATATTATTGGTTGAAGGATCAGATGATGTAAATTTCTTTAAACCGATGTTTACGGAAAAGAATATTGCAACAATACAAATAATTCCTATGGAAGGTAAATATAACTTAAAAACTCTGATAAACGATTTGAAAGGTATTGCCGGATACGCTGATGTTAATGCAATTCTTATTCTCCGTGATTCAGACAAATCTGCAAAATCAGAGAGTCAAAGTATTAATTCTGCTCTTAAATCAACAGGGCTAATTGATAAAGATATTGAACCGTTTACTATTAAAGAATTTAATGGTAAACAAATTGGGTTTATGTTATTTCCAGGTTATGATGATAGCGGTAACTTATGTGAAACGGGCGCTATTGAAGACCTTTGTCTTAGAATTCTCACAGATCAACCTGTGGCCAAACAAGTTGGCGAATATTTCGCCGATTTTTTAAAAGATAAGACCAGAACATTGAGCCATGAAAATAAAAACAGGCTGCATGCAACATTTTCATTTACAAATAAATATGTGGGGAAGAAGATAAAAGATGTGGCAAATGTGAATAGTTTTGATTTTAATTCACAATATCTCGTTCCTTTTTTAGATATTATTAAGAGAATTGAGTTAGTTGGAGAGTAAACAATTATGTCCATAAATAAACTAATCCTCGGTGACAACCTGGAAATCCTCAAATCCATAGAGTCAGACACCATAGACCTCATCTACCTTGACCCGCCTTTTTTCAGCAACCGTAATTACGAAGTTATCTGGGGAGATGCAGGGGAAATCCGCAGCTTTCAGGATAGATGGTCAGGAGGCATGGATCATTATATCGGGTGGTTAAAAGAACGGGTAGAAGAAATGCACCGCATCTTAAAACCCACCGGAAGTATTTTTCTGCATTGCGACTGGCACGCTAACGCAAATATCCGGGTAGATATTCTGGATAAAGTTTTTGGCATTGATAATTTTAAAGGTGAGATTATTTGGCAACGACACAATTCCCATAATGACGCTAAAAAGAAACTTGCAGTATTAACTGATACAATATGGTATTATACTAAATCGGACAAATGTACCTATAATTCAATTTATGGCGCATTGAGTGAAAAATATACTGATAATTTTTATAAACATGATGATGGGGACGGAAAAGGTTTATATCGATTAGGAGATATGGCAAGCCCCAATCCCCGGCCCAATATGATGTATGAATGGCAAGGTTTCCCTTTCCCTGATAAAGGCTGGCGATACGAAAAAGACACCATGCAAAAACTGCATAGCGAAGGAAAAATACATTATCCAACTGATGGTAAAGGGAATTATGACTTTACTAAACGACCTGCACTTAAACGTTATTTAAATGAACAAAAAGGCCAACTGCTTGGTAATATTTGGACAGACATTCAAAATGTACAATCACAAGCAAAAGAGCGCATCGGCTACCCCACCCAAAAACCGGAAGCCCTCCTGGAACGCATCATCAAAATGGCAAGCAACGAAGGCGACACCGTGCTTGACCCCTTTATGGGCGGCGGCACTACCATAGCCGTAGCGGAAAAACTAAATCGGCAGTGGATAGGCATAGACCAATCGGCAATGGCGGTTAAAGTTACCGAGCTGCGTCTGCAAAAGCAGCAGGATTTGTTCAGCGCGCCCTATACCGTGCAACTGCACAAATACGACTATGACACCCTCCGCTATAAAGACGCCTTTGCGTTTGAAGCATGGATTGTTCAGCAGTTCGGCGGGACCCCCAATACAAAACAACGGGGGGACATGGGGCTTGACGGAAAAGCCGCCGACGGCGCGCCGATTCAGGTAAAACGCTCCGACAATATAGGCCGGAATGTAATCGACAATTTCAAATCCGCCGTAGAACGGTTCGACAAAAATCTGTTTGAAAAGAACATCGCCGCCAAACAACCAATCGGTTATATTATTGCTTTTTCCTTCGGCAAAGGATCCATTGAAGAGGTTGCCCGCTTAAAAAACAAGGAAGATAGGATTATCCGCCTGATAACGGTCGAAGAAATTGTCCCCATAGCCGTGAAGCCCGCAATCGGCGTTCATATCAGCGAACTGGAAAAAGACGAAAAAGGTGTACGGAAAATAGAATTTGCCGCAGTAGGAGAAAGCGCAGCCGGTATTGAATTCTATAGCTGGGATTTTACATACGATGCGGAGAAAGGTTTTAAGCCGGAAGTTTTTATCGACAAGGAAGGGAAACAAATTTATTCATGCAAGGCGGGGCATTACAATATCGCCGTAAAAGTTGTAGATAATGACGGATTGGAGAATATTGAAGTAATCAAGCTGAAGATCAACGGGAAAGTAGAACGGGAAGAATAGGGGGTAATCATGAAGAAAACGGGAGCTGCAAATGTCTAACGATACGTATACTTTTACGAAAGCAACGCTACAGGACATCCCTTTCCTGGAAGATATGGAGAAGAGAATATATGTACATAATTACACCCCGTTTCATGGGGAAACATTAGTTACGTATCATATACAGTCAGGACAGATCAGGAAAGAGCTGGAAGAAAATATTGAACATTGTATTATCATGCGTTTAAACAAGGCGCCTATAGGATTTTCAATCATTCTTGAAGATAAAATAAATGATATTATGATTGATGTTGCGTATCAACATAAATCGTATGGTTCTGCGTTATTAAAGTATGTAGAGGGTATATTATTTGAAAAATATGAAACAATAGAATTGCGAACCTATAAGACGAATGTAAACGCGGTTAAATTTTACGGTAAACATAATTGGATACAAATCCCGCGGGGATTATTAGGTACTAATATAGCAACATTTCAAAAAAAGAGAGGCACATGACCGATACCTCCTTCACTATAGACAGCGCAGACCATAGGTCTGTTTCCTACGGCCCCGGCCATGTCCTCATCATCGCGGAACTGGGAACCTCCCACGGCGGCTCGGCGGCAAAGGCACGGGAACTGGTTGACGCGGCGGCGGAGTCCGGGGCGGATTGCGTCAAATTCCAGATAGTTTATGCCGATGAAATCCTCCACCCCAACACCGGGGAAGTGGTTTTGCCCGGCGGCCGGATACGGCTCTATGATCGCTTTAAGCAGCTTGAGTGCGATATCGGCTTTTACGGGGACTTGAAGGACTACGCCGAGTCCCGGGGCCTCCTCTTCTTGGCCAGCCCCTTCGGTATTCGGAGCGCACAGGAACTGCGGAGTCTTAAGCCCCGTCTGCTGAAAGTCGCCTCCCCGGAGCTGAACTACACGGGCCTCCTTACGGAACTGGCATCCTATGGCCTTCCCTGCCTGCTGAGTACCGGGGTTTCCCGGTTGGCGGATATTGAGGCCGCACTGGAGATTTTCCCGCCCCGGCTTGCGTGCCTTCTCCATTGCGTTACCGCGTATCCCGCCCCGGAGCATGACTACAATCTAAATATCCTGCCGAACCTGGCCGCCATATTCGGCTGTCCCGTGGGTGTCAGTGACCACAGCGCGGACCCGGAGATGGTCCCGTCACTGGCGGCGGCCGTGGGTGCGGCGGTTATCGAGAAGCACTTCTGCCTGAGCCGGGAGGATCCGGGCCTGGACGACCCCATAGCCCAGCCCCCGGCGGACTTTACGCGTATGGTTCGGGCGGTGCGCACGGTGGAACCCTTGGTATTGATGGGAAGGGAGGCCGCCCTGGACGAGATGCGGCGGGAGCGGGGCAGGGATGCCGTGAGCGCCGTCCTGGGGGATGGGATCAAGCGGCTGGCCCCATCGGAAGCTGCCAACTACGAGCGGACCAACCGTTCCATCCACGCGTTGCGGGACATACTCGCCGGGAGTACCCTGGAGCCCGGAGACTTCGCGGTACTGCGGACCGAAAAGATACTCCGGCCGGGGCTGCATCCGTCCTGGGAACCGAAACTGGCGGGCAAAAAAACTACCCGGTTCATCCCTGCGGGGGAGGGGATACGGTTTGAGGATTTGCTCGGCTGAACAAGGATTAAGAGAATTTAACCACGAACCACACGAATGACACGAATATTTTTGTGCTTTATTCGTGTGGTTCGTGTCATTCGTGGTTGTTTTATCTTACTTCTTCGCTTTCGGCGTTTTGCGGTTTTTCCTCTTCATCCTAATTTGTAGTTCGTATGGTTCGTGTTTTTTTCATTGCAAGATTCCCCAAATATGCTATACTAAAAAGATATACATTGAGGAGTGATTCGATGCCCGAAAGGGATTTTACCCATTTTGACGCCGGCGGCAATGCCATCATGGTTGACGTTTCTGCCAAAGAGGTGACCACCCGGACCGCCATCGCCAAGGGGGAGATCACCGTCAATGGGGAAACCCTGGCGGCTATCCGGGGTGGGACGGCGAAAAAGGGTGATGTCCTGGGGGTGGCCCGTATCGCCGGGATCATGGCCGCCAAGCGCACCGCCGACATCATCCCCCTCTGCCATCCCCTCATTTTTGACAAGGTTACCATCGACTTTGCTATTATTGAGGACGGTAATCTGCCCCGGATAGAGGCCGTCTGTTCGGTGAAGCTTTCCGGCAAGACCGGGGCGGAGATGGAGGCCCTTACGGGGGTAACGGCGGCGCTCCTTACCATTTATGATATGTGTAAAGCCCTGGATCGGGCCATGGTTATCGGCAATATCCGGTTGTGGGAAAAGTCCGGGGGCAAGAGCGGCCATTTTACGCGGGACGCAGGATTATGATTGACCGGTATGGCAGGATCATTGACTATCTCCGCATCTCCGTAACCGACCGGTGCAATCTGCGCTGTGTCTACTGTATGCCCGCGGAAGGGGTGGCGTGGAAGCCCCACGATGAGGTGCTTTCCTTTGAGGAGATCCTCCGGCTCTGTGCCGTCATGGCAGGCCTGGGGATCCGCAAGGTCAAGATTACCGGCGGGGAACCCCTGGTGCGTAAGGGGGTTGCTCTCTTTATCGCGAAGCTCCGGGCCATTCCGGGGATCGAGCAGGTGACCATCACCACCAACGGCCTCCTGCTGGAGGAATTTTTCGATGATGCCGGGGACTGTTACCCTGCGGGCAACTTAGTGGACGGCGTCAATATCAGCCTGGACACCCTGGACCCGGAGCGGTTCAGCAAGGTCACCCGGACTGCCCTCGACGCATTTGCCCGTGGGCAAGGCTTGCCCGCCGTACTACGGGCCTTGGACCGCGCCCAAGCCCTGGGCATCCCGGTCAAGCTGAACTGCGTACCCCTTCGTGGTTTCAATGAAGCGGACCTTCCCGGCCTGGCCGCCCTTGCCCAAACTGCAAATCGGGCGGTTCGTTTCATTGAACTCATGCCGTTGGGCTCCGCAAATTCCCTGGACTTCATTCCCGGCGCCGAGGTTGCGGCCCTGCTGGAGCGGGTCTACGGCCCACTGGTCCCCTATCCCGGCACCCTGGGTAACGGCCCTGCGGAGTACTATGTTTTGCCGGGGTTTGCCGGTAAGATCGGCTTTATCAATGCGGTGAGTGAGGGTTTCTGCGAGACCTGCAACCGCCTGCGGCTCAGTTCCGGCGGTGTCCTCAAGCCCTGCCTTTCCAGTGACTCAGGGCTTGACCTGCGGGGCTTGCTCCGGGGCGGCGCTTCCGATGCGGATCTCCGGGCGGCGGCGGCGGAAGTGGCGGCTCAAAAGCCTCCGTCTCACAACTTTTCGGCGGTTTATGAGCGGGAGCGGACAAAACACAAAAGCGGTATGTACCACATCGGTGGATAGCGGCGGCACTAATGAGAGGTTAAGATAGGATATGGGAAAGGTTTTAGCGGTATGCACGAGCCCCGCCAAGGGGACGGCAAAGCGGAATGTGGGGAAGGCGGAACTGGTGGAGGATCATGGCCTCAAGGGGGACGCCCACGCGGGCAAGTGGCACCGGCAGGTGAGCCTCCTTTCCCACCAGAAAATCGAGGCATTCCGGGCACGGGGAGCTGCGGTGGTGGATGGCGACTTTGGAGAAAACCTGGTGGTGGACGGCATAGACTTTTCGAGCCTCCCGGTGGGGACCGTCTTCCGCTCCGGGGATATCACCCTGGAAATGACCCAGATAGGCAAGGAATGTCATAATGGCTGCCAGATCTTCCAGACCATGGGGGATTGTATCATGCCCCGGGAAGGTGTTTTTGCCCGGGTTATCCATGGAGGCGTGATCAGCGCCGGGGATGAAATCAATGTCCAGTAAAGAATCTTCACAATATGCCTACCGGGTGGCAATCATCATCTCCAGTGACCGGTGTGCCCGGGGGGAGCAGGAGGATCAGAGCGGCCCTTTGATCAAGCAAATGGTCACTGCCGTCGGCTTCCAGGTGGTAGACCTTACCGTATTGCCGGATGAGCTGCCCCTCCTGGAGGCTAAGCTGAAGCATCTCTGCGATACCTATACCGCAGACCTAATTCTCACCTCAGGGGGCACCGGCTTTTCCCCCCGTGATCTGATGCCCGAGGCCACCCTGGCGGTGGCTGAACGCATGGTCCCCGGCATAAGCGAGGCCATACGCGGGAGGAACCTCGGCATCAACCCCCGGGCTATGCTCAGTCGGGCGATTTCGGTGATCCGGAAGGATACCCTGATCATCAACCTGCCAGGCAGCCCCAATGCGGTACGGGAAAGCCTGGAGTTCATCATGGGATCACTCCGGCACGGGTTGGACATGCTCACCGATAGGTGAGCCGCTCTCCGATAAAGAAGTAAGAATAGCACATTATTTTTTGCTATACATAAGTAGCAGGATATGATATACTATTTCACAGGGAACCGGTACATAAAATGACTAATGAAGAAAAATTTGAATATTGGCTGGAGACAGCGCAGTATGACCTCAAAACTGTCGGCGCAATGTACAGAACCGGGCGCTGGGTATATGTTATATTTATGTGCCAGCAATCCATAGAAAAACTGGTGAAGGGCTTACACATTCTGTACCTCGGCAAACCCGCTCTAAAAATCCATGATATCCGGTCTTTATTTTTAGCATACCGTGACAAAATAACCGTTCCGGTGGATGAAACGATCATAGAGTTTTTTTCAAAGTTAAGTTCCTTCTATCTCAACACCCGGTATACGGACTACAAAGAAAAATTAAGCGCAGCGGTTAATAAGCAGGAAGCTAAAGCAATCCTTAAAAAAACAAAGGAGGTATACACATGGTTGCAGACATTGAAACCGTCAACCGCATTGTCAGACAGTATGTCGACGACGTAAAAATAAAAATGCCCATCGACAAGGTGTATCTTTTCGGTTCCTACGCGAAAGGTAACCCCAGGGATGACAGCGACGTAGACCTATGCTTTTTCTCAAAAGATTTTGAAGATAAACGCCGTTGGGATATTGTCTATGAGCTTTTTTTAATTAAAGCAAAATACGATAGGGAATTACTTTTAGAACCCCACGCATTCCCCACGTCAGAACTCGACAGGGGCAATCCCTTTGTTGAAGAAATCCTGGAGACAGGACGGGAAATACTCGTATAAAAGGGGCCATTCCAGGCTTTGCGCTTCCCTGCCGATACAGCACGGACGGAGGGGGGCATGGCCGGCGCTCATGCGGATGGGTCAGACCTTTGGTCTGCATCTGCTCCCCAGATCTTTGGTCTGAAGGGTCTCGGCGTTCCAATACATTAGTCAATTTCCTCTATAATTTGGGCAAAACTCATATTTTCAAAAATTTGTCAAAATTCTCAAAAAAAGCTTGACATATTGTACTAGGCCTATTATGATTGTACTAGATGAATATGACAATAGTAAAAGCGCCGGAAAACATCAATTTTTCTCTGGATAACGGCAGCGGCGTACCGGTGTACCGGCAGATTATCAACCAGATTGAAAACGCGGTGGTGTCCGGGCGTATGGCGGTGGGTGACCGCCTGCCCACGATCCGTTCCCTTGCGGTGGGCCTCAAAATTAACCCCAACACCATAGCCAAGGCGTATAACGAATTGGAAATCCGCGGGATTGTGCAGACCCAGGTGGGCAGCGGCACCTACATTGCCGACAAAAAGCCGGATGTCGCTGATGCACGGCAAAAAAGGCTTCGGGAGGCGGCGGAACGGTTTTTGCAGGAGGCGGGCGAGTTGGGCGCCGGACGAGAGGAACTTATCAAGTTACTGGAGGATATATGAGAATTGCAAAGGCGAATGAAACGGGGTATGTAAAAAATGTACACGGCGGGAAGCGCCGGACATACGCATCGCTTATTGGGTACACCCTGTTTTGGTGTATTGTGTGTTGGGCGGCGGTTTTTTACGGTGGGTTTGTTCCGGCGGCGTGGCGCATGGTTCCCGGGGCTTCCGGCGGCACGGCTACGCTGTTCCTTTTGTCGCTGCTGTTAATCGGCATACGCAAAGCGAATGAGTGGGAACGCGCCGTGGTGCTGCGCCTGGGGAAGTTCAAAGCGATACGCGGGCCGGGGCTTTATTTTGCGGCGCCCTTTATTGACCGTGTTGCAAAAACTATCGACATACGGATTCGGGTAACGGATTTTTCGGCCCAGGAAACCCTCACCCTGGATTCGGTTACGGTAACGGTTGACGCGCTGTGTTTTTGGCTTATCTGGGACCCGGAAAAGGCGGTGCTGGAACTGGAGGACTACGAGGACGCAGTGATTCTGTCGTCAAAAACCGCGC
This sequence comes from Spirochaetia bacterium, assembly GCA_025997655.1. GTDB lineage: Bacteria > Spirochaetota > Spirochaetia > Treponematales > Breznakiellaceae > Termitinema. The sequence goes on from BNUW01000008.1 coordinate 11,836, forward strand.
TACGTAACGCCATATCAAGCCATGACTTAACAACCTTTTTGCACCGCGGGGATATTATTGAAGGCGAAATACAGACCCAGGTTGACAAAAAAACAACCGAGTGGGGGATTACCGTTCAGCATATCGAAATAACCGATATACAGATCCCCGAATCATTGCAGGATTCGCTTTCGCGGCTTGCCGTTGCGGAACGTGAAAAGAAAAGCCGCATCCTTCTGGCGGAAGCGGAAATCGAAGTCGCTAAAAAACTGGAAGAGGCGGTGCAGATTTATTCAAAGAACGAACCGGCGATGAAATTGAAAATTCTTTCGATTTTGAACGAAGGTTTAAAGGCAGGGAACTCAATGATGCTCGTACCAAGCTCAATTACGGAAAAATTGCAGGGTACGGATATTTTCGGCTTGGCGGCGTTGAATGAGAATAGAAAAAATTTAACTACGAACGACACGAATAGTATCTGAATTAGGAGTGATAGAAGATGAGGAATTTTAACCACGAAAAAAACAAAAACACACGAAAAAGAAAAAAGAATTTCGGTATTTTTCGTGAATTTTCGTGGTTGTTTTTTGATTTTTACACTTCTAAAAGCATATGAATAAAAAGGAGGAGACAAAATGAAGGTGATACAGGCATCTGATGTGGTGAAAGATTACGGGTTGAACGGGACTACGGTACATGCTCTGCGCGGGGTAAACCTTGCGTTTGAAGCGGGAGAGTTTGCGGCGATTGCCGGGCCGTCGGGGAGCGGGAAGTCGACGTTCCTCCATCTTGTCGGCTGCCTTGATACGGTTACGTCGGGGAATATCGCCATCGCCGGCAGCACTGTTTCTGCGATGTCGAAGACGCAGCTGGCACTGCTCCGGCGGAACAGTATTGGCTTTATTTTCCAGGCCTACAACCTGATCCCCGTGCTGAGCTGCATAGAAAACGTGAGCTTTCCCTTAACGCTGCTCGGCGTGGACAAACATGATGCGCGGGAACGCAGCCTCAAGGCGCTTGCCGAGGTGGGGCTTTCCGGCATGGAAAACCGGCGGCCCAAGGAGATGTCAGGCGGTCAGCAGCAGCGGGTGGCCATAGCCCGCGCCCTGGTCAAGGAGCCGGCGCTGATCCTCGCCGACGAACCGACGGCAAACCTCGATTCAAAGACGGGCCGCGAAATACTTGAGCTGATGCTCCGGCTGAACGGAAGCGCCGGAACCACCTTCATCTTTTCGACCCACGATGCAATGGTGATGGAGTTCGCCCGCCGTATTGTACATATCCGTGACGGGCAGGTTGAGAACGAGGAGCGAAAATGATAGCAATAGCGGGTATTATGGAGTTGAAGCGCATCGCTTTCCGTAATTTGGCGCGGCACCGGGTCAAGACCATCCTGACCTGTACCGCCGTTATGGTAAGCGTAGCCATGTACATCTTTGTTGACGGCTGGCTCGCCGGCATGAACATTGAGTCGAAACGGAACATCGTCAGCTACGAAATGGGCGCGGCAAAATTACAGGCCCGTGCCTACATCGACAAGCTTGACGAAAAGCCGATGTACGAAAACTTTGGCGGCTGGACGAGCTACGCCGCCGCCCTCGATGCCGCCGGTTACGACAGCGCCCCCCGCTTTGTTTTTTCAGGTACGCTGTTCTCGGAAACCGGTTCCGCGCCGATTGAGTTTAACGCGGTTGATCCGGGGGCAGATGCATCGTTACTGCGTTATGCCGGTTGGGTTGAGCAGGGGCGCTTTATCGAAAGCGGCGCATTTGAAATTGTCCTCGGTGCCGAAACTGCGAAAAAACTTCACGTTGGCGGTGAGGGTGACAATAACGATGTGCGCATCTCCACGGTGATTGACGTAAAAGATGAAGGCGGGACCGTGCGACATGTTTACCAGATTATTGATGCGGTGGTTGTCGGCACGATTAATTCACCCAACCCGAAAAACAACAACAACTGCGCGTGGATACCCCTTGACGTGCTGCAGGATGACGCAGGTATGATGCTTGATGGCCGCATAACAGAATTACTGATACGCGCTAAAAACGCCGATGACTCAGCAGTACCCGGCATCTTCGAGTCGCCGCAAACGATTGCCGCAAATATCGCCGCTACCGTAACCCTGCCGCCGGAGTTGGGCATCTTTGGCTGGGAAACCTATAGCGCCGATTACCTGGCAGCCGCCGCGGGGGACAACTGGAGTACGCGCATCATGGTAATCATCCTGTTCATCCTGTCGTTCCTCGGCATTGCGAACACGATGCTGTTAGCGATACTGGAACGTACGAAGGAAATCGGCATGATGCGCGCCCAGGGGATGACCGACGGCCAGCTTGTCTTTACCTATATGATTGAGGCCGGTATGGTAGGTCTTTTCGGCGCGGCCCTTGGCGTCATCATTGGGTGCCTCATCAATATACCGATGGTGAAGTACGGCATAGATTATTCGAAGGCGCTGGACGCGATGGGCGGCAACATGGGCTACCGCGTCAACGGCGTTTTCCGTTCGGCGTGGAATATTCCGGTTATTATCGGGACGGGTATCATCGCGGTGTTACTATCATCGGTAACGGCATTTTTCCCCACCCGGCGTGCGCTCAAAATGCCAATCACCGAAAGTCTGCGGTTTGAATGAGGAGGAAGTACCATGAAGTCAAGTAGTTTTTCTACGTTAGTCACTATCGCATGGCGGAATATTAAACGGAATGCGCGGCGTACATCGCTCTGCATTGTTGCCGTTGCCATAGCGGTGTTTTTTACCATCGTGATGCAATCAATGACGACCGGCATGATGGCGGGCATGGAAAATGTGGTCCAGGTGTTTGATACGGGGCACGTCAGCATTGCCTCTGCGGACTTCGAGGCAGAGAAGGAATACTCCCCCGCACAGTATCCCGTTTCAGGCGGCCGCAGCGCCGCAGAATTAACCCAGGCGATCAAGGCCCTGCCGGGTGTGCGCGCCGTGTTCCCCCGCATCACCGTCTACGCGACGCTGCAGGACAGCACGAAAAAACACGCCCTGCTCTGGGGGCTCGACATCGACGGCGAGACGGCGGCGAACAACTTTAACATGACCGATAAATCAAACGGTCTTGTTGAAGGGCGTTTCCCCGCGCCGGGCACGAACGAATGCGCCGTGGGGACGGTTTTTGCCAAAAAGACCGGCCTCGGCATTGGTGACAAGATTCCGCTCAAAACGGTGTCCGCGCAGTTCTCCGACAAGATGTGGGCGCCGGTAATCATCGGTATCTACGAGTTTGATTACCAGAAATACGACGAAGACACGATACTTGTTGACTTTAACCGGCTGCAACGGCTGCTCGTCTTAGGGGAGGCAACTCAGCAACTCTACATTTTTGCCGACACGGCGGCCCGGAGCGAAGCCCTTGCCAAAGAACTAACAAGCATATTTGGTGATGATGATGTTATCCGTGATTGGCGTGATAATTATTTTGTGGCAATGATGAAGCAGACCAAGGTGATTTATTACCTCGTCTACCTCGTGTTCATCATCGTGGCCAGTTTTCTCATTGTGAATACCGTGGTGATGATTATCCACGAGCGCATAAAAGAAATCGGCATGATGGGCAGCCTGGGCATGACGCGGCGGGAAATAGTGCAGGTGTTCTTTTTCGAAGCGCTGTTTCTCAGCATATTGGGCGCACTGGCCGGTTGTGCGGCAGGGGGGCTAGTCACCTTTATCGGCTCATGGTTCCCTTTTGACTTTAACGCGATGACCGGCGGCGGCATGAAGGAATTCCCGATTTCGGGTACCATCTACCTTAACTTCTCGCCGGGCATACTCGCAGGCGGTTTTGTATTCGGCGTCGTAATTGCGTCGATTTGTACGTTAATACCATCGCTGAAGAGCGCGTTCGTTGAACCGGTCGAGGCGTTGAGGAGATAAAGAATTTTACCACGGACTACACAGACCCTCACGGACCTTTTTTTTGAAATTTCATTCTTTTGTCCGTGTGGTCTGTGTGGTCTGTGTGGTCCGTGGTTAATATTAGGAGGTTTTTATGAAGAAGACAGTGTGTGTGTCGATGGCGGTTTTTATGGCGGCGGGGGTGGTGTTTGCCCAGTCTGCGCCGACTGCGGCAGAGTTACTGCGGCAGGTGGATGACAATGAGATTTATCAAACGATTGTATATGAAGGGCAGATGGTTATTGAGTACCAGAATCGGCGCTACGTCAAAACCATGAAGGCCTGGGGGCGGGCAAATAACGACAGCTTTATTGAGTTTACCAACCGCGAGGACAGCGGGACGAAGTACCTCAAGAAAGACGGCCGCCTCTATGTCTATTCGCCGGACACCGAGGATGTGATGTTGATTTCCGGGCACATGCTCAAGGAAAGTATGATGGGCAGCGATATGTCCTACGAAGACACCATCGAAAATGATACTCTTGCCAATCGCTATACGCCTGATATCACCGGCAGCGAAAGATATAGCGGTCGTGACTGCTGGGTGCTGGAGCTTGCCGCAAAGAAACGTACGGAAAGTTATCCGAAACAGAAACTATGGATTGATAAGGAAAACGGCGATGTGCTGCACACGGAACTATTCGCCTTATCCGGATCGAAGCTTAAGGAGATGACGCTGCTCAAAACAGAAATGCTGGCGGGCCGCCGGTTCCCCGTGGAATACGAAATGCGCGACATGCTGCGGAAAAACAGTAAAACCACTTTCGTGATGAACTCCGTAGTACTCGATAAACCGATACCGGACAGCGTATTCAGTATGCGTAACCTGGAAAAATAAGAGGTGACTATATATGAAAAAAAACTTACTGGGGCTTATAGTCCTTTTTGTTAGCGTATATGGCTTTGCCGCCGATGGGCCGGTGTTTTCGGGGGTGTTTAACAGTACGATTACGGTGGGCGCGGGTACGGGAGGCTTACCGGATTTTTATTGGGGGCTGGAGGAGTATGCAAATTTACGATTAAAAAAACAGCTTGGCGAACACGGTAGCGTGTATATGGCTTTTAATTTGATTGCGGCGGGCGGTGTATCCGCCTTGGCACTGCAAACAGGGGCGTTTGGAATCAGCACATCCGGCAATTCAGGGGACGTTAACAGCAACTACGCGGCGGCTATGGAACTGGAGCGGCTTTACGTGCACTTAACGGGGGAAAAGATAGCCTTTGACAGCGGGCTTATGCGCCTTGCATTCGGCTACGGCAATGTATTTTCACCCAACGACTATTTTAACCCCAGAAATCCGCTTTACCCCGATGCACGGCAACGAGCGGTGTTGGGTGTAAACTTTAGCGTTTATCCTACGGATATGCTGCATCTGCAATTTTTCGGCGTAGGCCCTAAGGACCCATTTGCAATAGACGGCTACGGGGTAAGCGGCGGGCTTTCGGTAGAGAATCATTGGAAAAAGATGAGCGCCCAGTTTTTGTATTCGATAGAAGCCGCACAGAGGATGCCCGTGCACAATTTTGGCGTATCCCTTAAAGCAGATTTGCCGGTGGGAATTATCGCCGATATACTTTGGACGTATCCGCAGGAGGAAAGCGCAAGCATCGAGGGACTTGCGGCAAGCGCCGGTTTGGATTACACCTTCTCTATTGCAACACATACCATGTATTTGTTGGCTGAATATTTATATAAGGGTGATGAAAGTAAAATGACCGGCTACGCAAACCATCACTACCTCTACGGGGAAGCAAGATTCAGTATTGATGATTATATGTCTGTAACTGCGGGGGCGCTTGCCGGTTTTGAAACTCTATCGGTAGTACCCTTGCTTTCGTTTACCACCGATTTATTTCAGGGCGCTGCGATCACGCTGCAAGCGCAAGTCCCCTGCGGCGAAGGTGAGCTTGGCCCCGATGCAACAAATCGCCATTTTGCATTTACGACAAAATTGAGCATAAAACTGTAAGGGGGCATTATTACGGCGTTGCACATTAGGGGTGATCCCTGTTCCCTTCACGGAAACCCGCACTTCTCCATGACCGATTCCCCAACGGCGGTCTCTATCATCTCCCCCAATTCAAGCGCTTCGTAAAGCCGGTTCGCCTCGGCGGGATCCCCCCGCAGAATTGGGTGGGGCGGACTAAAGAGCACGCAGCAATCCTGATAGGGTAGTATTGATGTTTCGTAAGTGCCGATTGCGCAGGCCTTCCGGATGATAGCCTCCTTGTGCATCCCGATGAGGGGCCTGAGTACCGGGATTTCGAGGCGGCTTTGGGTACAGGTGATGTTTTCCACGGTTTGGCTGGCCACCTGGGAGAGGCTTTCCCCGGTGATAAGGCACTTACTGCGCCTGCGCCGGGCGATTTTTTCCGCCCCCTCCATCATGGCCATGCGGAGGAGTACGGTGGCCCAGGCTTCGGGGGCCCGCTCCTTTATCTGCATCTGGATTGCGGTATAGCCCAGGGTGTAGAGCCGTATCCCCATGCTATAGCGCCCCACGATTTCCGCCAGGCGCAACACCTTCTGCCGGGCTTCCTCGGAGGTGTAGGGGTAGGCGTGTATGTACACGGCGTCGATTTTCATGCCCCGGGAGGCCATCATGTACCCCGCAACCGGGGAATCAATGCCCCCTGAAAGGAGGAGGAGCCCCCGGCCGGCGGTCCCTACCGGGAGGCCTCCGCAGCCCCGGTGACCAAAGCCGTAGATAAAGGCCTTTTCCCGGATTTCAACGGCAATGGTCCCCTGGGGATGATGGACATCGACCCGCAGTTCCGGTATTGCTTCCGTCACGGCATCCCCGGCTTTACAGGCTATGTCGTAGGAGTCCAGGGGGAAGCTCTTGTCGGTACGGCGGGCATTGATTTTAAAGCTGCGTATACCCCCTTCAAAAAGGGCCTTCCCCTCATCCACGCAGGCGGCGCATACCGCTTCTATGGTTTTTTCCGCAATCCTGGTCTTTGCCCAGCCGCTTATGCCCATGAGCCGGTCCAGGGCGTCCTCGACCTGCGGTTCCGCCTCCACCGGGCAGCGTACATAGTAGCGGCCATGGGTGGTTTCCAGGGCAGCCCGGCTTCCCTTAAGCGTGGCCCGGAGGTTCCGCTTGAGGACAAACTCAAAATCCGCCTTGTTGTTCCCCTTGAGGGTGAGTTCCCCCGGCTTTATGAGGTACACGGTCCCGGCTTCCACTAGAGGACCTCCAGGATATGCGCAATAGCGGCGATAAGCAGCTCGATTTCTTCCATAGAAGTGGTCCAGCCCTGGGAAATGCGTATCCCCTCCAAGCTCCGGTCGCCCCGTATCCCCATGGCTTCCAGAACCGGCCGTTTTGGAGAACGGGCGGAACAGGCGGACCCGGTGCTCACGGCGAAACCCGCGTCATCCAGCGCCCGGGCCATCACCTCCCCGGGGATGCCCCGAAAGCCTGCTTGGAGTATCCAGGGGGAAAACCGCTCGTCATCATCCCGGCGATCTTCGGGGATCAGGGTGCAGCGGTCCATGGTTCGCAGGGCGCGGATGAGCAGCTTCCACCGTTCCTGTGCCGCGCAAACTTCCGCCGCCACTGTTTGGGGCGCGGCAAAGCGCTCCATGCAGTCCGCCAGGGCACATGCGCCGGCGGTATTCTCCGTCCCCGGCCGTATGCCGCCCTCCTGGCCGCCCCCAAGGCTGAGCGCTTCCAGGGGTTGCGAATCTCCGGTTCGACGCAGCCAGAGCAGGCCCATACCCCGGGGGCCGCCAATCTTGTGGGCGCTGAATGAGGCGGAATCAAGGCCCCAGCCGTTAATGTCCAGGCGCAGTTTCCCCAGGGCCTGCACCAAATCGCTATGGATATGGATTGGCGCCCCTCTGCGGCTTCGGATTGTTCGTACCAGTGCGCACAGGTCCATCACCGCGCCGGTTTCGTTATTTACCCCCATGATTGCGGCGAACCGGGCGCTTGGCGCCTTTTCTAGGGCCGCTAAGAAGGTGCATTCCGTGACCCTGCCGTCCTGCTCTACCCCGATATGCCCCACACGCAGCCCAAGCCGTTCCAGCACCCGGGCATTTTCCTGCACCGAGGGGTGTTCCACCGCCGTTATCAGGAGGGCGGGGGCGTTTCGTGCGGAATTGCGGAGAAGCAGGGAATGGAGGGGGATGGCGTTGGCTTCCGTACCCCCGGAGGTGAAATACAGCTCCCTGGGCGGTACCCCCAGGACCTTTGCGCACCGGGACCGGGCGTCCTCTAATGCATCCCTGGCTAAACGGCCCTCAAGATGCCGGGAGGAAGCATTGCCAAAGGGGGGAGGGGATGCGCTGTTCGGAGAATGAAGGTCCACCGGGGGGGCCGTGGCGGCCCAGTCGAAGTAATGCCGGTCCATATTACGCGGAAGGGGCTTTACGTTTGCGTAATACTGCCCGGTTCATATAATGAATGGTAACAAAGAAACCCGTGACCGCCATATAGGCTGCCCCCAGGAAAATCAGGGATCGGGTCCCTCTGAATCGCAGGGATTCAAATACCAGGACCCCCAGAATCACCTGCAAGCTATAGAGGACCGCGTCCACCCCCCGGGCGCTCAGCCCCAGGTTCAGGAGCTTATGGTGAATATGCAGCCGGTCGGGCTTGTGAATACGCCGCCCGTCCCGGAGACGCCGCCAGATAGCGGCAAAGGTATCGAAAATCGGGATGGCGAGCAGGGCGGCGGCGTAGAGCAGGGGGAAACTGGACGGACCCAGGTCCGCGGATCTGCCATAGGTGTACATCAGGGGGATCAAGGCCAGGATAAACCCCAGGAACTGGCTGCCCCCGTCTCCCATGAAGATCCGAGCCCGGGGAAAGGGCATATTGAAAATCAGAAATCCCACCAGGGAAGCGGCAAGGCACAGGCATATCAGTGCCATGGCGCTATTATGGGCAATAAACGCAAAGATAAGGGCGAAAAAGACCGCCGCCAGGGCCGAAATGCCCCCCGCCAGGCCGTCTACCCCGTCAATTAGGTTGACCGCGTTGGTAAGACCCACAATCCAGAGAAAGGTAAGGGGGTACCGCAGCCAAATCAGGGTGCCCAAAATACCGAAATCGACAAAGAGGATACCGCGGAAGGAATACCCGGGGATGAGCACCAGAAAAGCGGCGATAACCTGGATAAGCAGCTTGTACCGGGCCGCCATTGGCCTGAAATCGTCAAAGACCCCGAAGACAAAGATGAGGAGCATGGCAATCAGGGGGAACAGAAAGGGCAGGTGCAGGCTCGATCCGGGGAGGATCTGCACCGGAAGCAGAGGGATAATCACGGTTATCCCAAAACTTATCCCGATAAAGGCGGACGCGAACCCGATACCCCCCAGGCGGGGAACCTCACCGGTATGGATTTTCCGATCATCAATAGGGTCGTACCAGGACTTCTTATTGGCGAGTGCCAGAACCTGGGCAACGATGATAAATGAGATGATGCAGGATGCGGCAATAATAACGCCGAAAACAAAAACCATGCTGAGGAACTCCGGATACTAATAAAACTTGCCAACAATATAGCGCAAAATAAGATGTTATTCAATAGTACGTAGCAAAGCGGTATACATTCGGACGGCTTGAAATATACCGCGAAAAGGAGTATTACCTTTTACCATAGCTAGTGGGGGCATATGATGCTGGTATTGAAGTTTGGAGGCACCTCCGTAGGGTCTCCTGATGCGATTGAGAAACTGACGGCCATCCTGGGGGACTCAGAACATGCGCTCAAGGTCCGGGTGGTGGTGGTATCCGCCTTGTCGGGGATAACCGATGGGCTTATCGGCGCTGCCAAGGCCGCGGTTGCCGGGGAAAGCGCTTACAACACTTCCGTTAAGGCGATGGAAGACCGGCACCGCAAGATAAGTCATGCCTTCCTTGCCGGGGAAGCGCGGCAGGCGGCGGATGCGGCTATAAAGGCGGCGTTTGCCAAACTGAACCGCGCCCTGGATGGGGTAGGCATACTTCGGGAACTATCCCCCCGCACCCTGGACTATGTGATGAGCTTTGGGGAGCGGCTTTCCGCAGAACTCCTTGCCCGGATTATTAGCTCCAAGGGCATAAGCGCGGAATACCTGGACGCCCGCCCCCTCATCCTCACCGACAGCAGCTACGGCGCCGCCCAATACCGGGCCGGGGAAACCTATGCCCGCATCCGCTCTTACCTGAAGAAGCGCCCCGCCCTCCAAATCGCCACCGGCTTTATCGCTTCCGACGCCGAGGGCCATACCACCACCCTGGGACGTGGCGGCTCGGATTTCAGTGCCGCCATCTTCGGCGCGGCCATCGGGGCAAAGGCCGTGGAAATATGGACCGACGTGGACGGCATCCTCACGGCGGACCCCAAGCTGGTCAAGAACGCTTTCCGGATAGGCTCCCTTTCCTACCATGAAGCAATGGAACTTTCCCACTTCGGCGCAAAGGTCCTCCATCCCCCCACGGTACGTCCCGCCCTGGAAAAGGGTATCCCTATCCTGATAAAGAACACCTTTAACCCCGAAGGGCGCGGTACCTTGATCAGTGATAAGGCAACTCCCGGTGACTTTCCCATCCGCGGCTTAAGCGCGCTGCCGGAGGTTACCCTGGTTCGGGTCCAGGGCTCCGGCATGGTGGGGGTGGCCGGCTTCTCCTCCCGGCTCTTCGGGGCGCTGGCCCGCCGGGGGATCAGCGTCATCCTCATCAGCCAGGCCTCCAGCGAATATTCCATCTGTTTCGCCGTGGCTCCCCAGGACGGGCAGGCCGCCGCCGCTTCGATACGGGAAGAGTTTGACCGGGAGATAGCCGCCGCCGCCATTGAGCCCCCTCTGGTGGAGGAGGGCCTGGCGATCATCGCCGTAGTGGGGGACAACATGCGGCATACCCCGGGGGTTTCCGGCAAGGTCTTCCATGCCCTGGGCCGCACCGGGGTAAACGTGGTGGCCATCGCCCAGGGCTCATCGGAAATAAACATCTCCGCCGTGATCAGCGCCCAGGATGTGACCAAGGCCCTGAGCGCCATCCATGAAGCTTTCTTCCGGGCGGAGGTCCGTTCGGTGAACCTTTTCCTCTTGGGCATCGGCCTTATCGGCGGCACCCTGCTGGAACAGATAGTCAACCACCATGAAATTCTGGCGGATGAATACCTGATACGGATCAACCTGGTGGGTATCGCCAACTCCAAGCGGATGCTGTTCAACCCCAAGGGCCTGGTCCCCAAAAAGGTGAGGGCATTACTCACCGGCGGAGACCCGGCTACCGCCTCCCCCGGCACGGAGGTACTGCCCGTGAACTTGCCGGAATTCATCAACCGGATGAAAACCTTCAACATGCCCAACATGGCCTTCTGCGACTGTACCGCCAGCGAACAGGTTGCCGCCCTGTACGCAGAACTGCTGCAGGCGAACATCCCCATCGTCACCCCCAACAAGCGCGCCAATTCCGGCGCCCTTGCGTACTACAAAACCCTGCGGGCCCTTTCCAAGAACCGCGGCGTCCCCTACCTCTACGAAACCACGGTAGGCGCGGGCCTCCCCATCATATCAAGCCTCCGGGACCTGGCCCTATCCGGCGACAAGGTCCGGCGTATAGAGGCGGTCCTTTCCGGCACCCTAAGCTTTATCTTCAATAACTATGATGGCAGCAAACCTTTTTCCGCCCTGGTCCGTGACGCCAAGGCCAAGGGCTACACCGAGCCTGACCCCCGTGACGACCTGAACGCCATGGACGCCGCCCGCAAGGTTCTGATTCTGGCTCGTGAGTGCGGGATGTCCCTGGAGTTTAACGCCGTGAGCATAGAACCCCTCCTGCCCCCCTCCTGTTTCAAAGCCGACGGGGTGGAAGCCTTCTTCACGGAGCTGGCAAAGGCTGATGACGATTTTGAGCGCCGTCGCCGTGCGGCAGCTGCGGAGGGCAAGTCCCTGCGCTATGTGGCGGTCATCGAGACAGGTTCCGCCCGGCTTTCCCTCCGCGCCGAATCCCCGGACAGTCCCTTCCTTTCCCTGGTTGATTCGGATAACATGGTGGTGATCACCACCGACCGCTACATCAAGCTTCCCCTGGTGATAAAGGGGCCGGGGGCAGGGGCGCAGGTGACAGCGGGGGGGGTGTTCGCAGATATTGTGCGGACTGCAAGGACCTTGGTATAAGGGGAAGAGGGTATGCCGTGAGAAAGATTACTGGGGGGTCCTGTCAGTAGGAAAAGAATGGGACCCCCCAGAGGGCCCCCCCATTCTTTTCCTACCGCCACCCCTAATACTCTTGTGGACGGCATAGTCTTTTCTGCTGGGATGGGGGATGGTGGGAACACTGTTCAGCGGGATGGTGTGGCGCAGCGGGCGGGGAGGGGCATGCCTGGCCGAATGCATTTGGGTTTCCCCGCGTAGGGAGACCTATTCGGGCCCCCTGGGGCCGGGCTCCCGGAGTGGATTCCCCCAACAGCATGAGCGCCCGGCATGCCCCTCCCCGCCCGGCTATGTCATATAGATCATATTAGGAGGAACAATATGAAAAAGGTTGAATTGGCGGTGTTCGTTATGCTCGCCGTATTAGTGTGTTTTAGCTGTAAAACTGCGCCGGAAGTAATCACGACGGATACCTACTATGTTTCTGCATCGGGAAATGACGCCAACAACGGCTTAACGGCGAAGACGCCCTTTAAAACTCTGAAGAAAGCCCTTGATACGGCTAAGGGGGAGGGGGCGCATAAAATCATTACCGTCCTTGGCGTTCTGAACGCGGCCAGCGAAGGCGTCAGTGAGGGGAGCAGTGTGTTTGCTGCCCGGACCACCGGGGACGCGGTGATTACCATTAAAGGCGGGGATGCTGCGGCGGCGCTTTCCGCTCTTGATGCGGGGAAGCGGGTTCTGGAAATTGTCGGTAACGCCCATATCCGCCTGGAAAGCATAGAGGTCTCAGGCGGCGCCATTACGGACCCGGACATTGCTAAAGGCGGCGGCGGCGGCATACTTGTTGCTGCCAGCACTACTAACGGCGCTACCCTTATTGCGGGGAATGGCGCGGTGATCAAAAGTAACCGGGCGCAGGTTGGCGGCGGGGTGGTGGTTATCGGAACGGGCAGCAGCTTTACCCTTGATGGCGGCGAGGTGCGGGAGAACAGTTCCGCTACCGATGGCGGCGGTATCCTGGCCACGGGAAGTACCCTTACGATTACTGCCGGTACGGTTGAAAATAATACTGCGGCCGTCCAGGGCGGTGGTGTCAGCGTATACACCGGGGCCGCCCTTACCTTTGATGGCGGCGAAATTACCGGGAACCAGGCGGAGGACGGCGGCGGGCTCCACATCATCGGGGACACGGTCATGCAGGGCGGCAGCATCAGCAGGAATAGTACCCCCACCAATGGCGGCGGGGTGAGTGTAAAGACCGGCGGCAATTTCACCCTTACGGGCGGAGACATCCGGGATAACGCGGCGCTCACTGCGGGCGGCGGGGTTTCCGTATTCGAAGGCGCCTTTGTCATGCAGAATGGGCTTATCGCCAACAATACCGCCATTTCCGCGGCCGCGTCCGAAGGTACCGGCGGCGGGGTGTTTGTCATCCAGGGCAGCTTTGAACTATCCGGAGGCGCTATTACCGGGAACACTGCGAACAATTCAGGGGGCGGGGTGAACGCCAACCATGACAGCGCCTTTACGATGACCGGCGGTGAAATCGGCGGCAACAGCGCGGTGTTCGGCGGCGGCGGCGTGGCCGTTCTGGGGGCCAATGCCCGCTTCAAGAAAACCGGCGGGATTATTTACGGCCTTGACGCTCCGGCGGAACAGCGGAACACCACCACCCAGGACGGGAACAGCGTTGATGTCAGTAAGAGTAGTGACCTCCGGCAGGCGGTGATCACGGACATCAAGCGGCGGAAAAACACCGCCGCCAGAACGGACCTGGACAGTACTAAGAACGGCGCGGACGGGGGCTGGGATATTCGGTAAAGACTATGCCGTATAAAAACGGTAGTGGGGGGTCCTGTCAGTAGGAAAAGAATAGGACCCCCCAGAGGGTCCCCCATTCTTTTCCTACCGCCACCCCTAATACTCTTGGGGGACGGCATAGTCTTTTCTGCTGGGATGGGGGATGATGGGAACACTGTTCGGCGATATAGTGCAGGCGCAGCGGGAAGAAAGGGGTGTGATGGGTCGAATGCATTTGGATGTCTCAAGATCTTGCTTGCGCAAGGGCGTGTAGGGAGACCTATTCGGGCCCCCTGGGGCCGGGCTCCCGGAGCAGGTTCCTCCAACAGCATGAGCGCCCGTCATACCCCTTTCTTCCCGGCTTTGTCGACACGCCCGGGCGTCACCTTTTCGGTATACCGCTTTCGCAGGGGACTCCGGTTTGGCATTTGCCGCAGCCGTAGCGGGGGCGGTATTTTTCTGTGGTGCGGTCCAGGAACTGTGAGCAGGGGGGATGGTTCTTTCCTGCCTCAAGGGAAATGGCTTTGGCCGGGCAGCGGCGGGCACAGGCGCCGCAGCGGGTGCAGTAATCCTGTGCTCCGGAGTAGAGGCGGGGAGTGGGCTCAAAACAGGCGGTGGTAATAAAGCTGGCAAAGCGGCCGGAGACGCCCCGGGCGGTGATAAGTCCCCGGGACAGGCCGAAGGTTCCCAGGCCGCATACATGGGCCGCATGGCGCTCGGACCAGTTGCTCGTGTAGTAATCCTGTTGAGTCGTATCGGCGGTGAGGGGGCTTTTGGCGGAAAACCGAGGATCGAGGGCCGGGGCTATGCAGTCAAAGCCCTGGTCCTTAAGGAAAGCGGTGATATGCCGGCAGAAGCCTGCAATAAATGCCTGGCCCTCTATCCTGGCGTGGAGCCATTCATCGGCGGGCCATTCCTTGTTTTTGCGGTTTGCGGTTTTTACCTGCTTCGTGTGGGGAAAAAAAACCGATACCACCGTTTTGGCTTCCCGCAGCCAGTCCCGGGGCAGGAGAAAATGCTCCCCGATAACCCCGGGCTTTTTCAGCTCCGCGAAGTAGGGATCATCCGCCGCAGCAAAACCTGCCAGGGGCTCATCAAAGAAGGGCATCCCCGCAAGATCCGGCCTCAAAGCAACATCTGAAGCCACCGAATTATCCGGGGAATCCTTTACCAAATCATTGATATGCCCGGTTAACTGTTCCTTTTCCATAGGTTACCGCCTCTTTAAAAATGGTAGTCTATGATCCCGTATGTTGTCCAGGGTTTTTCTTATTATATCTGATATGCCGGGAGGGCTTTGTTGGCAAAGCCGGGAGGGGAGGGGCGAGCCGGTCCTCATGCGGATGGGGGAACCTGCTCCCGGAGCCCGGCCCCAGGGGGCCCGAATAGGTCTCCGTGCGCAGAGATACCCATATGCATTCGGCCCGGCTCGCCCCTCCCCTCCCGCTGCGCCGCCATTATATCGCTGAACTGAGTGGGGAAATGTATTCGGCCCGGCATGCCCCTCCCCTCCCGCTGCGCCATCATTATATCGCCGGCGGTTCCGGAAAAGAAGCCTTGCTGATGGGGTTAAGGGATGGGCGCCGGGCCCAAAAAAAAGGCTGCAGAAATGGACGTCCCTGCAGCCCCGGTTTCTGCGGAGAAAGTGAGTTAGCCGCAGGCCCCGTGCCGGATTAAGGGCCCGGCAGCCCTTTTTCTTCTTCCGCAATGCGGAGGGTTGCCGGGAATTGCTTCCCGGCAGCCCCGCAGACCATTAGGTCCGTTAGGGTTTGTCTGGCATAGGAGCCCGGCGGATGCCGGACTCCGCTAACTTACTAATGGTTTGGGTGAGCCCCACCGGTAAAGTGCCATTGAACGGGTGAATTTTTGTTGATATTAGCCTGATTAGAACCAGAAAGCGTTACAGGGCCGGTCGGGGTGTAGAATCCCGCCGGGCGTCCGCCCGCAGCTTCTGTTTGTGTCAAGGTTTGCATATGGTTCGACCCGGGAGAATCAGGCGCTTGGCTGTTAGCCAAATTAGTAGTAACGCTGGCGTCACCTATCCTGGAGATTCGTGGAAGGGTCGTAAAGTGATTACCAACATTCTGATAATCGGAAACGTGCGTAGTAGTACCCGCCGCAAACCCGGTTAGTACAGCGCCGGTAAGGAAGCTAAGTTCACCGTTAAAGCCGGAGGAACCAAGGTAAATGTTACCACCGTCCACAAAATCAAGCTTGGAGGTGCCGTTGAGTTGAAGAGAACCGTAACCCGCCACATAAATATTACCGGTCCTGATGTAGTTGCCAGTAGACGTAAAGGTGTAGATCGGCGCATCCCCAGAAGTTTTCTTGGCAAATGTTATGCCGCTAGTGGTAGTGGTGAATGTGCTCGCAGTGGCAGCCAGTCCTATGGTAGAAGTCTCTAATGTCACAATAACAGCAGTAGGGGTGCCGGTACTGTTGGCAGTGTACGTCCCCGCCCTCAGTGCATAATCGCCAAATGCGACGATGCCGTTCTCAAGATCAGTGAAGTGTGTCCCGTAGATTATTTTGCTGTCTTCGGTGACCTCTATTGATCTGGTACGAGCCAAGCCAATATGCGCGGCTTGGAGAGAGCCCCTCACTTCAATGGCCGGCACAGTATTGGTGAAGTCGGCAACGCCGTTCAACTCAACATAGTTGTGTTTCGCCACCTTAAGGTAGGATCCTCTAATATTACTAGGACCAGTACCATCATACACAGTAACGGGGGTTCCTAAATTAACCGCCGCATCCGAAACATGGGTGTGAAGCGTTCCGTTAGCAAGCTCCTGGAACAGGACTTGTGTGGTAGGCTGAATCGCCGTAGTGGTATACAGTTTGCCGTCGGCTATCACTTGGAAACCGCCGCTGGTGCCCCCTCTTATCCAACCGCCGGTCGCTTTACCCGCCACCTCATCATGGTTAATCGAAGTGCCATAGCTGACTTCACCCAGAGCGTCAGCGTCAACCTGTCCGCTTGCACTAATGGTGATTTTGCCGCCGGAAGAAGCGCCAATAACCGCATTGCCACCACCAGCAATGGCGTTTTCTAACACATCGACGTAGCCGTTAATGGTAAGATCGCCCCTTGTGCCAACATCAACGCTGCCGCCATGAACATAACCGCCATAGGTTGCGTTTGTACCAAACCAGTTTCCATACGGCCCTGACGCAAACGACCCGGTACTTCCGGGGCCGCTATAAGATCCGATAGCAACAGCAACCGGGCCGGAGCCTACGCCTGAGTTCCTATTCACAGAAAGACCGCCGCCAACATGGCCGTTAATGTAGTTGTCGGTTATCGAACCCGCGCCGTCGATGGTTACCCGGCTATGAACCTTGCCATTACCATAATCCAGGCCGTTTTGTTTGTTCAGTTTAAAGTTACGGGCTGAACGGGCAAAACCATATACTTCCCCGTCAATTGTCACATCCCTCTCAGCATTGAGACTGCCGTAGACATCGCCGTCCAGTTCAATTTTTATATCGTTATACGCCTGAATGAGAGCGCCGGTGATGGTAGTGGAGCTGGTGGCAGTGGTGAGAACACCCACATCGCCCCCGGCCTTCACGATCACGTCCCGGTCGGAATAAATATAACCGGTCACAAACGCCGGTTTACCAAGCACATCACCCACGATAACATCACCGGATACATGGCTGCCGGTGGCGGTTTCAATGATGAGGTTATCAGCTGTATTGATGATATTACCGCGAACCCCGCCTAATACAGTAACGGTACCGTTGGCGCTGGTAAGGGTGCTAAACACATAGCCATTCTTGGGGTAAGCAGAGCCGACGGGAGTATTAAGCGGTTGGACGTCGATACCATGATAGCCGTAATTCACGGTCACGTCAGCGCCCGAAGTGATGCGGGTAGTCGTTTCCAAGACGCCGCCGAGGGTGGAGTATTTACCCACACCGCCGTAGCTAGTAGCCGCAGCGATGGTGCCGTCTACTATAATGTTCCCCGGGAAGTCCAGAAAGTTGGTGTTGATGGTGTTTGCAAGCAGAATACCGTAGGAAGCGCCGCCGCCGGCCACCTGATTGTTACCGAATGCGACATTCAAGTCACCGGCAATTTCAATGCTGGCTACCCGAACAAACCCACGAATATTAATTTCGCCGCTGCCCCGGATGGTGGCGGTTGCGCTATCAATAAATCCGCCCCGGTTCACCGAAAGGATACCGTTCAGTGAGCTGGCGCCTGCTAATTCCAGCTTAGCGCCGTTTAAAACCACGAGTTTACCCGCATCAGCCGGTGTGGCGCCGCCTGGATTGACACCAACGGCGCGAGCATGCGTGCCGGTACTGCCGGACTGGACCGCCGAGCCCACATTAAAGGACTCTATGCCGGTTCCGTCAGCAACATAGAGTGTCTTTCCGGCCGGTACCGTAACATTCACGTCCCCGCCAATGAGGTAGAGCGCATCAAACTTGTTAAACAGATCTTCAAGGACCGCATTTGAGGTCTTGTACTCTTCGGCACCTTCAGGAGGATTACTAAAACCACCAGTACCATATACCACCGTCACCGATGTCC